>NZ_JIAD01000001.1:0-328821 GCF_000688015.1 Eubacterium sp. AB3007
GGTCTGGCGGACAGACTGGTAGACGTCGTTGCCGCAGAGGACGTCATCGATCCCAACACCGGAGAGATCCTGGTGGAGAGTGGCGAGCGGATCAGCAGAGCGATGGGTAAGGTCATCGAGAATGCCGGCGTCCATCACGTAGATGTATACGGCAAGAACGATACTGATGCAGTGACGAGAGTCATCGGCAGCCAGTTCGTTGACATCCGTCAGTATGTCGACTTTGAGCCCAAGGACATCCGTCTCCCGGACAAGGTTTTCTATCCTGTCCTGAAGGAGATCCTGGACGAGGGACTCGAGGGAGATGCGTTGAAGAACGCATGCAGAGTCAGAAGAGACGAACTGTCTCCCAAGCACATCATCATGCCGGACATCATTGCATCTGTGAGTTATATCCTCAACCTGCCTTACGGTATCGGCAGTGTGGATGATATCGACCATCTGGGCAACAGAAGACTCCGTACAGTCGGAGAACTTCTGCAGAATCAGGTCCGTATCGGTCTTTCCAGAATGGAGAGAGTGATCAGAGAACGGATGACGACCCAGAACAATGAGGATGCCAGCCCGCAGGATCTGATGAACATCCGTCCGGTGACGGCTGCCATCAAGGAATTCTTCGGAAGTTCCCAGCTGTCTCAGTTCATGGATGCCAACAATCCACTGTCGGAACTGACCCATAAGAGAAGACTGTCTGCGCTGGGTCCTGGAGGACTTTCCAGAGAGAGAGCCGGATTCGAAGTCAGAGATATCCATCAGTCTCATTACGGCAGAATGTGCCCGATCGAGACTCCAGAAGGTCCAAACATTGGCCTGATCGGTTCGCTGACCACCTATGGTGTGATCAACGAGTATGGTTTCATAGAGACTCCGTACCGGATCGTAGATAAGGAGAACCACAGAGTCACCGATGAGATCAAGTATTTCACGGCCGACGAGGAAGAGCTCCTCATCATCGCGCAGGCCAACGAGCCGTTGACCGAGGACGGCCACTTCCAGAACGAGAAGGTGGCTGCCAGAGGTGTTGGCGGAGAGATCGCCATGTTCCCGCGGGATCGCGTGGATCTGATGGACGTCTCGCCGAAGCAGGTAGTATCTGTGGCGACGGCGATGATCCCGTTCCTGGAGAACGACGACGCCAACCGTGCGCTGATGGGATCCAACATGCAGCGTCAGGCGGTTCCTCTTCTTGTGACCGAGGCGCCTTACGTAGGTACCGGCATTGAATACAAAGCCGCCAGAGACTCTGGTGTCGTCGTGCTGGCCAAGCACTCCGGTACAGTAGAGTTTGTGGATGCCAAGGAGATCCGCATTCGCAGAGATGACAATAACGAGCTGGAGAAGTACTCCCTGCTGAAGTTCAGAAGATCCAATCAGGGTACCTGTATCAACCAGCGTCCGATCGTTTCCCACGGGGAACACATTGAGGAGGGCGAGGTCATTGCGGACGGTCCTTCTACCGATCTGGGCGAGATCGCACTCGGAAAGAACCTGCTCATTGGGTTCATGACCTGGGAAGGGTATAACTACGAGGATGCGATCATCCTGAACGAGAAACTGATCATGAATGATGTGCTCACCTCGCTGCACATCGTGGAGTACGAGGCAGAGGCGCGTGTCACCAAACTGGCCCCAGAGGAGATCACCAGAGATATTCCTAATGTGGGAGAAGAAGCGTTGCGCAACCTGGACGAGGATGGAATCATCCGCATCGGTGCAGAGGTTTCCTCCGCGGATATCCTGGTCGGAAAGGTCACTCCAAAGGGAGAGAATGACCTTTCCTCAGAAGAGAAGCTTCTCAGAGCAATCTTCGGCGAAAAGGCAAGAGAAGTCAGAGACACCTCCCTGAAGGTACCTCACGGTGAGCAGGGAATCGTCGTTGACGTGAAGGTCTTCTCCAGGGAAAACAAAGACGAACTGCCGCCGGGAGTCACCAAGGCAGTCAGAGTCTACATCGCTACCAAGAGAAAGATCCAGGTAGGAGACAAGATGGCGGGACGTCACGGAAACAAGGGCGTCATCTCCAGGATCCTGCCGGAAGAGGATATGCCGTTCCTGGACGACGGAACTCCGCTGCAGGTCATGCTGAACCCGCTGGGCGTTCCTTCCAGAATGAACGTTGGACAGGTCCTGGAAGTGCATCTGGGACTGGCCGCCAAGAAGAAAGGCTGGTACATCTCCACACCGGTATTCGACGGTGCGACCGAGAAGGACATCCGTCAGATGCTGGTCGAGTGTGGCTATGATGAGACCGGAAAGCTGCGTCTGCGTGACGGACGTACCGGTGAGTATTTCGACAAGCCGGTCACCGTTGGATACATGTACATGCTGAAGCTGCACCACATGGTCGACGACAAGATCCATGCCAGAAGTACCGGTCCGTACTCCATGGTCACCCAGCAGCCGCTGGGAGGCAAGGCGCAGTTCGGCGGACAGCGTTTCGGAGAGATGGAGGTATGGGCGCTGGAGGCATACGGCGCTGCATACACGCTGCAGGAGATCCTGACCGTGAAGTCCGATGACATCACAGGACGTATCAAGACCTACGAGGCCATCGTGAAGGGCGAGAATATCCAGGAGCCTGGCATTCCGGAATCCTTCAAGGTGCTGATCAAGGAACTGCAGTCGCTGGCACTGGATGTGAGAGTCCTCTCTGAAAATGACGAGGAAATCTCGCTGAAGGATATGTCCGAGTATGAAGAACCCTCCAATGCCACCAGAGATATGATGGACATGAAGCCAGAACTCAGAGATGAGAATGAGCTTTTCGAGGCTGGCTATACAGAGGACGAAGACGGAGACTACGACAACGATTCGCCTGTTGCAGAGTAACATGGGAGGTAAATCTGTGGATCAGAACAGAAGCGCAAAAGAAAACATTGAGTTGAACAGATTTGAATCATTGCAGATCAAGCTTGCTTCGACTGACAAGATCGTAAACGAGTGGTCCTGTGGCGAAGTCACAAAGCCTGAGACCATCAACTACAGAACGCAGAAGCCGGAACCAGACGGATTGTTCTGTGAGCGCATCTTCGGACCGACTAAGGACTGGGAATGCCACTGCGGAAAATACAAGAAGAGCAACAACAAGGGACACGTCTGCGAACGCTGCGGCGTGCTGATCACCAAGGCGAAGGTGAGAAGAGAGCGTATGGGACACATCGCTCTTGCCGCACCGGTTTCCCACATCTGGTATTATAAGGGAATCCCCTCCAGAATGGGACTGGTGTTGGATATGACCCCCGGAAGCCTGGATGTTGTGCTGTACTTCGGTGGATATGTCGTTCTGGATCCCGGTGATCCGGATGTCACCGGCCTGTATGAGAAGAAGATTCTTCGTGAGGACGAATACAGAGCTCTGAAGGAACAGTTTGGAAACCAGTTCCGTGCTGCCATGGGTGCAGAAGCCATTCGTGAGCTCCTGGCCAAGATCGACCTGGATGAACTCAGTACCACCCTCAGAGAGACTCTGAAGAAATCCACCGGCCAGAAAAAGCTTCGGATCATCCGTCGCCTGGAGGTCGTGGAGGCTCTCCGTCTGTCTGGAAACAGACCGGAGTGGATGATCCTGGAAGCGGTTCCTGTTATCCCTCCAGATCTGAGACCGATGGTTCAATTGGATGGCGGCCGGTTCGCCACTTCCGACCTGAATGACCTTTATAGAAGAGTCATCAACAGAAACAACCGTCTGAAGAAGCTCCTGGAACTGGGAGCTCCCGAGATTATCGTCAGAAACGAGAAGAGAATGCTGCAGGAGGCAGTGGACTCCCTCATCGATAACGGCAGACGCGGCAAGGCCGTCACCGGCCCGGGGGGAAGAGCCCTGAAGTCCCTGTCCGACATGCTGAAGGGTAAGCAGGGAAGATTCAGACAGAACCTACTTGGTAAACGTGTCGATTACTCTGGCCGTTCCGTAATCGTTGTCGGACCGGAACTGAAATTCTATCAGTGCGGCCTGCCAAAGAGAATGGCACTGGAACTGTTCAAGCCTTTCATCATGAAGGAACTGGTAGAGCAGGGACACGCCCACAACATCAAGGGCGCCAAGCGCATGGTCGAGCATGTGGAGAAGGCAGTCTGGGACGTGCTGGAGGATGTGATCAAGGAGCATCCGGTCATGCTGAATCGTGCTCCGACATTGCATAGACTGGGTATCCAGGCCTTTGAGCCGGTGCTGGTTGAGGGTAAGGCCATCAAGCTGCATCCGCTGGCTTGTACCGCGTTCAATGCAGACTTCGATGGTGACCAGATGGCTGTCCACGTTCCTCTCTCTGTAGAGGCACAGGCAGAGGCCAGATTCCTGATGTTGTCTGTGAACAACATTCTGGCACCTAAGGATGGATCGCCAATCACCACTCCGACCCAGGATATGATCCTGGGGGCCTACTACCTGACCTATCCGGGCAATGCCAAGCGTGTGGTAGACGGGAAGACCCAGTACGAGACAGATGAGTTCAAGGATCCGAAAGTGGTGGAGAAGCTTGCTGAGGGCGGTTATGAGCGTATCCCTGAGAAGGGCGATGGCAAGGTGTTTACCGACATCGATGAGATGCTCATGGCTTACCAGAACGGTGTGGTCGGTATCCATGCCAGAGTCAAGGTGCGTCTGTTCCTGGAGAACGACACCAGGGGCAGACTGGTGGAATCCACTGTCGGAAGGTTTATTTATAACCAGGGAATTCCTCAGGATATCGGCTTTGTGGACAGAGAGAAGGATCCTTATTCGCTGGAAGTCGACTTTGTCTGCGGAAAGAAAGCCCTGGGCAAGATCATCGACAAGTGCTACAAGACACATGAAAACACCGGCACCGTGCTGATGCTGGACTACATCAAGTCCATGGGATACAAGTATTCCACCAAGGCGGCTGTCAGCATCGGTATCGATGACATGAAGATTCCGGACAACAAGTGGGAGATCGTTGAGAAGGCACAGGCAGAGGTTGACGCTTTTGAGCGGGCATACAGAATGGGTCTTGCCTCTGAGGCAAACCGTCTGGATCACCTGTCCAAGACCTGGAAGGCAGCTACCGAAGAGGTCGCTGATGCGCTGATGGAATCTCTGGAGCCAGACAACAACCTGAACATCATGGCCACCTCCGGTGCGCGAGGCAGTAAGGACCAGATCAAGCAGATCGGTGGTATCCGAGGTCTGATGGGTACAGCGACTGGTAAGACCGTCGAGATTCCTATCAAGGCAAACTTCCGTGAAGGCTTGTCCATCCTGGAGTATTTCATCTCCTCCAACGGTGCCCGTAAGGGACTGGCAGATACGGCGCTGCGTACCGCAGACTCCGGTTATCTGACCAGAAGACTGGTAGACGTTTCTCACAACGTGATCGTCAGAGAGTATGACTGTGGTACCACCGCAGGTGTGGAAGTATCCGCTTTCCGCGAGCGCGGAGAGAACGAGGACAACATCCTGGAATCTCTCCATGAGCGTATCGCTGGTAGAACCTCTGTGGAGGACGTGGTAGATCCGCGTACAGGTGAAGTCATCGTGGAGAGAAACGAGCTGATCTCCGATGATCAGGCGAAGGCGATCGAGGAAGCCGGTATCCAGTCCGTCAAGATCCGTTCGGTCATGACCTGCAGCAGTCGCTCCGGTGTCTGCGCCAAGTGTTACGGTCGTAACCTGGGAACCGGAGAGGAAGTCAACATCGGTGAGTCTGTTGGTATCACCGCGGCACAGTCCATCGGTGAGCCGGGTACACAGCTGACCATGAGAACCTTCCATACCGGCGGTGTTGCCGGAAGCGATATCACCCAGGGTCTGCCGAGAGTCGAGGAGTTGTTCGAGGCTCGTAAGCCGAAGGGACTTGCAGAGATCTGTGAGGCAGACGGCGTGGTTGAGACCATCGAGGCCAGAACAGACAACAAGACAAACGTCGTTGTCCTGGGGGATGATGGTGAGAGGAAGACTTACCAGGTTCCGTATGGTGCCAAGCTGGCCGTCAAGGTCGGAAGCCGTGTAGAAGCCGGCGGCAACATCTCCAGTGGTCCGCTGAACCCGCATGACATCTTCAAACTGAAGGGCGTCAGTGGCGTCTATGACTACCTGCTGATGGAAGTACAACGCGTATACAAGAGCCAGGGTGTAGATATCAACGACAAGCACATCGAGATCATTGTCAGCCAGATGCTGAGCAAGTTCAAGGTGAACGATCCGGGAGACACTGATCTCCTTCCGGGAGGCAATTACAACGCTCTGGAGATTGAGGAAGCGAACCAGAAGGCAGTGGAGAATGGCGGTGAGCCGGCAGAGGCAGAGCAGCTGCTGCTGGGAATCACCAAGGCTGCGCTGGCCACCAATTCCTTCCTGTCGGCAGCCTCCTTCCAGGAGACCACCCGTGTTCTGACGGATGCAGCCATCAAGGGCAAGACAGACCGTCTGCAGGGACTGAAGGAGAACGTCATCATCGGTAAGCTGATTCCGGCGGGAACCGGTTTGAAGCGCTACAAGAGCGTGGAGGTGGACTACGGCGAAAACACCGAGTACATGGCATCTTTCAAGAAAAAGCCAAAGAACACCGAGAACGTACGGTTCGATTCCAGCAAGCCTGAGTCAAGACATGACTACAGTGTGGATGAGCCTGAGGAACTCGATCTTACTCCGAATTTTGTACCTGTGACCGATGAGGTGATCGAAGAGACTCCAGATCTGGTGGAAGTTGACGATATGAAACCAGAAGAAGTGTTCGACGAATCCGCGGAGGTCGTAGAGACAGAAGAAGAAACCGAATAGTCATCTGCCATCATCGGCAGTCAATGAGAGGCTGCTGCACAAAGCATCGTTTGCTGCGTGCGGCGGCCTTGTTTTCACAATCCGCAAGAAAAAACAGTTGCATTCCGCCGCTGTGTATGGTAAACTATCTGATAGTTGCCGTCTAACCCGGCCCTGGACGTAAACAGGGTCACTTTGGATGTCAGCAATATATCATTTTATGAAGAAAGGAGAAACGAATGCCTACTATCAATCAGTTAGTACGTCAGGGCAGAACCAGCTCGGTCAAGAAATCCGATGCACCTGCACTGGGTAAGGGAATGAACTCACTGAGAAGAGTTTCTACAGATCAGAGCTCTCCGCAGAAGAGAGGCGTCTGCACCTCTGTAAAGACCGTCACTCCGAAGAAGCCGAATTCCGCGCTCAGAAAGGTCGCAAGGGTTCGTCTGACCAACGGAATCGAAGTTACCGCTTACATTCCGGGAATCGGACACAATCTGCAGGAGCACAGTGTCGTCCTCATCAGAGGCGGCAGAGTCAAGGACCTCCCTGGTGTGAGATATCACATCATCAGAGGAACTCTGGACACAGCCGGTGTTTCCGACAGAGGCCAGGCTCGTTCCAAGTACGGTGCCAAGCGTCCTAAGAAAAAATAAGAAACTGTGTCACAGTCAGCTTGCGTAGATGGCAAGCAAGGGAAAGGCACCTTGATATAGGAGGTATCGTTTTCAAGGCTTTGTGCCCAAGAAATGAAGCCTATATAAGAGCGCCGCGGCGCTGATTGCAGCGTCGAGTACCCCCGGACACGCTGGACGGCCAACGGATGCGGCCGCCCCAGAGTAACCCCACCTAGGGGCGAAGAGAAGTCGCGCGAGACCGCATGTGGCTTGCGCAGGAAGCTTTGTGCAGGACAGACGCGAGTGAGAACAGAAGCGTCAGATCATGCGCGGAGATAACAAACAAGGGAGGAAGAGAAGTGCCAAGAAAAGGTAAAACACCAAAGAGAGAAGTACTTCCAGATCCTGTATACGGAAGCGTCGTCGTTTCCAAGCTGATCAACAGCATTATGTTGGACGGCAAGAAGGGCGTTGCGCAGAAGATCGTATACACCGCCTTCGACCAGATCAGGGAGAAGACCGGCGAGGAGCCGCTGGAAGTATTCGAGAAGGCAATGAACAACATCATGCCTGTAGTAGAAGTTAAATCGAGAAGAATCGGTGGTGCGAACTACCAGGTTCCTATCGAGGTCAGAGCAGAGAGAAGACAGACTCTCGGTCTGAGATGGCTGACCAAGTACACCAGACTCAGAGGCGAGAGAACCATGTCTGAGCGTCTGGCAAAGGAACTGATGGATGCCGCGAACAACACCGGATCCTCTGTTAAGAAGAAGGAAGACACTCACAAGATGGCTGAGGCAAACAAGGCGTTTGCACACTTCAAATGGTAAGAAACGAGGTAAGCAATGGCAGGTAGAGAATTTTCGTTGGAAAAAACGAGAAATATCGGGATCATGGCCCACATCGATGCGGGCAAAACGACTACCACGGAGCGTATCCTCTTCTATACCGGTAAGACGCACAAGATCGGGGAGACCCATGATGGTGCGGCACAGATGGACTGGATGGAACAGGAACAGGAGCGTGGTATCACGATTACCTCTGCTGCTACGACCGCACAGTGGAAAGGTCATAGGATCAATATCATTGACACTCCGGGACACGTTGACTTTACCGTTGAAGTTGAGAGATCACTCAGAGTTCTTGACGGGGCCGTCACCGTGCTTTGTGCGAAGGGCGGCGTAGAACCTCAGTCCGAGACAGTCTGGAGACAGGCAGAAGGATATGGCGTACCCAGAATGATCTTCGTAAACAAGATGGACATCATGGGTGCGGACTTTTTCCGAGTCGTAGATATGGTGAAGGACAGACTGAAGGCGAATGCCGTACCTGTCCAGTTGCCGATTGGTAAGGAAGAGAATTTCAAGGGAATCATCGACCTTATCACAATGAAAGCAGAGGTTTACGAAGACGAGCTGGGCACCAAGATCGACGAGGAGTCGATTCCGGAAGATATGCTCGAGCTCGCAGAGGAATGGAGAGAGAAGATGTTGGAGTCCGTTGCGGAGTCCGACGAAGATCTCATGATGAAATTCCTCGAGGGCGAAGAACTGACAGAGCAGGAGATCAAGGAGACGATTCGTAAGCAGACCATCGCCAACGAGATGGTTCCTGTGATGTGTGGTTCCGCATACAAGAATAAGGGCGTACAGATGCTGCTGGATGGTATCGTGGATTACATGCCGGCACCGATCGATATCCCGCCAATCAAGGGCGTTGACCCGGATTCTGGCGAGGAGGTCGAGAGAGTGTCCGACGACAAGGAACCGTTCTCCGCACTGGCGTTCAAGATCATGGCAGATCCGTATGTAGGAAAGCTGGCATTCTTCCGGGTATACTCCGGAACGCTGGACTCCGGTTCCTATGTGTATAACTCCACCAAGGGACACAAGGAAAGGATCGGCCGTATCCTGCAGATGCACGCGAACAAGAGAGAGGAGATTCCCAAGGTCTACTCTGGCGACATCGCGGCTGCCGTAGGACTGAAGAATACGACGACAGGCGATACTCTCTGTGACGAGAGTCACGAGGTCATTCTGGAATCCATGGAATTCCCGGATCCTGTAATTGAGATCGCCATCGAGCCGAAGACTAAAGCCGGCCAGGAGAAGATGGGCGTTGCTCTGGCCAAGCTGGCTGAAGAAGATCCGACATTCAAGACCTACACCAACGAGGAGACAGGACAGACCATCATCGCTGGAATGGGCGAGCTCCATCTGGAGATCATCGTGGACAGACTGCTCCGTGAGTTCAAGGTTGAGGCGAATGTTGGAAAACCGCAGGTATCCTACAAGGAGACCATTACAGGAACTGCTGATGTGGACCACAAGTACGCCAAGCAGTCAGGTGGCCATGGACAGTATGGACATGTCAAGATCAAGGTATACCCGAGAGAGCCGGGCGAAGGATTTGAGTTTGTCAACTCCATCGTCGGAGGTGCGATCCCGAAGGAATACATTGGCCCAATCGAGGAAGGAATCAAGTCCGCCATGGAAGTTGGTCCGGTGGCTGGCTACCAGGTAGTGGATGTGGGCGTCGAACTGTACGACGGTTCCTACCACGAGGTCGACTCCTCCGAGATGGCATTTAAGGTTGCTGCCTCTATGGCATTCCGGGAGGCTGCCAAGAAGGCAAACCCGGTACTGCTTGAGCCTGTATTCAAGGTAGAGGTGACTGTACCTGAAGAGTACATGGGCGATGTCATTGGCGACATCTCTGGCAGAAGAGGCCGTATCGAAGGCTCCGACATGAACAACGGCGCAGTGGCCATCCGTGCGATGGTTCCGCTGTCCGAGATGTTCGGATACGCTACAGATCTTCGTTCCCGTACACAGGGACGTGGTATCTATGTCATGCAGTTCGACCACTTCGAAAAGCTGCCTGACAACCTGCTTGACAAGGTAAGCACTAAGTAATCACATTTTCACTCAGGCGCTGCGAGGTGTGGCCCAATGCCCGCCTTCGGCGCATTACGAAAAGAGGATAAAAATGGCAAAACAGAAATACGAGAGAACCAAGCCGCATATCAACATCGGAACAATTGGTCACGTAGACCATGGTAAGACAACTCTGACAGCTGCCATCACCAAGGTACTGCATCAGAGATACAGCCTGGGCGAGAACGTTGAGTTCGACCAGATCGACAAGGCACCGGAAGAGAAGGAAAGAGGAATCACCATTTCTTCCGCACACGTAGAGTATGAGACCCCGAACAGACACTACGCACACGTAGACTGCCCGGGCCACGCAGACTATGTAAAGAACATGATCACCGGAGCAGCGCAGATGGACGGAGCTATCCTGGTAGTAGCTGCAACAGATGGACCGATGCCGCAGACCAGAGAGCACATCCTGCTGTCCAGACAGGTAGGCGTACCTTACATCATCGTGTTCCTGAACAAGTGTGACATGGTAGATGACGAGGAGCTGCTGGAGCTGGTGGAGATGGAAGTCCGCGAGCTGCTGACCGAGTACGAGTTCCCTGGCGATGACACACCGATCATCAAGGGATCCGCGCTGAAGGCACTGGAAGATCCAGCTGGAGAGTGGGGAGACAAGGTTGTCGAGCTGATGGAAGCCGTAGACGAGTACATCCCCGAGCCGGAGAGAGACAACGACAAGCCGTTCCTGATGCCGGTAGAGGACGTCTTCTCCATCACCGGACGTGGAACAGTTGCGACCGGAAGAGTAGAGAGAGGAATGCTGAAGGTAGGCGACGAGGTGGAGATCGTTGGACTGTCCGACGAGAAGAGAAAGGTGGTCGTCACCGGAGTCGAGATGTTCAGAAAGATCCTGGACCAGGCAGAGACCGGAGACAACATCGGCGCACTGCTGAGAGGCGTACAGAGAACCGAGATCGAGAGAGGACAGGTTCTGGCAGCACCGGGAACCATCCATCCGCATACACAGTTCAAGGGCCAGGTATACGTACTGAAGAAGGAAGAGGGCGGAAGACACACCCCGTTCTTCAACGGATACAGACCGCAGTTCTACTTCAGAACAACCGACGTAACCGGCGATCTGAAGCTGCCTGAGGGCACAGAGATGTGCATGCCTGGAGATAACGTAGTCATGGAGATCAAGCTGATCACCCCGATCGCGATCGAGGAAGGACTGCGCTTCGCTATCAGAGAAGGTGGAAGAACCGTAGGATCCGGTGTTGTAACTGAGATCATCGAGTAAGGTTTGCTTCTGTAATTGAGAAATGGGGCCGTCGCGGAAGCGACGGCCTTTTGCGTTAGGACGGGATCGGCAACTACAAAGGCATGACCCTTTCAAAAAAATTCTTTTTTTGATATTTATTCAGCATCTGGCGGAGAAATGTGATATAATATCTTCTGTATTTTTCATTTTTGGACGAAAGGAAGTAGCATGGGCGGATATTTCGGCGTTGCCTCAAAGTCAAGTTGTACCAATGACCTGTTTTTCGGAATCGATTACCATTCCCACCTTGGAACCAGACGTGGAGGTATGGCAGTCTATAACGAGTTGGATGGATTTCATCGTTCCATTCACAATATCGAGAATGCGCCCTTTAAGAGCAAGTTCGATGGAGACCTTGATGAACTGGAAGGCAGTATGGGGATCGGATGTATCTCTGACATGGATCCACAGCCACTGCTGATCCGCTCTCATCACGGAGCCTATGCCATCACTACCGTCGGAAAGATCAATAACGCAGATCAGCTGATCCGGAGGGCGTATGCCCGGGGCAACAGTCACTTTATGGCTATGAGTGGCGGCAAGATCAACGATACAGAGTTGGTGGGTGTGATCCTGGATCAGGCGGGCAGCATCGTCGAAGGGCTGCGTCTGGTACAGGAGAACATCGAAGGATCCATGTCCCTGCTCCTTATGACCACCGAGGGGATCTACGCCATGCGCGACAGATATGGAAGGACGCCCATGGTAATTGGAAAGAAGAAAGGGGCCTACTGCGCTTCCTTTGAAACATCCGCGTTTATCAATCTGGGATACGAGACTCATTACGAGCTTGGCCCGGGAGAAATCGTTCTCATTACAGCCGATGGCATGGAGAAACTGAGTCCTGCCAGAGAAGAGATGAAGATATGCACCTTCCTCTGGGTGTATTACGGATTCCCTACCTCCAATTACGAGGGGATCAATGTGGAGGAGATGCGCTACCAGTGCGGGCACATGCTGGCCAAGCGCGATCAGACCGAAGGCAGGGAACGGCCGGATATCGTAGCCGGTGTGCCTGACAGTGGTATTGCTCATGCGGTGGGCTATGCCAATGAGTCAGGGATCCCCTACGCGCGGCCTTTCGTCAAGTATACCCCCACCTGGGCGCGGTCCTTCATGCCCACCAGACAAAGCCAGCGCGAGTTGGTGGCGCACATGAAACTTCTGCCCGTGAAGAGCCTGATCGAGAACAAGTCCCTGCTTCTCATCGATGACTCGATCGTGCGGGGGACGCAGCTTGGACAGACCGTGAAATACCTGTACGACAGCGGTGCCAAGGAGGTCCACATCCGGCCGGCATGTCCGCCGCTGATGTATGGCTGCAAATACGTCAACTTTTCCAGATCCCGCTCGGAATACGACTACATCACCAGACGTGTGATCCGTGATTTTGAGGGCAGCGAAGTCAGCGATGAGGTGCTGGCAGAGTATTCGGATCCGGATAGTCAGAAATACGCTGATATGGTAGAGGAGATCCGGAAGAGACTGGATTTCACGTCCCTGGCATTCCAGCGGCTGGATGACCTGATCGAGGCTACCGGGATGGATCCAGACAAACTATGTACCTACTGTTGGAACGGAAAAGAATAACAGTACTGGAAGGCTTTGTGAAAACGAGAGAGACTGCCGTGAAGCGGTCTCTTTTTGTTTTTGAAAAAAAACAGAGAATGCACATCCTCTTTGTTGACTAACCCTTACAGGAGGAGTAAAATTGTATGTGGTATGGTGTATACACAATACCATCGTAGTTTTTCGTTTTTACTCCTGTTAACCTATTGGTTACGGAAAGAAAATGATAGATTTACTATTAGGAAAAGGAGGAATTAGTAGTATGAGTACTAATCAAGGCGGAGCAGCTACAGGCAATGAGAACATGATTGCTTTTGTTTTCTGTAGCGGTGATGCAGCTGGCAAGGCCAGATTCGCAGGCTGCAGTTCCTGTAAGGATGCAGTAGAGTCTGGGTTCCAGCGTGGTGAGTGCAAGAACGGATGCGTTGGTGTCGGTTCCTGCATCGAGTCCTGCAAGCAGGATGCAATGAAGCTCGTCGATGGCAAGATCGTGATCGACCCCGAGAAGTGCGACGGTTGCGGTGACTGTGCCAAGGAGGACGTATGTCCGCAGGCATTGATCAGAATGATCCCCAGAGATGCCACCAACTTCATTCCCTGCTCTTCCAAGGAAGAGGATGATGACAAGACCAGAGAGATCTGCGGATACGGATGTATCGCTTGCGGAGACTGTGTCAGAGCATGTCCTGAGGGAGCTGTGGAGATCATCGACAACCACGCTGTGATCGACTACGAGAAGTGCGTTGGATGTGTATCCTGCACCGTCAAGTGTAAGAAGAAGATCATCGTAGATACACAGCACGATCTGACCGCACTGAAGGAGAAGGTCGCTTTCGTCAGATGCAGCGGTGGATTCAAGCCTAACAAGAAATACGAGGAGCTGGGCTTCACCGATTGCGCCGATGTGGTCAAGAACGTAGATCCGAAGGAATATGATCTCTGCACCACAGGCTGTACCGGACTGGGCAACTGCACCAGAGTATGCCGTTATGATGCCATTCACGTCGTGAACGGAACTGCTGTTGTCGACCCGGACAAGTGCGTAGGCTGCAAGGATTGTACTTATGCATGTCCGAAGGGTCTCATCACCATGGTTCCTTACGGTGGAATGAGAATGGTTCCGTGTTCTTCCACAGATGACTACGAAGACAAGGCTGCCGTCTGCGATTCCGGATGCATCGCCTGCGAGGACTGTGTCAACAACTGCCCGAACGGTGCGATCTACATGGAGAGCAAGCATGCTGTAGTAGATCCTGAGATCTGCGAGGATTGCCATATGTGCCAGAACATGTGCTCCAGATTCGTTATCAAGGAACAGGAAGTGCCTGAGTACAATTTCCTGCAGAGAGAAGCTCTTGGCTTGACGGAAGGAGAGTGATCACGGTGAGAAAACTCAAGACAATGGACGGAAACGCAGCAGCCGCTCACGTAGCTTATGCATTCACAGAAGTTGCGGCCATTTATCCTATCACACCATCCTCGCCGATGGCTGAGAACATGGATGAGTGGGTTTCCCAGGACAGAACCAATATCTTTGGAGAGAAAGTTAAGATCATTGAGATGGAATCAGAGGCAGGAGCTGCCGGTGCTGTGCACGGTTCGATCGTGACCGGATCCTACACATCCACATTCACAGCTTCCCAGGGTCTGCTGCTGATGGTTCCGAACATGTACAAGATCGCCGGTGAGCAGGTACCTGCTGTATTCCACGTATCCGCTCGCTGCGTATCCACGCACGCGCTGAACATCTTCGGAGATCACTCCGATGTCATGAGCTGCCGTCAGACCGGATTCGCTATGCTGGCTTCCAACAGCGTTCAGCAGGTCATGGACCTGGCTGCAGTCGCGCATCTGGCCACCATTGACGGACAGCTTCCTATGCTGCACTTCTTCGATGGATTCAGAACCTCTCACGAGAACCAGAAGATCGAGGTCTGGGACTATGATGAGCTGAAGTCCATGGTGAACTGGGACGCGGTCAAGGCTTACAAGCAGAACGCGCTGAACCCGAACCACCCGAAGGCGATGGGATCCGCTGAGCAGCCGGAATCCTTCTTCCAGCACAGAGAGGCCTGCAACCCGGCTTACGATGCTGCACCGGATATCGTCAACAAGTACATGCAGATGGTCAACGAGAAGATCGGCACCGATTACAAGCCGTTCAACTACTATGGTGCACCGGATGCCAAGCACGTCATCGTGGCGATGGGAAGCATCTGCGATGCTGCAGAGGAACTGATCGACCACATGCTGGCTGATGGGCAGAAGGTAGGTATAATCGAGGTACATCTGTACAGACCGTTCTCCGTCAAGTATCTGCTGGATGTCATGCCGGATTCCGTTGAGGTCCTCTCCGTACTGGACAGAACCAAGGAACCGGGCTCCATCGGTGAGCCTCTGTATCTGGATATCGTATCCGCTCTGCAGGGCACCAAGTTCCAGTCTGCTAAGGTCTACAGAGGCCGTTATGGACTGGGTTCCAAGGACGTACAGCCTGGAGACATCCTGGCAGTATTTGAGAACATGGACGCTGATGAGCCGAAGACAGAGTTCACCCTGTCTATCAACGACGACGTGACCAACCTGTCCCTGAAGCCGAGCCATTATCCTGATACCGTTCCGGCAGGAACCAAGGCTTGCAAGTTCTGGGGTCTGGGCGCTGACGGTACAGTTGGTGCTAACAAGAACAGTGTCAAGATCATCGGTGACCACACCGACAAGAAGGTACAGGCATACTTCCAGTATGACTCCAAGAAGTCCGGTGGTGTGACGATCTCCCACCTGCGCTTTGGCGACAAGCCGATCAAGTCCACCTACTATGTCATGCAGGCTGACTTTGTGGCATGCCACAACTCCGCATACCTGCAGAAGTACGACATGGTACAGGATGTCAAGAAGGGCGGATCCTTCCTGCTGAACTGCGTCTGGAATGACGAGGAACTGGAAGAGCACATCCCTGGTCAGGTGAAGAGATACATCGCACAGAATGACATCAACTTCTACACCTGCGACGCCGTTTCCCTGGCTAAGGAGATCGGCCTGGGTGCCAAGAGAACCAACTCCATCCTGCAGGCTGCTTTCTTCAAGATTGCAGACATCATTCCTATTGATGATGCAGTTGGATACATGAAAGAAATGATTCAGAAGTCCTACGGCAAGAAGGGCCAGAACGTTGTAGACATGAACTGGGCTGCTGTAGACGCGGGTATCACCAACGTACACAAGGTCGAAGTACCGGCTTCCTGGGCTGAGGCAGAGGATGATCCGGCACCGGCTGCAATGGTTGGACGTGACGAGGATATGTCCAAGTTCCTGAACGACGTTCTGGTACCAATGGCAACCATGAGAGGCGACAGCATTCCTGTTTCCGCATATCTGACATCCGCAGACGGTTCCGAGCCTTGCGGTACAGCTGCTTACGAGAAGCGCGGTATCGCTACAGACGTTCCTGTCTGGATCAAGAAGAACTGCATGCAGTGCAACCTGTGCGCTTACGTTTGCCCGCACGGTGTCATCCGTCCGTTCGTTCTGGACGAGGAAGAGACTGCAGCAGTGGACGGTCAGTTTGTCAAGATGAAGGGCATGAAAGACAAGTTCTTCTCCATCGGTATCTCTGCTCTGGACTGCTCTGGATGCGGCTCCTGCGTAGATGTTTGCCCGGCCAGAAACAAAGCCCTGGAGATGAAGCCTGCAGAGGACGATATTGTCAATGCAAACCAGAAGAGATATGACTACCTGTTCGGCGATGTGACCGACAAGGACGTTCCGTTCAAGCGCAACACGGTCAAGGGATCTCAGTTCCTGCAGCCGTTGCTCGAGTTCTCGGGAGCATGCCCGGGATGCGGAGAGTCCCCCTATGCTAAGTTGGTGACTCAGCTGTTCGGTGACAGAATGTTCATCGCAAACGCCACAGGATGCTCCTCCATTTGGGGACACAGTGCTCCGAGCACACCGTACACCGTCAACAAGGAAGGACGCGGTCCGGCATGGTCTAACTCCCTGTTCGAGGACAACGCAGAGTTTGGTCTGGGTATGGCTACTTCTGTAGAGTCCAGAAGAAACGAGCTGAAGCACGCTGCCGAGAGACTGGTAGACGTGATCGGTGTTCCGGCAAGAGCATGGCTGGCTACTATGGATGATGCTGAGAGCTCCAGAGAGACCGGCGACATCCTGGCAGCAGAGTGCGAGAAGATCGCGGACAGCAATGAGGATGCAAGATTCATCGTGGACAATGCAGATATGCTGAACAAGCCGTCCATGTGGATCTTCGGTGGTGACGGATGGGCTTACGACATCGGTTACGGCGGACTTGACCACGTACTGGCTTCCGGCAAGAACGTGAACGTCATGGTCTTCGATACCGAGGTTTACTCCAACACTGGTGGACAGTCCTCCAAGTCCACTCCGACTGGTGCGGTAGCCAAGTTCGCTGCTTCCGGTAAGGAAGTCAAGAAGAAAGATCTGGCTCAGATCGCTATGGCGTATGGATATGTATACGTAGCCAAGATCGCCATGGGCGCTAACCCGGAGCAGACACTGAGAGCCATCAGAGAGGCAGAGGCCTACAATGGACCTTCCCTGATCATCGCCTACGCACCGTGCATCAACCACGGCATCAAGAAGGGCATGAACAAAGCCATGGAAGAGATGAGAGATGCTGTCCGTTCCGGTTACTGGAACCTGATGAGATTCAACCCCGATCTGGCAGCCGCCGGCAAGAACCCGCTGTCTGTCGACAGCCACAAGCCGACCGAGAGCTACAGAGACTTCATCATGGGCGAGGTTCGTTACAACTCACTGAAACTGAAGTTCCCGGAGAGAGCGGAAGAGCTCTTCCAGGCAGCAGAGAAGCAGTCTGTTGACAGATACGAGCATCTCCTCAATGAGAAGAAGAGTTACGATAATAACTAGGAGAGGAGGGGTTGATCATGGAAAAAAGATTTGAAATTGTAAGCAAAAGAAAGCTGAACGATAACATTACCTGGCTGGTCATCAAAGCACCGCTGGTAGCCAGGAAAGCCAAGCCGGGTCAGTTCATCATCCTTCGTACAGATGAATATGGTGAGAGGGTTCCTCTCACCATGGCCGGCGAGCATCCAGAGGATGGCACCATCGATCTGATCTACGCCGCAGTAGGCAGATCCACCATGCTGATGGATCAGATGGAAGTAGGCGACTGCTTCGCTGATATCGTTGGCCCGCTGGGTAAGCCGACAGAGATGGAAGGCCTGAAGAAGGTCTGCGTCGTCGGCGGTGGTACCGGTAACGCTCTGGCATACCCCCTGGCCGTTGGAATGCACAACCACGGCATCCACGTGGACATGATCACCGGATTCAAGAACAAGGATCTGGTCATCCTGCAGGATGAGTTCGCAGCAGGCACAGACAGACTGTTCCTGGTGACCGATGACGGTTCTGCCGGTGAGAAGATGTTCACCACCCAGAAGCTGGAGCAGCTGATCGAGGAAGGCAATGAGTACGACGAGATCGTCGCTATCGGACCTCCGATCATGATGAAGTTCACCTGCCAGATCGCTGAGAAGCACGGCATCAAGTCCATCGCATCCCTGACCGCCTATATGATCGACGGAACAGGCATGTGTGGTGGCTGCCGTGTCAGCATCGATGGCGAGGAAAAGTACGTCTGCGTCGACGGACCTGAGTTCGATGGATCCAAGGTCAACTGGGACGAGGTACTCCAGAGAAGTGCATACTACGCTGAGCAGGAGAAATATGACAGAGAACATGTCTGCCGTCTGACAGGAGGTGTACGTTACTATGATTAATCTGAGAATGAAGAAAAATCCGATGCCTGAACAGGATCCGATGGTTCGTAACAAGAACTTCCTGGAGGTAACCCTGGGATATACGCCTGAGCAGGCGATCAGCGAGGCAATGAGATGCCTCAAGTGCCGCAAAAAGCCCTGCATGGGCGGATGTCCGGTAATGATCAAGATCCCTGACTTTGTAGCCAAGGTTGCAGAGGGAGATTTTGAGGCTGCTTATCAGATCATCAGTGAGGACAGTTCTCTGCCCGCTATCTGCGGACGTGTCTGCCCCCAGGAGAACCAGTGTGAGGGCGTCTGTGTCCGTGGCACCAAGGGCGAGCCGGTATCCATCGGTCGTCTGGAGAGATTCGTTGCTGACTGGCACGCTGCCAACTTTGGTGACGAAGAGATCCCGGCTGTGGAAACCAACGGTCATAAGGTAGCTATCATCGGTGCAGGTCCTGCGGGACTGGCATGCGCTGGCGACCTGATCAACAAGGGTTATGAAGTCACCGTGTTTGAGTCTCTGCACAAGACCGGAGGCGTACTGGTCTACGGTATTCCTCAGTTCCGTCTCCCCAAGGAGATCGTAGCTGCTGAAGTCTCCAAGCTGGAGGCCAAGGGTGTCAAGTTCGTCACCGATGCCATCATCGGAAGAGCCATCACCGTTGATGAGCTGATCGAGGAAGAAGGATTTGAGTCCGTATTCATCGGAACCGGTGCTGGACTCCCGTCCTTCATGCACATCCCGGGTGAGAACCTGCTGGGTGTTGTATCCGCAAACGAGTATCTGACTAGAATCAACCTGATGAAGGCCTACAGAGACGAGTACGATACACCGATCATGCACCGCAAGAAGATCGCTGTCGTAGGCGGCGGAAACGTAGCTATGGACGCAGCCAGATGTGCCAAGAGAATGGGTGCTGAAGACGTTTATATCATCTATCGTCGTTCCGCGGATGAGATCCCTGCAAGAGCAGAAGAGATCCACCACGCTGTAGAGGAAGGCGTCATCTTCCACTATCTGACCAATCCGGTACAGATCCTTGACGATGGTAACGGCGACGTCAAGGGCATCGAGTGTGTGAAGATGGAACTGGGCGAGCCGGATGCATCCGGCAGAAGACGTCCGGTTGAGATTGAGGGTTCCAACTTTGTTGAGGATGTGGACTATGTCATCATGGCCATCGGAACCAAGCTGAACACTCTGATCATCGACACCACCAAGAATCTGGAAGCCAACGCTAGAGGTGGAATCGGCACTGACGACAGAGCCTGCACCAACCGGCCTGAGATCTTTGCCGGTGGCGATGCTGTCACAGGTGCTGCCACCGTTATCAAGGCGATGGGAGCCGGTAAGGTAGCTGCTGCAGGTATTGATGAGTTCCTGAGCAAATAACCAAATAGTAAATCTATCAATAGTGGACTGCTGTGCGAACTGCGCAGCAGTCTTTTTTTGGGGGGCTGATTCGAAAATGGGTCAAAAGGGGTGGGAATATACGTGGGTTTGTGATAAAATTGGGAGATGATAATCACAGAAGAAGGAGAAGAGTGTATGGGGATGAGGAAACGAGACATCGGTCTGCGAAGAGTAGTGGAACCCAACGGAGTCTTTCCCTTGGTAGCATGGAAACTGGATAACAGTCGTGAGATTGGTCCGGGAGAGATGCGGGTACGAATTGAGCGGATCCATCTGGAGTGGGACAATTTTCAGCAGATCCTCAGCAGCTGCGGCTACAAGGAGATCGAGGTAAAGGCCCGTATCCTGGACATCATTGAGAAGCGGGGCAAGTTGCAGAACCCTTTCACCGGCACGGGAGGTGTATTTCTGGGCACCGTGGAAGAGATCGCAGATGGATTTCGCGGAGAGATGGATTTCGCCGTGGGAGACAAAGTCTATTACGCGGCGACCTTGGGCGCTATTCCTATCCACATCGACCGGATCGATCATATCGATTATAAATACGGACAGCTGGAGTGCAGCGGGTATGCCATCTGTTTTGAGCAGTCTCCTTTGTTTAGGCCGGAGCCGGGGCTCAGAGAGACCTATATGCTGGCAGCACTGGATGAGGCAGGCTCGATCTACAGCACCTATGAGATCGCCAGCGAACGGCTTTGTCGCACAGTGGCCATCATCGGAAGCAGCATACACACCATGCTGATCTATGCGGCAGCCATGCAGGAAGCCATCGGAGAGAACTGCCAGGTCATCGGCATCATGGATGAGTTTCAAAACGAGGAGATGTCCCGCAGAGAGATCCGTCAGTGTATGGAGCCACTCTTTCGGGAGATCATATTTGTTGACTTCCGCAACCCGCTTGAGGCCTTCTGTGACCTGCAGAAGAAGTTGGGAGAAGAGACGCGGGTGGATATGAGCATCATCACCGATGATATCCGGGGGACGGAGAGCGTGGCGTTACAACTGACCAGACAGAACGGATATATGTACTTTTCCTCGCTGTCCAACAACTATGCGGAAGCCGTGCTTTGTGCCCAATCGGTGGGCAAGGTCGTCACAGCGTTTGCTTTCGACCAGTTCGTGCAGGGGTATTACGAGTTCAGCATGCACCTGATGCACAGCCTGCATCATAAGATGGAAGAGGTGGACCGGCTGTACCAGAAAGCTTCCAGCAAGCTGGGCATCACCAAGAGCCGAGCCAACGCCCACAAGATCAACGCCACAGGAAGAGACGACGGGTTCATCTACCAGGATGTGGTGACCGCCCGCATGGTGGAGGACGTGATGAACATCGCCGGGTACGATTGTAACGTGATCATTCAGGGCGAGACTGGTGTCGGAAAGGAAAAGGTGCTGCAACTGATTCATCAGAACAGTGCCCGGTGCTCTGCACCTTGTGTCAAGATCAACTGCGCAACCATCGCCGAGAGCCTGGCGGAATCAGAGTTCTTTGGTTACGAGGCGGGGGCCTTCACCGGAGCACAAAGCAAAGGGAAGGCAGGGTATTTTGAGCTGGCCAACGACGGGATTCTGTTCTTGGATGAGATCGGGACACTTTCGCTGAACATGCAGTCCAAGCTTTTGCGGGTTCTTCAGGAGAATCAGTTCTACCGGGTAGGCGGCACACGGCAGATCAACGTCAACGTGCGCGTGATCTGCGCCAACAACGTCCCTCTGCGCCAGCTGGTGGACGAAGGAAAGTTCCGTGAGGACCTTTACTACCGCCTCAATATCTGCACCATCGAGGTGCCTCCTCTGCGGGAGAGGCGAGGGGACATCATGGCCATGGGTGAGTTTTTCCTTCAGTCCTATAACCGGAAATACGGCACGGAGAAGGAGTTCGCCCCGGGTGCGCTGCGGGCGCTTCATGATTACTACTGGCCAGGTAACGTGCGGGAACTGGAGAATGTGGTGCACCGACTGGTGATCGCTAGCCGCGGCAGTATCATCAGAGAGGAAAGTGTAAACGAACTGCTGAACGAAAGTGCCTACAAGGATATGGTGAAGAGCGTGCAACGCAGCTACGATCGCAATGACGCCCTGGACTTCCACCAGATCATGGAGCAGCAGGAGAAGAGACTCATCGAATACGCCCTGAAGAAAGAAAAGACCACAAGAAAAGCGGCAGACCTGCTGAATCTGCCGCAGACAACGCTGGCGCGAAAGAAGCTGAAGTATGGGCTTTAGGGTTAGTAGGTTGCAACCAATCGCGCTTCGCAGGCTTGCGCTCTTGGGCAACCCTGACATAGGACCTACCATCCATTCGCTTCGCGAATGGGGTTAGGTCTCTAGCCGTAGGTTGCAACCAATCGCGCTTCGCAGGCTTGCGCTCTTGGGCAACCCTGACATAGGACCTACCATCCATTCGCTTCGCGAATGGGGTTAGGTCTCTAGAATCGGTCGCTGTAGTTTACCATCCCCCGGAGGAATCCTCCCCGGGATGTTTTTTTCTTTTTGGAGCCTACCACATGCTCATAGTAGTAGATGCCGCCGTCCGCCCCTCGCTGGTCCAGCGTCAGGATGGCACAGGAGCCCAGGGTGCCGTCTCGCGGTGAGGTGAGGCTTCCGGGGTTCACACAAAGCACACCGCCATCCTTTTGAAAATATGGCCGGTGGGTGTGTCCGAAACAGGCGATCCGGCAGTCGTTCTCTTGAGCCAGGTAGGCCAGAAGATGGGTGTCCCAATCTACCTTTTGGAAGTGGCCGTGGGTCACCAGGATGTTGCCGAACTCTGTCCGGACGACCTGAAAGTCCTCCCGTCCGCCAAAATCGCAGTTGCCCGGCACCGCAATAGTGGGGAGACCCAGGTAGTCGCCGATGGACCGGGCGTCCCGGTCATGGTCACCGCAGTGGATGATCCGATCGAAGGGCTTTCCATCCGGGGTCATGGACGAAAGCTTCTGAAACATCTCATAGGTTTTCTCCAGATGGCCGTGGGTATCGCTGATCACAAAGATATTCATGGTAGTCTCCTGTCTTGCTCGATAAAATATATATGTATTCTAACACGGATTTTTGTGGTATCATAGAGAAAAGAGGTAAGAACATGAGAAAAATGATCGAGGAGAAATACTGGAAGCTGGGTCTCACCATTTTTTTTGCGGGAGCGGCGCTGATCGGGTTCTACCTGGCCCTGGTACACCTCAGCAGTCTGCAGGCTGCCTGGGATACCATAGTGGGGATCTTGCGCCCCTTTATCATAGGCTTTGTAATGGCGTATCTGCTTTGTCCCATCTATAACACGGTGACCAGACGCGTTTACCATCGCCTGGACGAGGTCATGGACAAGAAACGCGCCTTCCGGATCGCCAAGATCGCAGGTACGGTGGCGGCGCTTTTGACCATCTTTGGGGTGGTGGCAGGGCTTGCAGTCATGCTCATCCCATCGCTGATCGACAGCATCGTCACGCTGGTGCAAGTGACGCCGGGGCGGGTTAGTATGCTGACAGTCTGGATCAACGAAACGCTGGGGAATACTTTCAACGAGAAGATCGCGGGTATGATCTCCAATACTCTGAACAATTCCTACGAGAACCTGTTTGGCGTGTTCACCGAGCATGTTCTGCCGGGGCTGGATAAGTATGTGGGCCGGGTCTCCGAGGGAGTTTTGCTCACAGTGCGGACCTTCTTGCACGTGTTGATCGGGATCATCGTCTCCGTCTATCTGCTGAACGGCAAGGAACGATTCAAGGCGGAGGCCACCAAGATCATCAACGCTTTCTTCTCCCGGTCTAAGGCCAAGCGGATCTTTGACTTCGGCAACTTCACCAACCGGACCTTCGGTGGTTTCATCAACGGCAAGATCATTGATTCTGCGATCATCGGTGTGCTGTGCTACGTGTTGATGCGGATCTTTGGGATGCCGTATCCGGAACTTTGTTCTACCATCGTGGGCGTGACCAACATCATCCCTTTCTTTGGACCGTTCATTGGAGCGATCCCCACAGCATTGATCATCTGCGTGGTGAGTCCCATCAAGGCGCTGGAGTACCTGCTCCTGATCCTGGTGCTGCAGCAGTTCGATGGGAATATTCTGGGGCCGAAGATCCTGGGAGACAGCACGGGGCTGGCCAGTTTCTGGGTCATGTTCGCCATCATCGTGTTCGGTGGCCTGTTCGGGTTTGCGGGCATGATCCTGGGTGTACCGCTGTTTGCTGTGTTCTATTACTACATGAAACAAATCGTAGAGAAACGGCTGCGCCGGAAGGAGTTGCCGGAGGCTACGGAGGATTATCAGGAATTCAACAAGTATGATATAGACAGAAAGGACATTCTATGAAGAGACTGAAAGATGTCGATATGAGTAAGTATACCACCTTCCGGGCAGGGGGGCGTGCGGCTGAGCTGGTCCTCATCGATAACGAGGAGGAGTTGGTTCAGGTCACCCGTGTGGTGCGCCAGTCTGGCAGGGAATTCATGATGATGGGCAATGGGTCTAACCTGCTGTTCACCGATGGAGGGTATCAGGGGATCGTGCTGAAACTCCAAGGAGATTTCTGTACCATGCGTGTGGAGAACGATCGCCTCATCGTCGGAAGTGGAGTGCTGATGTCCCAGGTGGCTAGCCGGGCACTGGCAGAGGGCCTGACCGGGTTTGAGTTTGCCAGCGGGATCCCCGGGAGCATCGGGGGCGCGCTGTTCATGAATGCGGGAGCATACGGCGGTGAGATGAAAGATATCGTGGTCAGCGCCAGGGTGATGCGTAAGGATCTGACCATTGCAGAGATCCCTGCTGAGGAGATGGAGCTGGGCTATCGGCACAGCAACTTCCAGGAGGACGATGGCGTCGTGCTTTCGGTGACGCTGCAGCTTGCGAAGGGGGATCCGGAGACCATCGCTGCGCACATGAAGGAGTTGGCAGGAAAGCGAAACGCCAAGCAACCTGTACAGTATCCCAGCGCCGGGAGCTTTTTCAAGCGGCCGGAAGGGTTCTTTGCCGGGAAACTGATTCAGGATGCGGGATTGAAGGGGGTCTCTGTAGGCGGAGCCCAGGTGTCGCCGCTTCACTCGGGCTTTGTGATCAACACCGGCGGGGCTACCGCGACGGACATTATCACGCTGATGCACCTGGTGCAGGAGACCGTGTACGACAGATTTCAGGTAAGATTGGAACCGGAGGTCAGGATTATTGGGGATTAACTTGGACAATTACAGGATGACATTCGACTATCACACGCATACGATCTTCTCCCACGGGACCATCCGACCCCACGGGAAGGGGACGATGGAACAGAACGTGCAGGCGGCCATCGCCTGCGGATTATCGGAGCTGGCGATCTCGGACCACGGACCGGGCCATATGTTCTACGGCATCCGACGGGATGACATCCCGGTGATGCGGCGGCAGCTGACAGAACTCCAGAAGAAATATCCCGAAATCAAACTATACCTCAGCGTGGAAGCCAACATCGTGAACAACGGGAAAAACAACCTGGATGTGAGTCTGCGAGAGGCGGATCAGTTCGATTTCCTCATCGCGGGGTATCACTTCGGCACCAGGCAGAGCCACATGACCGGCAACTGGATGGCGGCCCATGGGGCAGCCGGGAAGGGTACCCGCAGCCGGCTCTACGATGCTAACACGGAGATGAACGTCAAGGCGGTGCTGGAGAACGATCTGAAGATCCTCACCCATCCCGGGGACAAGGGGGATCTGGACATGGCGGAGGTGGCCAAAGCCTGCGCCCGGAAGGGAACATGGATGGAGATCAGCACCTGGCACACTCACTTGACGGTGGAGGAGATCAGAATCTGCATGCGCGAGGATGTCAGCTTTGTGATCAGCAGCGACGCCCACACGCCGGACAGAGTCGGCAGCTTTCGGGGAGGACTGGAGCGGGCCGCAGAGGCAGGCCTGGATCTGGATCGTATCGTCAACATTCGCCAGATATAGGAGAGAGAGATGGAATCGAAGATAAAGGTCGTCATCGTCACCGGGCTGTCGGGTTCCGGCAAGACCGTGGCCGCAGACTGGTTCGAGGATCACGGATATTACTGTATCGACAATATGCCGCCGGCGCTCATCAAGAACTTTCTGGAACTGAGTTCCTTCAAGTCGGCGGGCCTTGACAAAGCCGCGTTTGTGATGGATATCCGCAGTGAAGATTTCTTCAACGGCCTGAACGAGAGCCTGGAATACCTGAAGAGCCGGGAGGATGTGGAATGGGATATCCTGTTTGTAGAAGCCTCGGATGCCAGCCTGATCAAGCGCTTCAATGAGACCCGGCGCAACCACCCTCTGAGCCATGGGCGGACCGGCCAGGAAGTCATCGAGATGGAACGGAACATGCTGGCAGACCTGCGTGCCCGGGCGGACCATGTGCTGGATACCACCAATCTGAATATCCCGGGCTTTGGTCTGGAACTTTCCCAGATCTACGAGCCGGCAAGTGCCGGCGGCCACCCCTTCTCCATCAACATCATTTCCTTTGGATATAAGTACGGGGTCCCGGAGGAGACGGACATGGTGTTCGACGCCAGATTCATTCCCAATCCCTATTATGTCAAGTCCCTTCGGCATCTTACGGGAAACAATAAGAAGGTCCAGAAGTATGTGCTGAAGTTCGACATCACACGCCAGTTCTGCGACAAGCTTCTGGACATGATCCGCACCATAGCGCCTTACTATGCCCAAGAGGGAAAGAACCACCTGAACATCGCCTTTGGCTGCACCGGCGGACAGCACCGCTCTGTGACGCTGGCCAACGAGATGGGCAGGATCTTCTCTGAACAGGGCTTCCGGGTGACGGTGGACCACAGGGAACTATAAGTGTAAAAAGAGACTGCCGCCGCGCAGTCTCTCATCATATCAGCGCCATTGAGGTGATGACCTTCAACCTAATCATGCCGCCCCTCCCTCCGAACCTGTTCTCTCAGTCAGGGACAAAGCCGCAAGCACGTTTCTTCTCATAGAGGTCGTGGAAGGTCTTGTTGTTCTTCACGACATTGTGAGCGGCATTGATGAGAGCATAGCGCAGGGCGGGGATCCGCGTTTGGACATTCTTGTCTTGGTAGCTCTGAATTTACCAGACTGATAGACCACTGGATCAAGGCCAGCGTAAGCAAGCAGTTTACCCGGACGTGAGAAACGATGGATATCGCCGATCTCTCCGAGAATGATTCCACCGTTGATGTATCCGATACCAGGGATCGTCATGATCACGGAATCGAGGGTATCAACGATATCCTTCATCTCGGCGTCCACATCCTGGATCTGTCTGTCCAGCAGTTCGATCTGTTCAATAGACTGAACGATCTGGATGGACAGGGCATGGTCGCTGATGCCGACTGACTTCTGTGCGAGAACTCTTAACTCTAAGGCCATTTCCTTCTTGAAGCGACCGTGGGAGGTGGAGACAAGAAGGGACTTCAGATGAGTCAAATGCATGGAAGCAATCTGCTGATGCGAAGGAGCCTCCTTCAGGATGGCATAACAGGTTTTCTGATGAAGTCCAGACTTGAAGAAGTATTGGTCTTGCGGATGTTGTTTCTCCGCATGGCGGCCGACTGGATCGGATTGATCAGGCAAACCTTGAAGCCTCTTGAGACAAGGAAGAACAACAGGTTGTTGCCGTAGTGTGCCGTAGACTCAAGACCAATGATGAGGCTGTCGGTATCAAAGACATTGAGCTTTGAAAGCAGCAGATAGAAGCCATCATTGTCGTTCGTGAATTCAAACGGCTTAACGAGCACCTCACCGTCGTCCGAAACGACCGACGCGAAGTGGTTGAGTTTGGCAATGTCAATGCCAACGTAATTCATAGGAACATCTCCCTTCCTTAAGCGAGATACTGTGATGCCTACTTTAACGATCACCTTCGTAGACTTGATGGAAATGAGTGCTCAGAGCACGCTCCGGCAAATCCAGCTATAAACGATTCAGATAATGTAGCGGTAATACACTCCTATCCAGTAGTCGTACTACAGGGAAAAATAACTTATCCACAGTATCTGAATGTATTATGGCATCACGTTTAGAAAACGAAAGGAAACATGGTCAATTCGCTTCTATATTGATCATACAAGGGGAAGTATGGGCATTATCATCCTGCTTGCAGTTGTGGTTGTATTGTGTCTCATAAGTATAGTATACAAGCAGATTACTGGAAAGGAGATGGACTTTTCTTCGTCAAAAGAAAAGAAAGAAAGCAAAGAAACTGGTATCAAAAGGTGGCTTAACGATCGTAAGTTATCTCGTAGATGGCAGGTGGCAGAATCTATGAGATTGGCAAACGAGGGGAAGGCCCCAGTAAAGAATAAAGAGGACAGATTCCATATCACGCAAAGGAATGAGGATATTGTCGAGAGCATGAGCGAGAAGGACGAAGAGTGATTCGATAACGGTTCAGTTGAAAAACAGCGGTTCAATTTCTGTTCGCGGGGTCGCGGGCCTGTTGAACCGCTTTTGTGTGCGTGCTATACTGAAGATGTGCTTTGAGGGCACCTATGCTTTGTATATTATTGAGAGATAAAGGAGAGATTCATTATGGAAAAGTTGATCATCAGTGCCTGCATTTGCGGTGCAGAAGTAACCAAGGAGCAGAACCCGAACGTACCTTATACCGTAGAAGAAGTCGTCAGAGAGGCGAAGTCTGCAGCCGATGCAGGAGCAGCATTGATCCATCTGCATGTCAGAGAAGATGACGGAACACCGACACAGAGCAAGGAGAGATTCCAGGAGTGCGTTGACGCCATCAGAGAGGTGTGCCCGGATGTCATCATTCAGCCGTCCACCGGTGGTGCCGTTGGCATGACCGACCTGGAGAGACTGGAGTCCACAGAGATCACTCCGACCCCGGAGATGGCTACTCTGGACTGTGGAACCTGCAACTTCGGTGGAGACGAGATCTTTGTCAACACTGACAACACCATCATCAACTTTGCGAAGATCCTGAAGGAAAGAGGCATCAAGCCTGAACTGGAAGTTTTCGACAAGGGCATGATCGACCTGGCGCTGAAGACAGCTGACAGAAAGGGCCTGCTGGTCCACCCGCTGCACTGGGACTTCGTTCTGGGCGTACAGATGAGCGCTACCGTTCGTGACCTGGCATTCATGGTCGACTCCATCCCGGCTGGTTCCACTTGGACCGCTACCGGTATCGGAAAGAACTGCTGGAACATCGTAGCCGGCACCATCGCTCTGGGCGGACACGTCAGAGTTGGTTTTGAGGATAACCTGTACCTGGAGAAGGGCGTCCTGGCCAAGAGCAACGGCGAGATGGTCGAGAAGGCTGTCAAGATCGCTAAGCTGATGGGCAGAGAGATCGCAACTCCGGCTGAGGCAAGAGAGATCCTGGGCCTGGCTCCTCTGAAATAGTATCTGAATCGGTAAGACATGGAAAAGGGATGTTCCAAAATCGGGAGCATCCCTTTTATATTGCTTTGTGCAGAGAGGGGCGGCGGTGGAGCCTTGGGGGGATTATGGCAGAATTGCGTATGGTTATGGCAGTGCCATAAGCATAGCCGGATTTGCCATAATCGAACAACCAACAATCTGAGAGGAGAGTCGATCTGACACACCATCCGTTTCTGTGCATTGACGCCGGCGGCGATCTGCGGTACTATAACTTCAGACAAAGAAAAGAGGGAATCACATGTCATTTTCCACAGATACCAAGAACGAACTGGCCCGGGTGATCCCGGAGAAGGACTGCTGCAAGCTGGCGGAGATCGCCGGGTTTCTTCGAGTGACCGCGGGATTTCTCATTGCGGGCGGCGGCCGGGTGCGGCTGACCATGACCACAGATAATCCGGCGGTAGCCAGGCATTTCAAGGGGCTGATCCGGGATTATTTTGATGTGGATACGGAACTGGATATCGAGAAGGCGCCGGCGCCGCGGAAGGGCTATTCCTACATCCTCACGGTCACCGATCTGGATGATTCTGATTCCATCCTGCGGGAGACCGGGATGCTCATGGTGAAGCAGAAGATGAACTACATCAGCGACGGTATCTATCGGGACATCATTCGTACCAAGTGCTGCCGCAAGGCGTATATGCGCGGCATCTTTCTGGGGGCGGGGACGATCAGCGACCCACAGAAGGGCTATCACCTGGAGTTCGTCCTGAAGAGTAACACGCTGGCAAAGGATCTGCGCCATCTGATCAACACCTTCGATGACCTCTCCGTCAAGATCACCAGGCGAGGGGACAAGTACATCGTGTACATGAAGAACTTCCAGTACATCCGAGACACCCTGGCCATCATGAAGGCCTACACCAAGGTGCTGGAGCTGGAGGATGTGGCCATCTCCAAGGAAATGCGCAACCAGGCTACCCGCATGACCAACTGCGACAACGCCAACATGGACCGCACGCTGGATGCTTCTGAGAGGCAGCGCCTGGCCATACGAAGGATCCGGGAGATGGATGCCATGGGGAAGCTGACGCCCAAGCTGCGGGATCTGGCCGAACTTAGGGAGAGCAATCCAGACGCCAGCCTGACGGCACTGGGAGAGATGATGGATCCCCCACTAAAAAAATCCGGTGTCAACAACCGGATGAAGAGGATCATAGAGTTTGCGGATAAGCTTTAGGGATTTCTGCACAAAGCTATGCGAGCGTGCCTTCCGGTTCCAGGCTGCTGGTGAAGATCTGACGCACACAGCGGAAGAGATAGGGCTTGTACTCGCTGAGAGAGGCAGGTTCCCCGTAGAGGATCACATTATAACAGGTCGAGTTGATGAGTTCCAGGATCGTGAATATCGCCAACTCGATTTTTTTCGTGGGAAGGATACCGTCTTCCTCCAGCATACGGGTGATGAAGGCGCGGAAGTCGATGGTCTCATTGGTGGCATCTTTCTGATATTTCTCTGCATTGGAAAAGAGTCCCCAGGAAAGGTTCTTGGAGATGAACCGCAGGAGAGACAGATCCTCCGCCAGACGATCCAGCACATAGTTGATCAGGAAGATGAACTTGTCGATCGGAGAGATAGCCTGCCCGGAGTCGGAGAGGGCATTCAGCCCCTCATCCAGCAGTTCTCCGGATTTCTGTATGATCAGCGCGTCTCGGATCGCTTCCTTGTCTTCAAAATAGTTATAGAAGGAACCCTTGCTGACGCCGGCCTTCAGGGTGATGGCAAGCACAGGGGTCTTGTGAAACCCGGTCGTGGTGAAGAGCTCATAGGCGCTGTTCATCAGGGCCGTTCGTTTTTGAAGTTTTTTTTCTTCGTTTCTGCCCATAGTAATAACCTCAATTTCAAATAGTTCTCTTACAATATAGCACAATATTGACGGATGGTCAACTTTTTGTTGACGAAAGGTCAGTTTTGTGCTATGATGCTTTCTGTAAAGAAGTATATTAGTTAGGGAGGGCTTATGAAATTCGGCGAGAGGGTAGTTAAGTACAGACATCTCATCCTCATCGTGGCGATCATCCTGCTGGTCCCTTCGCTCCTGGGGTACCTGGGCACCAGAACCAATTACGATATGCTCAGTTACCTGCCGAAGGACATGGAGAGCGTCAAGGGACAGGATCTGCTGATGAAGGAGTTCAATAAGGGCGGATTTACCATCGTCGTGACAGAGAACATGGAGAAGGAGGACGTGGACGCGCTGGCCACCAAATACAAGAAGATCGACCACGTGGAGAGCGTCATCGATCTGGACAAGGTGATCAATCCCCTGATCCCCCGGTCCATGTATCCCAAGGAAGTGCGGGAGAACTTCGACAACGAGGATGCCTCCATGATCGTGGTTTTCTTCAATACATCCATATCAGATGATGACTCCATGGACGCGGTGGCGGAGATCCGGAGGATCAGTGGCAAGCAGTGCTTTGCCTCCGGCATGACCGCCTGCGTGGAGGATCTGAAGAACCTCTGCGAAGAGGAAGAGGCCAAGTACGTGGCCATCGCGGTGATCCTGTCGCTGATCGCAATGATGCTGTTGCTGGACTCCTATTTCGCGCCGATCATATTCCTGGCCAGCATCGGCATGGCCATCCTATACAACATGGGGTCCAACATCATCATGGGAGAGGTCTCCTACATCACCAAGGCCATCGCCGCTGTATTGCAGCTGGGGGTGACCATGGACTACTCCATCTTCTTGTGGCACAGTTACATGGAGAAGAGGGATCAGGGCATGGAAGAGAAGCAGGCCATGAGCGAGGCCGTGAACGCCACACTGGTGTCTGTCACCGGAAGTTCCATCACTACAGTTGCCGGCTTCCTGGCATTGTGCTTCATGACCTTTACCATGGGCATGGATCTGGGGATCGTCATGGCCAAGGGTGTGGTGTTTGGAGTCATCGCCAGTGTTACTATATTGCCATCGATGATCCTTCTCTTCAACAAGGTTCTGATGAAGACGCGTCACAGATCTCTGATCCCCGACTGCAGTGGGATCGCGAGGCGGCTTACCTCCCATTACAAGGGATATATTGTTATTTTTCTGATCCTGGTGGTGCCTGCGGTGTATGGCTACACCAAGGACAACGTGATCTATGACTTTTCCAGGATCCTGGGCAAGGATCTCACCGTGGAGCAGGCTCCCTTCCTGGAAGCCAACCACAAGCTGGAGGATGATTTCGGCATCGCCTCCACCCATATGATCATCGCCGACAAGGACATCCCGCCGGAGGATGGCCGGGCCATGTCCAAGGACATCGAGAAGGTGAATGGTGTGGAGAACGTGCTGGGGATCGACGCATTCCTGGGACCTGCGGTACCCAGAGAGTTCCTTCCATCTCAGCTCCACGACGCGCTGATCGGGAAGGAGCACCAGCTGATCCTGGTGAACTCGGAATACAAGGTATCTTCTGATCCCTGTAATGACCAGATCGATGAGATCACAGGCATCGTTCAGAAGTATGACAAGACCGCGAAGGTCATCGGGGAAGGACCTGCCATGAAGGACCTGATTACGCTGACGGCCAGAGACTTCAGGATTGTCAACTTCATCTCTATCGGTGCAGTGTTCCTGATTATACTGTTCGTGCTCCGGTCCATTTCCCTGCCGTTCATCCTGGTGGCCTCCATCGAGTTCGCCATCTACATGAACCTGGGGATCTCGGGCTACACAGGCACGGAACTGGCATTCCTGGTGCCGGTCTGCGTCAGCACCATACAGCTGGGGTCCACGGTGGACTATGCGATCCTCATGTCCACCAGGTATAAGACAGAAAGAATGGCCGGAAAGGCGCGACGAGAGGCGGTGGAGATCGCCTCGGCCACCTCGATCCCTTCGATCCTGGTGAGCGCCGTCGGTTTCTTCACGGCGACCTTTGGGGTCGGCCTCTATTCAGATATCGGTATCATCAGCGCCATGTGCACCCTGATGGCCCGAGGCGCGGTGATCAGCATGGCCACCGTCATCCTGGTCCTGCCGTCCCTGTTGATGGCCTTTGATGGGATCGTTCTGAAGACAACGAGCGGATTACGACAGATTCAGCAAGGAGGAAGGTAATGAGAGCAAGATTTGGTTCTATAAGCCGTAGAAACAGGCAGACCCTGGTCGTTCTGCTGGCCACCTGTCTGGTGACCTGTTTCAGCTTTGGTTTTGCGGCCTATGCAGAGAGCGGAAGCACCGAGGCGAAGAGCAAGGCGACCTCCGAGAAGAAAGAGCACAGATCCAAACAGGATAGTGAGCATGTCTATGTGCTTCAGAAGCCGGACGGCAGTCCATACGAACGCATCGTAAACAACGACGGTTCGCTCGCCTATGATGGGTACGAGGATGCAGACCTTCCGGTGGCGATGGATGTGACCTATTATCTGGACGGGGAAGAGATCCCGGCCGACAAGCTTGCCGGCAAGAGCGGGCATGTGACCATCGAGATCGAGTATTCCTCTGAGGTCGAGAAGGACGGGACACCGGTGCCGTTCATGGCACTGACCGGCGCCATCTTCTCCAGCGAGGACTTCTCCAACGTATCGGTAGCACCGGGGAAGGTGGTCGATGACGGCGCCAACATGATCGCCGTCGGTTTCGCATTTCCCGGCGTGAAGGAAGGTCTGGCGCTGAATTCCAACCTCCTCACCATCCCGGACAAAGTCTACATCCAGGCGGATACAGACAACTATGATGTGGGTGAGATCTACACCGTGGTGACCAACGATGCCTTCAAGGAGATCGATCTCAGTGAGGTAGACAATGCTGACGACCTCATCGCCAAGATCGACGAGATGAAAGGAGCTGCCGGCAAGCTGGCCGACGGTACGGAGCAGTTGAAGGATGGCGCAGACAAGCTGAACACCGGAGCGCAGAAACTGAACAAAGGCAGCAAGTCTCTGGTGGCTGGCGCCAAGGAAGTAGCAGACGGAAACGGTCAGCTGAAGAAGAGCGTACCGACCCTGACCAACGGTGTCGGTGAACTGGCCAAGGGAAGCAAGGCCGTAGCGGATGGCAATGCCGGTCTGCTGAATGGACTTCAGAAGATGTATGGGAACAGCCCCAAGGAAGGCACCCAGGCCCTGAAGGCTGGCAGCAAGCAGGTGGCCGATGGCGCCGCTGATCTGAAGACAGGCACTGGTGAACTTGCGAAAGGCGCTGGGAATCTGGAAAAAGGGGCCAAGAGCGCATCGGAAGGAGCGTCCCAGGTATCTGCCGGGGTGGATCAGTTGGCGAACAGTCTGGGTCAGACCGGCGAAGGCCTTGGAAAACTCAGTGAGAGCAGTTCGGATCTAAACGCCGGGGCCGGTAAGATCGCGGAGGGCGCAGGCTCCACAAAGGACGCCATAGATGCAGCCATCAAGGCACTGGAGGGCGATGATTCCGAAGAGGCCAAGAAGGCAAAGGAATTGCTTGAGAAGGCCAAGGAAGCCGCCGAAGGCACCAGCGAGGGAGCGAGCGGCTACGAAGACAGTGTAAAAGCATATACCGGCGGCGTTGACAAGATTGCAAAGTCCATGGGCGAAGCCGATGTCAGCGAGCTTGTCAAGGGCGCACATGACCTGAAAGATGGGACCGAGCAGGTCTCTGATGGAGCGGCGGAGCTGGCTAAAGGAGTCGAAGATGCAGACAAGGGCGCTTCCCAGCTGTCCGGTGGTGCCTCCCAGGTCGATGCTGGCCTCGGCGAGGTGAACAAGGCTTTGTCCGGGCAGCTCATCCCGGGCGCACAGCAGCTGGCTACCGGATCGGATCAGCTCTACACAGGCGTCACCAAGCTCCAGGGCGGCAGTAAGACCCTGGCCAATGGCGTCAACAAATTGAGCGATGGCTCCATGGAACTCTACAAGGGCACGGTGAAGTTCAGCGGCGGACAGGCCCAGTTTGCCAAGGGAATGGGTCAGCTGGCCAAGGGGACCAAGGCGCTGGACAGTGCTGTGGACGGTGCCATGGACAAGGTGAAGGGCGAACTACGCAAGCTGGACGATTCCAACATGCTTAACGTGATCGACAACGCCAAGTCGGTGAACCGCGCCGCCAAGTCCTACAAGAGTTTCGAGGGAAAGGGCTCCTACGAGCAGGTATCCTTCATCTACAAGATCGATGGCGTGTCGACAAAATAAGAGAATCCAGAGAAACCCGCGTCAAACGCGGGTTTTCTTGTTATGATTGTTGCATATTCTTATAGCTTTTTTGGTGAGTTGCACCATTTATGTTTATGTGGTATAATATTTTTGACTAATCTGGAATTTCTTGATATTGCAAGCAGCCGGAGCACGTTCTCGTTGCGCCGGTTGTATTATAGGAGGAGGTGATTCGCTTGTTTATTGATGAACTCAACAAGATCAATGAGAGCGAAAGCAGGGCTGAGCAGATGCAGAAGGATGCTCGCGCCGAAGCGAAGAAGATCCTGGAGGATGCCAAAACGGAAGCGTCCGGGATCATCGCGCGTGCCAGAAGCAAGGCGGAAACGATCCGCAGAGAATGCATCGCGGAAGGGGAGAATACCTCTATCAGCCAGTATGAGGCGTATATGAAAGAGGCGGAAGCCTCAGATATGCTGATACTTGAGCAGGCCCGTGCAAACAAAGAAAAGGCGATCGATTGGATCGCAGAAAGGATCGTGGATCAGTGTCAGTAATCAGTATGAAGAAGGTCCATGTCATCGGCCTCGACACTGTGAAGGAAGACCTGATCTCTCAGCTCATCCATCTGGGATGTGTACAGATCAATGACGAAGGCAGCAGACTGAACGACGAGAGGTGGGCTGCCGTCGCAAGGCGCGACGGAGATGAGGAGAAGGTAGTGGAGATGGATGCCCTGTCCAACCGGGTAGGCATTGCGATCAAAGCCATTGAGGATACCCGCGACGTCAAGGCGCCTCTTTTTGCTACCAGAAGGTCTATCGGCCTCACGGAGTTCAATGACATCGTCAGCAAGAGAGAGACCATCCTGAAGGATGTAGACGAAGTTCTGGAACTGAACGAGAGGCAGCACAGCCTTCAGGAGAAGATCAACAAGGCGAATACCGATCTGGTCATGCTGGGGCCGTGGCAGGACTACGACATCCCACTTGAGGTGAATGGTACCAGGTACACGGATGTGGATACAGGCTTTGTGCCCATCACCTGCGACCTGGAAGAGCTGTACAACGCAGTGTTGAAAGACAACGAGTACACGGTGATGAGAGAAGTCAGCCGTGACGAGGAGATGATCTATCTTGTGATCATCTCTACCAAGAGAGAGGTGGACTACGACATCATCTCTTTCCTGAAACAATGGGGATATACCAGGATGCCCTTCGAGGGACTCCGGGGGACCGCCCGGGAGAACACGGAGCGGATACAGACAGAGATCAAGACCATGGAGAAAGAGCTTGCGCATATACGCAAGACGCTGGCGGATCACAGTTTTCTGTTATTCGACTTCCAGTGCCTGCGGGATGAGCTGGATATGGAGAGAGACAGAGAACGCATCAAGTCCAGTCTCCTCAAGACAAGGCGCGCCTTCTATATGGAGGGCTGGGTGCCGGAGCCAGTTCGGGAGCAGGTCAGCAAGGTGCTCCATGACGAGGGATGTTTCTTCGAGTATACCGACCCAGGGGAGGACGAGGTACCGCCGGTTCTTCTGAAGACCAATGGATTTGCCTTCCCCTTCCAGGCTATCACAGAGATGTATTCTCTTCCGGATTACAAGGGCTTCGACCCGACGAATATATTCGCAGTGTTCTATGCGCTGTTCTTCGGGATCATGCTTAGTGATGCGGGCTATGGGGCGGTGATTACCATCGCCTGTTGGTGGATCTTGCGGAAATACCCTCTGGAAGGTACCACCTACAAGATGATCAAGATGTTCATGATCTGCGGCATTGCCACCATATTCTGGGGTATCATGTTCGGCGGGTATTTTGGGGATCTGATACAGACCTGGGCCAGCACGGTGTTCGGAAAGACGATCACCATCCAGCCGCTGTGGTTCAACCCGATGGATGATCCGACCAGGTTGCTGATCTTCTCGCTCCTGTTCGGTATCGTGCACCTGTTCGTAGGAATGGGGATCGATATGTACATGAAGATCAAGCGCGGACAGCTGTGGGATGCGATCTTTGACCAGGTACCCTGGTATCTGGTGGTCACTGGAGCCGGCCTATGGCTGGGCGGTGATTCGATTTCTCCCGGACTGACCACACCGGGCAAATACATGTTCATCGTTGGCATACTCGTACTGCTTTTGACGGGCGGTCGTCATGCGGCGAGCATAGTGGGCAAGGTGACAGGCGGATTGTCATCGGTGTACAACATCACCAGCTATATTTCTGATATCCTGTCCTACGCCAGACTTCTGGCGCTGGGACTTGCAACCGGCGTCATCGCCAGTGTGGTGAACCTGATGGCCTCCATGGTAGGCACAGGGATCAAGGGCGCGATTGCCCTTATCATCATCGGTGTGTTCGGTCACGTATTCAGTATGGCGATCAACGTGCTGGGCGCTTTTGTCCACTCCAGCCGACTGCAGTACGTGGAGTTCTTCGGCAAGTTCTATGAGGACGGCGGGGAGCCTTTCCGTCCGTTCATCAGGGATACGACATATGTCAGGATAGACGATTCTAAATAATGGAGGTATTAACAATGATTACTGGTAACGCATTAGCATTGCTCGGTGCAGCGATTGCATCTCTGGCAGGTATAGGAAGTGGTCTGGGCGTCGGTATCGCCGGACAGGCAGCAGCAGGTGTGCTGGCAGAAGATCCGAAGAAATTTGGACGTACTCTGCTCATGCAGGCACTTCCTGGAACACAGGGTATCTACGGACTTCTGATGACCTTCCTTATCTTTGTCCGGGTTGGGTTCTTCAGCGGGAACATGGATCTGGATATTACCACCGGTTGGTGGGTACTGGCTTCCGGGATTCCGGTGGGACTCATCGGTATCTGGTCCGGTATCGGTCAGGGGAAAGCGGCAGCTGCAGGAATCATGCTCATGGGGAAGCGCCCGGATCAGATGGCAAAGGGCATCATCTATGCTGCAATGGTAGAGACTTACGCGATCTTTGGACTGCTCATTTCCATCCTGATCCTGTTCAATGCAGGCCTGTAAGGATAGAGCTATCTTTCACAAAAAGGATGTGAGACTATGAGTATAGAGAAGATCACTTCGAAGATCGAGCAAGATGCAAAGGCGAAGGCAGACGAGATCATAGGCGAGGCCAAGAAGCAAGCCTGGGATATCGTCAAGGAAGCCAACAAGAAAGCCGAAAAAATCATCGCCGATGCGGAGAAGGAGGGCGCCGAGACCCGGGACAAACAGGTGGTCAGCCGCAAGGCTGTGGCGGTCATCGACGGGAAGAACGTGACCCTCGCAAAAAAACAGGAATTGATAGAGGAATGCTTTGGGGCAGCGATCGAGAAGGTGGCAGAGGCGCCTGCAGAGAAGTACATGGACTTTCTGGTATCGCTGGTCAAGGCACAGGGCCTTTCCGGCGGGGAGATCATCCTGGCCCGGAAAGATGCGGCGTTGGGAGAGGACCTTCTGAAGCGTCTGAAGGCAGAACTTCCGTCAGGGAAGTTCACCATCTCTGAAGAGCAGAGAGATCTTCGGGGCGGCCTGCTGATAAGGGATGGAAGCACCTACTACAACGCATCCATCGAGGCCCTGTCAGAGGATATGCGGGATGACATGACTGCGGAAGTGGCGGGCATGCTGTTCGGCAGGCAGGAGTAGAGATATGGGAGATCTGACAATCAGAACAGAAGATGAATATATCTTTGCAGATGCTTTTATCGGGTGCTACACGGCGAGACTCATGAAACACGAGGACCTGGTACGGCTTTGTAACTGTGCGGATCTGTCGGCAGCAAGAACGCTGCTTGCGGAGTTCGGGTATGACGATCCAAAGGACGCCGACGATGAGGACGATGTGGAATGGTTCATCCGGAACGAGCAAAGAAAGCTCTATGAGATGGTCTTCCGCAATCTTCCGGGCAGAATTGAACTTGCTCCGTGGCTGTATCCCTTCGATTACCACAACATCAAGGTCTGTCTAAAGTCAGAGGCGCTGGGCCTCACACCCAATGAGGATCAGCTCATCTCTCAGGGCAACATCGACTGGAAGATGATGGTAGCCATGGTGAGGGACCGCAACTACGCAAGGATGCGCCCGATCATGAGGGACGCGGTGCAGGAGGCGCTGGATATTTTCGGAAGGAGCGGCGACCCGCAGGAGATCGATCTGGTGTTGGACAAAGCATGCTACAAGGACATCGTCATGGGAGCCAGGGAGACAGAATCCCAGTTCCTGATCGACATGGCCAGGCTGCAGATCGACATTCTGAACCTGAAGGCATTTGTAAGGCTGAAGGCGATGGGGAAACCCTGGTCCTTCTTCAAGAAGGTGTTCCTGGAGGAGGGCACCATCACCGAAGACTTTTTTGTTTCGAGTTACGATGAGGGACTGGTGCAGGTGGCGGAGAAGCTGGTGCATCCCGGTCTCAGACATGCGCTTGCAGAGGGGGCCAGATCTCTGGAGGAGACGGGTACCTTTGTGATGGTGGAGAAACTTCTGGATGATGTTCTGATGGACGAGAATCAAAAGTCCAGAAACTACGTCATCGGCATCGAACCCATCGCAGGATACTGGTATGCCAAAGAGCAGGAGATCGACAACATCAGGATCATCCTGAACGCCATCCTGATCCACCAGGACCCGGAGGAGACACTTAAGTTCCTCAGCAAGACATATACGGATTGATGGAGAATACAGATGTATAAGATAGGAGTAATAGGAGATCCCGTGTCCGTGGTTGGCTTCAAGGCCGTGGGACTGGATGTATTTCCGTGTGAAGAGGGACGTGAGGCAAGAAAGCTCATCCGCAGACTGGCGGAAAGTGAGTATGCCATCCTCTATATCACGGAGGATTTGGCCGAGGAGGCCGCGGGAGAAATAGACAAGTACAGCGACTCCAGGCTCCCGGCCATCATCCTGATCCCCGGCAAGGACGGGGCATCGGGGAATGGCCTGATGAGCGTACGCAAAGCCGTGGAACGCGCTGTGGGAGCAGATATACTGTTCGGAGGTGATGAATAATGAGTCAGGGAAAAGTCGTTAAGGTATCGGGCCCGCTGGTCGTAGCATCGGGGATGTCCCACGCCGACATGTTCGACGTGGTTCGTGTCGGTGAGATCGGTCTGATCGGCGAGATCATCGAGATGAGAGGTGACGAGGCATCCATCCAGGTATACGAGGAGACAGCAGGCATCGGTCCGGGCGCGCCGGTGGAGACCACTGGTTCACAGCTGTCCGTAGAGCTTGGCCCGGGACTCATCGAGAGTATCTATGACGGGATCCAGAGACCGTTGGAGGAGATGTTCCGTCTGCAGGGGGCCAATATCGCAAGAGGTATCCAGGTCTCTGCGCTGAATAGAGAGAAACAATGGGAGTTCGTGGCTACCGCCAGAGTTGGAGATGAGGTGGAAGCCGGTGATATCATTGGTACCGTTCAGGAGACTGTGATCGTACAACAGAAGATCATGATCCCCTATGGGGTGAAGGGCACGATCAAGTCCATCAAGAGCGGCACCTATACAGTTGAAGAAGTCGTGGCGGTCGTGGAGACTGCAGAGGGGGATCGAGAGATCAGTCTGATGCAGAAGTGGCCCGTTCGAGTCGGAAGACCATATAAGGAGAAGCTGGTTCCGGAGATGCCGCTTATCACAGGACAGCGTGTCATCGACACCTTGTTCCCCATCGCCAAGGGCGGTGTGGCCGCCGTACCTGGTCCCTTTGGATCCGGAAAGACCGTGGTGCAGCACCAGCTGGCCAAGTGGGCGGACGCGGATATTGTGGTCTACATCGGCTGCGGAGAGCGTGGGAACGAGATGACGGATGTACTGATGGAGTTCCCGGAACTGAAAGACCCAAGATCCGGCGAGTCGTTGATGAAACGGACTGTTCTGATCGCCAATACGTCAGATATGCCGGTAGCTGCCCGTGAGGCCTCCATTTACACTGGCATTACTATTGCGGAGTACTTCCGGGATATGGGATATTCTGTTGCGTTGATGGCTGATTCTACTTCCAGATGGGCGGAGGCATTGCGTGAGATGTCTGGTCGTCTGGAGGAGATGCCGGGTGAGGAAGGCTATCCGGCCTACCTGGCATCCAGATTGGCGCAGTTCTACGAGAGGGCCGGCCGTGTCATTTCTTTGGGAAAAGAAGGCCGGTTGGGGGCTTTGTCCGCCATCGGTGCCGTATCCCCGCCGGGTGGAGACATCTCCGAGCCAGTCTCGCAGGCAACGCTGCGGATCGTCAAGGTGTTCTGGTCGCTGGATGCCAGCCTGGCCAGAGCCAGACACTTCCCGGCCATCAACTGGTTGAACAGTTACTCATTATATATTGAGAGGCTGACACCCTGGTTCGAGGACAATGTGGCCAAGGAGTTCCCGCGGCTGCGCCAGAGAGCGGTCACCCTGCTGCAGGAGGAGGCCAGCCTGAACGAGATCGTACAGTTGGTAGGCGTGGATGCGCTCTCCTTTGAGGATCGACTGAAGCTGGAGGCCAGCAAATCCATCCGAGAGGACTACCTGCATCAGAACGCATTCCACGATGTGGACACGTTCTCTTCCATGAACAAGCAGTACAGACTGATGAAACTGATCCTTGCCTGGTACGATGAGTCGAAGGAGGCTGTCGCCAAGGGCGCGTCCTTCAACAAGCTTGCAGTCCTGCCGGTGAGGGAGACCATCGGACGGTTCAAGTATGTGGAGGAGAAGGAGATCGACGAAGTTTACGAGGATATCCTGAAGCAATTGAACGCGGAAGTCTCCGAGACACTGAGCAAGGAGGATGAGGACGATGATTAAAGAATACAGAACGATATCAGAAGTTGCCGGCCCTCTGATGCTGGTGCAGGACGTAGAAGGAGTCACCTACGACGAACTTGGGGAGATCATCCTTCCAAATGGAGAGAAGCGCTTCTGCAAAGTGCTGGAGATCAACGGCGGGGATGCTACCGTGCAGTTATTCGAGAGTGCGGCTGGTATCAATCTGAAGGAGAGTGCCGTCCGCTTCCTCGGACACGGTACGGAACTGGCGGTATCGCCGGAGATCCTGGGACGTGTGTTCGACGGTATGGGCCGTCCCAAAGACGGTGGCCCGGACATCATCCCGGTGAAGAAAATGGACATCAACGGTCTACCTATGAACCCGGCAGCCAGGGATTACCCGGCGGAGTTCATCCAGACAGGGGTTTCCGCCATCGATGGACTGAACACCCTGGTCAGAGGGCAGAAACTGCCGATATTCTCCGGAAGTGGCCTGCCTCATGCCAATCTGGCGGCGCAGATCGCCAGACAGGCCAAAGTACTAGGAGACGATGCCGGCAATTTTGCCGTAGTGTTTGCGGCGATTGGTATTACCTATGAGGAAGCGGATTTCTTTGCTTCTGACTTCCGACGGACCGGCGCCATCGATCGTACGGTCATGTTCATGAACCTGGCCAACGACCCGGCGGTAGAGCGTATCGCAACACCACGTATGGCGCTGACTGCAGCGGAGTATCTGGCTTTCGACCTGGATATGCATGTGCTGGTCATCCTGACGGACATCACCAATTATGCGGAAGCTCTGCGTGAGGTATCCGCTGCCCGTAAGGAGGTTCCGGGACGTCGAGGGTATCCGGGATACCTGTACACGGACCTGGCAACGATGTACGAGAGAGCCGGCCGTAAGAAGGGGCAGGCAGGATCTATCACCATGATCCCCATCCTGACCATGCCGGAGGACGATATTACCCATCCGATCCCGGACCTGACCGGATACATCACAGAGGGGCAGATCATTCTGTCGAGAGAGCTTGACCGGAAAGGCATCCAGCCGCCCATCGACGTGCTCCCCTCCCTGTCCCGTCTGAAGGACAAGGGAATCGGTACAGGAAAGACCAGAGAGGATCATGCGGACACCATGAACCAGTTGTTCGCTGCCTATTCCAGAGGCAAGGAGTGTCTGGAACTGATGACCATCCTGGGCGAAGCGGCGTTGACGGAGATCGATCTGATGTACGCCAAGTTCAGTGAGGAATTCGAGAAGAACTACGTATCTCAGGGCTTTGAGAAGGATCGGAGCATCGAGGAAACGCTGAACACCGGATGGGAACTGTTGAAGTTGCTGCCGAAGTCCGAACTGAAGCGTATCGGAGACGAGTACATCGAGAAATACCTTGGATAGTGAGGTGATTCTATGGAACGAATGAATGTCAATCCTACCCGGATGATGCTGACTTCCCTGAAGAAGCGCCTCAAGACCGCCGTCCGTGGCCACAAACTTCTGGAGGACAAGAGGGACGAGCTCATGAAAGAATTCCTAGAACTGGCCCGAGAGAATGGCCGGCTGCGACAGGAGGTAGAGAAAGCGCTGGACAGAGTCTATAAGAACTTTACCATCGCCGCCGCCATCATGTCCCAGGAGGTCATGGAGGAGTCCCTGATGTATCCGAAGCAGGGCGTGGAACTCTCTGTGGGATCCAAGAACATCATGAGTGTGGATGTGCCCGTGTTCGAATTCCAGACCACGGCGAAAGACACCGGTGATATTATCCCGTACGGGTTTGCCCGCACCAGCGGAAACCTGGACAAAGCCGTGGCGGATCTTTCGGACGTGTTCCCCATGTTGCTGGATCTGGCCGCCAAGGAGAAGGAGACATCCCTGCTGGCAGCGGAACTGGAAAAGACCCGTCGGCGTGTCAACGCGCTGGAGTACGTGATGATTCCCCGTCTGGAGATCACCATCCGCTACATCCAGATGAAACTGGACGAGAACGAACGCGGCAACCAGACCCGCCTGATCAAGGTGAAGGACATGATGCTGGAGCAAGCAATCATCGAGCGGCGTGAGAAGGAGGAAGCAGCCAGAGCGCAGTATGCGCAGACATGAGAGAAGGAACGGCCCTGTCATCTTGGCAGGGCCGTTTGGTCCGCCAGAAGCGGGGTTGCGAAATGATCGCAGCCCCGTGATTTATATAAAAAACCGCTTGACGGAATCACTTTACCAAATTATAGTGGATTATACCACCCGTGTTTGCGGGGCTGATGGCTTTGTGCAGAAGGGGGCAGGCTGAGCTTAAGGGATTATGGCAGAATTGCGTATACTTATGGCAGTGCCATAAGTATAGCCGGATTTGCCATAAGGATTTGACGATTTTGGGGTTTTTCTTATGGCAGAACGATGTATGTTTATGGCAGTGCCATAAGAATAGCTGGATTTGCCATAATCGGAAAATCAACGATTTGGAAAGGGGGACGATCACAATGAGCCAATCATTGATGAAGTGTGTAAACGACGAAATCAGGCGAAATCAGAGCATCATCGATTCTACGAGAGTGGACCTGCCAAGAGAGTTGACCGGGAGATTGGAGAAGCAGACCCATGGAAAGAACACATACTTCTACTTGGCCTACAAAGAAAACGGCAAAAGAGTTCGGAAGTGTTTGGGGAAAGCCAATGCGGCCGAGGTCAGAAGCTTTGTGCGGGACATCTGCAAGATCGAGCGGATCAAGCTCCTCGAGAACAATAACCAGGCGTTAGAAGAGCTCAAGCAGAACATTCTGGAGGATTCTATCCCAGTGATCAACGCCAGACTGCCGGAAACGTGCAGGGGACTTCTGATGGATGGTTTCGTGGATGAGAGGATGGAGCAGCTGAAGGCCTGGGCGAGGGCAGAGTATCGGAAGAATACCTTCAACGAGGAGAAAAAGACCCATGTGGCCTGTGATGGGACACCGGTCAGATCAAAGGGTGAGGTGATCTGGTACAACCTGCTCTACAGTCTGGGTATCCCGTTTCGGTACGAGCCGCTGATCGAGTTGCAGGACGATGTGGGGAGAACAGTGTATAAGGCACCAGATTTTCAGATCCAGTGCTATGACGGCTCCTTCATCCTGATCGAGCACCTGGGATGCATCAAGGATCCTGGCTACTGCAACGGGTTTGCCACCAAGTGCCGGTACTATCTGCGAGAGGGATACGTGCTTGGTGTCAATTACTTCGTGTCCAGCGATGATGTATATGGGAACACAGACTCCTTTGCCATCGCCAAACTCGCGCAGCTTGTGGAGCAGCGGTTCTATGGCATCGGATGAGAAAGAAAGAGAGAAAGGCAGCATATGAACAAATACAGAGACTACGACAACTATATGAAAGAATATCCCACTGGGGACGGTTATTTTGGACGATACGGCGGCAACTATCTGGAGGATCCTGAGTTGAACAAAGCCTTCAACGAGTATGCGGAAGGCTACAATACCATCGCACAGTCTGCCCAGTTCATCAACGAGCTGAGGAGGATCCGTCGGGATTTTCAGGGAAGACCCACACCGGTGTACCACTGCCAGAATCTGTCCAACCTGCTCGGACGGACACAGATCTATCTGAAGCGAGAAGACCTGAACCATACCGGTGCTCACAAGCTAAACCACTGTATGGGCGAGGGTTTGCTTGCCAAGTTCATGGGCAAGAAGAAACTTATCGCGGAGACCGGAGCGGGGCAGCACGGTGTGGCTCTGGCCACCGCAGCCGCTTACTTCGGTCTGGAGTGTGACATCTACATGGGAGAGGTGGACATCGCCAAACAGGCCCCTAACGTGACCCGTATGAAGATGCTGGGCGCCAACGTGATCCCGGTAAAATTCGGGCTCAGGACACTGAAGGAGGCGGTGGACGCTGCTTTTGTCGCCTATTCCAAGGAATACAAGGACGCCATCTACTGCATCGGCACTGCGGCAGGTCCCCATCCCTTCCCATTGATGGTGAGAGATTTCCAGTATGTTATCGGCCAGGAGGCAAGGGAGCAGTTCCTGGAACAGACAGGGCACCTGCCGGACCAAGTGGTGGCCTGTGTTGGGGGCGGCTCCAACTCCATCGGCATGTTCACACCTTTCCTGGCAGATCCTGTGGAACTGGTAGGAGTAGAGCCTCTGGGCCGGGGTCCACATCTGGGGGATCATGCTTCCACGTTGACCTACGGCAGGGAAGGCGTGATGCATGGATTCAACAGCATCATGCTGGCTGACGAAGAAGGCGAGCCTGCTCCCGTATACTCCAACGCCAGCGGTCTGGACTATCCAGCAGTGGGGCCGGAGCACGCCATGCTCCACGATATGGGGCGGGTACGTTACACCACTATCGACGACGAAGAAGCCATGGAGGCACTGTTCCTGTTATCCAGAAACGAGGGAATTATCCCGGCTATCGAGAGCTCCCATGCACTTGCCCATGCCATCAAGGTGGGACGGACTGGCGTGACCGGATCCATCCTGGTGAACCTTTCCGGCCGCGGTGACAAGGACATGGATTATATTGTAGAGCACTATGGCTACGGAGATGAGTTTTTGAAGAAGATGGAAGAGCGCCGGAAGGAAAGATAGAGTATGGAGAAAGGATCGATCATCACCATCAAGATAGAAGATATGACAGTACAGGGGCAAGGCGTAGGTCGTGCAGAGGACGGCAGAGCGGTCTTTGTGCGGGGGGCGGTGCCGGGGGATGTGGTCACCTGTAAGCTCACAAAACTGAAGAAACGCTATGCCTTTGCCAGCTTGCTGGACGTGGACATTCCCTCTCCGGACAGGCAGGCACCCTTCTGTATGTATAACGGGGAGTGTGGCGGATGCATGTTCCAGTCGCTGACCTATGAGGGCCAGCTGGCACTGAAGGAGAAGCACGTCCGGGATGCACTGGTGCGGCTGGGCGGCGTAGAGGAACCGGTGCTCCGGCCTATCGTTGGTATGGATGAACCCTACCGCTACAGGAATAAAGCCTCCATGCCTGTGTCCACCGGTGGCATCATCACTCGGAAAGGAGGCATCGTAGAGCCTATCGGTGTTCCAGAGGTCGGGTTCTTCCGGGGCAGATCCCACGATGTGGTGGACTGCCAGGACTGCGTGTTGCAGGCGGAACCGGCGATTGCAGCAGCAGAGGCCCTGCGCCGATTCATGGAGGAAGATCATATCACCGCCTTCGACCCCAAATGGGAGAAGGGGTTGCTGCGTCATATGGTGGTAAGAACCGCCTTCGGCACCGGAGAAGTCATGGTGATCCTGGTGACCAGCGGTGGAGGGATCCCCAATGCCGCCAAGCTGATTTCCATGCTGGACGATGCTATCGCAGCGATTCCCTGGCCGGAAGGGGAGGGGGATCCACAGGAGCCGCCTTTCAGCCTGGAGAGTGTAGTGCTGAATATTAACAAAACCCCGGTTGGAGCTGGGAGCATCTACGGGGACAAGACCGAGGTGCTGGCCGGACGGCCGGTAATAAGCGAAGCTCTGGGAGGGATGGAGTTTGAGATCTCACCGCTGTCCTTCTTTCAAGTGAATCCAGAGCAGATGATGGTCTTGTATAACAAAGCTACGGAATACGCAGATCTCTCGGGCGGAGAGACCGTGCTGGATCTGTACTGTGGAGCAGGTACCATCGGCCTGTGGATGTTGAATGAACTTCGGGAGCGGGCGCCGGAGCAGTTTGGGAGCACCAGAGTTCTGGGGATTGAGTCAGTGAAAAGTGCGGTCCTGGACGCAAACCGGAATGCAGTGCTGAACAGAATCGTGAATGCCCGCTATGTGGAAGGGAAGGCGGAGCATGTACTCCCTGCACTGATGGGCGAGGTGAGTCCTGAGGAACTGCCGGAAATGGCCATCGGGTTGAGAAAGGTCCTGGAGGACGAATCTCTGCGGGTGGAGCATGCAGATGTGGTGATCCTGGATCCTCCCCGTGCAGGCTGCGATGAGAGGCTGTTGGCGGCGGTGGTAAAGGCTGCTCCAGATCGCATCGTCTACGTGTCCTGTGATCCCGCTACTCTGGCAAGGGATGTGAAATTCCTTGGCGCGAACGGATACCGATTCAGGGAAGCGACACCGGTAGACATGTTCCCCTGGGTGGGGCATGTCGAAAGCTGTGTGCTTTTGCGCAGGGTGAGCAACCGAAAAGCAGATTCCCATGTGAAACTGAACGTGAAGATGGAGGATTACTATCGAATTAAAGACTCGAAAGGCGGTGAAGCGGATGGATGATATAAAAAAAGGATCCTTTTGAGGAATATATTAGGCAATCAGAACCATCCAAACGTGAACTGGGATATGCCTGGTATACTGCAATGGGGCTTCAGGCAGTCGATGGCCTTGATACTTCTGATTATCTGAAAAATATTGCAAAACAAAATATTGAGGGCGAGATTACGCTTTCGGAAGCCGGTAGACTCATAGAGAGTTATTATGAGGAATCAAAAGAGAGGGACGCAGACAGGACGAAAGAAGCGGATATTGTTTCAGCTCGTATAGCCGCTATCCTTTCAGAAAGGCGTTTATTTTTTCAGTGCCTCAGTATATCGGAATTCACAGAAGGCTGTTTAAAGGAATCTACTCCCATGCTGGAATATGATATCAGGACTGAGAATGAGTATGAATATCCGCTGAACAGTATTTCAGATATAATTCCTCATCTGGCCAGGTTTGTATCAAGACTCTGGCAAATACATGCATTTTGGGAAGGAAATACCAGAATAACAGCAGTGTTTTTCATTAAGTATCTTAGATCTATGGGATTTGATGTCACTACGGAGTATTTGGAACTTTTTTTAAGAAATCTCCTGCTTGGAGAGTCTAACGAATTGAAGAATCGTTATATGCATGTTCGATGGAAAATGCAAAAACAGGACATTCAGGATCGAAAACAGGACATTCAAGGCCAAAAACAGGATATTCAAAAAAAAGAACAGCATATTCAGGTTTTGTTCGAGCGATTCGGGTATGATCAGTTTTTTGGACGTACCGAAGTGATGAGTGAGTTATCCATAACGGCTTCTCCGGCGTCTGCATTGATTAAAAAGATGCTGGATTGGGGAGTAATATATCCTATGAAGGGAAAAGGAAAAGGGAAATACTTATTCAGGAGAAACTAAAAAATGATTAAAACAAGAGAGGCTGTAGCTCATTGTCCAAGCATAGGAAGGTCCTCAGCCCTTGCAGCCTTTAAGAGACTTGCTGAAGAAGGACTTATCATTCGGGAAGGATCCGGAAGAAGTACATTTTACGTTCGTGCTGACAGCAAATATTTTTCGTCCAAATAAATGCTGATTTGGATGAAAAACATTACGACTGGATGAAAAAGCATATTGGAGGAACTATTGATTGAAAAAATATTTGATGCCGGTGCTGATACTGGCAATATTTGAAACCGTGGCAGTGACGTTATGGCTGACAAAAGATAATATTTTTTATCTTTTCAATTTCAGTTATATCGGTCTGTCCATATCTCTCGGGGTTTTCCTGTTTATCAGGAAGCATAAGTATGCCCGCCGTATCGTGCAGCTTCTTGTCGGTTTGTACATGCTTATATATCTTGGACTCATCTGTAATGAAAATATGCAGATTGAGGGCTTCTGGTACTATTTGTTTACAGGTGTATTTGAAGCAGCAACAATACACTATGCCGTAGCAAAAATATTCGGACCATTGGTGTTTGGCAGAGGATGGTGCGGATATGCCTGCTGGACAGCAATGGTACTGGATTTTCTGCCATATAAAGTTCCGAAAGAACCAAGGAAGAAAATCGGATGGATCAGATATATAACTTTTGCAGTCTCTCTGATCTTTGTTGAAGCCTTATTCCTTGCAAAAGTCGGAAATATAGAGAGAATTATGTTCTGGGCATTTATAGCAGGAAACGTAATTTATTATGCAATAGGTATAATCCTGGCCTATGCATTTAAGGACAACCGGGCTTTTTGTAAATACATCTGCCCGATTACTGTTTTTTTGAAACCAATGAGTTACTTCTCCCTGCTGCGCATTAAATGTGATAAAGACAAGTGTATTTCCTGTGGAAAGTGCAAAAAAGTATGTCCAATGAATGTCGATGTAACAGATAACAGCAGAAAGCGGTTGAACGGCACAGAGTGCATACTTTGTATGGAATGTGTAAAAAACTGTCCTAAAGATGCATTATAGCTAAAATGGAAACTGTAGAAATGTTTCCGCATACAGACGAAATTGTGGAAATGTTCCCTCATACGGGTGACATCCATAATGGTGTCTCGGGGTATGTGGAAGTCGCTGTCCCTCTTGAACGCGTGAGCAACCGAAAAGCGGCTTTCTACGTGAAACTGAATGTGAAAGCGGATATTATGAAATTCGGTTGCTCAGGCGGACAACAGTCGAGACGGTAGTTCTTTTACGTAGAGAAAAGATTAATGGTTATGTTGATATTGATCTAGATATAGAATAGTTGGAGAGCACACAAGTATATACATTTGATTTAGACTCATAAATCAGGATTTGCATGGTTTATACAAGATGTTCGCATATAAGAAGGTGATATTACGAAATATTTGATTTATCTAAAAGCTTAACGAGAAAACCCCCACTTCTGCAAGTGTAGGGATGAATCGTTCGGTATGGGCCAAAGAATGCTATACGGCTATACCCTCGAGTGTCGCTCTGCAGGAGAGCCATTTCTGAGTAAAATGCCAGGAACTTCTTGTTTCGATATTGCATAAAAGGATGACATGTGATACGATAAGAACATACGTTCGGAGGTGTATCATGAAGCGTATCAGAGGATACCGGTATCGCGCATATCCAGACCGGAAACAGCAGGCGTTCTTCGCACGGACCTTTGGGGCCTGTCGTTTTGTATATAACTACTATCTTGAACAGAAGAAAACGTTTTGGGAGGAGTGTCATGACACGCTGAAATACACAGAAGAAAGCAGAGATCTGTCCCATCACCTGAAAAAGGAGGCACCATGGCTGAAAGAAGCTGACAGCATCGCGCTGCAGCAAGCCCTGAGACACCTGGAACAAGCATATGAGAACTTTTTTCAGAAGCGAGGAGGGTATCCGAAGTTCAAAAGCAAACGGCATGCTCAGAGTTACCGAACGATGAATGTAAATGGCAGCATCCGGATCGGAGGAGACCGGATCCGGGTACCGAAAGCGGGAGACGTTAAGATCCGAAATACAAGAGTCTTTGACGGAAGGATCCTGTCGGCCACGGTATCCATGACAGCCAGCGGGAGGTATTACATCACGCTGCAGGTAGAGGAGGAGGCAGAAGTGCTTCCGAACAAAGGAGGAGAAACGGGGCTGGATGCTGGGCTGACGGTCCTGTATACTGATTCATCCGGGAAGAGCGTTCCGAACCCAAGGACACAGAAGAAGCACGAGAAGAAGATCGCAAGACTTGCGAAGAAGCTGTCGAGAAAGAAGAGAGGATCGAAGAACCGGGAGAAGGCAAGGAAGAAACTTGCGAGAGAACAGGAGAAGGTAGCAGACATCAGAAGAGACTATTTGCATAAGGAGACCTGTCGGCTGGCGAACGAGAACCAAGTCGTCTGCGTAGAGGATCTGAATGTAAAAGGGATGATGAAAAACCACAGGCTCGCCAGGTCCATCGGAGACGCGTCGTGGGGGGAGTTCTACCGGATGCTGGAATACAAGCTGGCAGATCATGGCGGGGTACTGGTGAAGGTACCGCGGACATTCCCGTCAAGCCAGCAATGTTCATGCTGTGGAAAGAGAAACACGGGGGTCAAGGATCTTTCGGTCAGGAGATGGAAGTGCCCGGTGTGTGGAGCGCTGCATGACAGAGATGTGAATGCAGCGATCAATATACTGAAGAAAGGGAAGGAGATCCTGGCGGCATAGAGCCTCTGGGACGAAATATCGTACCGTGGGTCGCACGGGAAGTAAAGCCTGTGGAGAGATTGTAAGACGGAGTTCCCAAGGGAACCTGCAGTTCTCGATGAAGCAGGAATCCCCCACTTCAAATACGCGTCAGTGTATTAAGTGGTGGGAGCGTTCAAGGTCCGGGCGTGATTGGAAGCCTTTATGCCGCACTTCTTTCTGAGGCAGGAGAGAGTGTTACGGTCTACGTCAGAGGAAATCGTCTGAAAAGTATACAGGAACTGGGTTTGCAATATAGAGCAGGTAAGGAGATTAAAACTGCAGAGGTGACAGTGCTTTCCCGGCTTGAAGCAAATGACAGATACGATTACATCATTCTCGCAGTACGGGAAAATCAGATATATACTGCTCTAGAAGAGTTGAAATATAATACCAGTCCGACCATAGTAACAATGGTGAATTCCCTCGATACTTATGATAAGTGGGAAGATGTTTGCGGAAAGGGACGAATTCTTCCTGCGTTTCCCGGAGCCGGCGGAGGTTTTGAGGGGAATATTCTGAATGCATCATTGACTCCGAGACTCATTCAACCGACTACTATCGGAAGAGCAGATGGCCGGGAAACGATTTTGGCTTATTCTTTCAGAAAAGCTGGAATTCCCTGCCAGATTGTTGATGATATGCATATCTGGCAAATCTGTCATCTGGCTATGGTTGTGCCGATTGCAGATGCATATTATGAGACAAAGGATCCGAAGCACGCAGGAAATGACAAAGTGCTTATGAAGAAAACGGCAGTGCAAATCAAGAAAAACTTTGAGGATATTGCACACATGGGACTGAAACTTTCCCCTCCGAAGATGAGAGTGTTTACCGTTCTCCCTGTGGGAATCATTGCTGTTGTTCTCGGTTTCGTTTTCAGAAGTCGTTTCGGCGACCGCTTCATGTATCAGCATTCCATGAAGGCGCCGGATGAAATGCAGCAGCTGCATGAACAGTTTTACGGATACATTGAGGAACATAAGAGAGGAAGAAAAATTCCAGTTTCTTTTTCTGCGTTAACATGATAAACTATCTGTAACAAGGCAGATGAGATCTTAGCCGGAAAGATTGTGACAGAAAAGTCTGCCACGTAACTTTGCGGCTATTTTTAGTACGGCGGTCGTGAGATGACATCGAAGAAAAGATTATTACCGATACTGGTGGCAGTGCTGATGGTGTTTGCCATGATGCCGATGAGCGCGGGGACGGTGTTTGCATCGGAAAAAAAATCCCGGATTAGAGTTTGGCACAGGTGTGCTGGAAACAGGCGCCAACACGGACAACGCACAAACAGTCTATTATGGGGTGAACGAAGGAGATCCGGTCGCCTGGTGCGTGATCAAATATAAGAATACCGGGAATTCTTATATAGAAAGCAACAATACGATGACACTGTTTGCAGCGGACAATCTGACATCTGGTGTACATTTCAATCCGAGTACAAACAATAACAATGATTACAAAGATTCTAATCTGAAAAGTGTTGTGGATGGTATGTACAGTTCTCTGTTCAGCAATCAGGAGCAAAGCGCGATCGAAAGCCGCACGCTTGGTGTAAATGAATATGTTTGCCAGGAACCGTACAGCACCGGTTTCGGCCAACTCCGCTGGTGAATGGAAGCTGACTGTGCATGACAGCAGCCGGGATAATTTTAAGGCCAGTGCGGCAACCGGCGCTGTCCTTTCTGCCAAAGAAGGGTATGAATCCTGGAGTGTTCCGGTAAATTATAGATTTGAGGGAGATGATCCGTATTCAATTGCACCTGCACCCACGGAGAAGGATTACGTGTCTGTGATACTGGCAGACAGTGAAGATAATGCACTGTATTACGGTTACATTGATAGAGCGAACAATACTGACACAAAGAATGTCTCTATTCCAACAGGGCTTGCTGCAGGAGAGTATAAACTGCACGTCTTCTACGAAGAGATCAATGATAATTATGAGACCGATTATTCCAGCGCTTTCAGGACAATCAACTTGACAGTCACTGAACCTCCAGTCAAGACATTCACCGTTACATTCAAGGCAGCAGGCGGTACCTGGACAGACGGAACAACGGCTGACAAGCAGGTGACCGTTGATAAGGGACAGGCAGCGACAGCACCGGATGTTCCAACAAGAGACGGATTCACCTTCGACGGTTGGGATCCGGAAGACTTCAGCAACATCACATCAAACCAGACGGTGACAGCGCAGTGGAAAGAAAATAGTGAGCCGCAGCCACAACCTGCCGCGCAGACCATCACCGCCTCCAATGTCACGAAGACCTACGGCAATGCAGCCTTCAGCCTTGGCGCGAAAACAAACGGAGACGGAACGCTTACATACAAGTCAAGCAATACCAAAGTAGCAACAGTAAGCAGCACCGGAAAGGTAACGATCAAAGGAGCGGGTACTGCGAAGATCACGATCAGCGCATCTGCCACTTCGAATTATAAGGCTGCATCTAAGACAATCACTGTTACGATTAATAAGGCTGCAAACCCACTGACGATCAAGCCAAAAGCTGCTAAAGTCAAATACAGCAAACTGAAGAAAAAGACACAGACTCTGGCCGTCACCAAAGTGATCAAGTTCACAAAGAAGCTGAATGACAAGAAGACCTATACTCTTGTCTCAGCCAAGAAGGGAAGCAAGTCTTTCAAGAAGTACTTCAAGATCAGCAAGACCACCGGAAAGGTGACCATCAAGAAGAACAGCAAAATGAAGAAGGGTACCTACAAGGTGAAGGTGAAAGTCAAAGCATTAGGAAACACCAATTACAAGGCATCAGGAACTAAGACAGTTACGTTCAAAGTCAAGGTCAAGTGATAAGAGTAGAGAGGAGGGTCAATAAGAACATGTTCAGGAAACTATCAGTATTATTGCTCGCACTTTTTATGATCACAATGATTACAGCATGCGGATCATCGAATGAGAGTGTGCAGACCGATGAATCTTCAGAAATGAGCGCTGAAGAATCGGTGTCCGGTGGCTGGGATCTTTTCGATAATGAAGCGAACGCCTTGCCTGAGGATGTTCAGACAGCCTTTGATAAAGCTGCTGAAACATTCACAGGCAGCGAATTGAAGCCAGTTGCTTATGTCGCAAGCCAGGTCGTGGCAGGAACGAATTATATGATCCTTTGCGAGACGACCACAACAACCAAAGAACCTGAAACATCCTATCAGATGGTGGTCGTATATGCCGACCTTGAGGGGAATGCAGAAATCACAAAGATAAAAGAGTTTGACCTGACGGAATACACGGATGACAATAACACCGAGATCAGCGCGGAGCAGCTTGCCGGTGGCTGGCAAGTCGCGGAAGACAGATTTTCCGTTGTGATTCCGCAGGATGCAAAAGACGTCTTTGACAAAGCCGTGGAAAACCTTGATGGGAATGAACTTGAACCAATGGCGCTGCTTGGCACACAGGTAGTTGCCGGAACGAATTATGCCTTTCTTTGCTTCAGTACGCTGCAGACAGAAGAGACGATTCATGGGATCCAGGTCGTTACGGTGTATGAAGACCTGGATGGGAATGCCAAGATCACCAATATCGGCACAGTTGATCCGGCAGATTATAACGAGTGATCCGAAAAACTGCTTGCATAAGGCAAAGGAACCCTGATTCCGTTTCGCATAGCAGTGCGGAAAAATACATACTGCCGGAGAATCGGACGCAGATGCTTTCGATCCTTTGAAGCGAACCTGGGTGCTCGCTTCCCGGCAGTCATTGGAAACAACAAGAGAGGTCAGATCATGACAGATGAGCGATGGGCATACATGGAAATTGAGGAGACACATCTACACACAGTTTGTTCTGAGAAGGGCGGACGATTCAAACGAAAGTGAGTAGAACAGAATGCATATGAAACAGAAGTAAAAGAAACAGATGGCACGGATCCTGACAGTGCTGCTGGTAGTCGCTGTCACGATTTGTTTCGTGCCGCAGATGAATGTGCCGGTATATGCGGCGAATGAAGGCCCTGCGTCAATGGCGATGCGCAGCGATGCTTTGAGTAAGGATGCCGGGAAGAATGGTGCCCAGACCGTGTGGTATGCAGGTAGCGCATGGCGTGTGATCGGTTATAACGGAGGTGGCGTCGCAAGCACAGAGGAAAACGTACGATAAGTTTGGGCAAACGGGGAAAGGCGATTTTGACATTCATAATGTCCACTCTTGCCACGTTGAGACGGTAGTTTTATTACGTGGGGAAAAAGTCGATAGCCATGTAGAGATAGATTTGGAAGTAGAATAATCTGGTGGAAGTGCAGGAACTGTAAAAGTCAAATGATTATGTTAACCTAGGTGTGAATATCGAAGATTATGATAGTATCAAAGATTTGGAAAAGCTGATTTGAAAAAGAAATATAGTATCATTGTACTATTGGTTGCGGCAGTTATAGCTGTGATTATAATAGGGTAATCCCTTCTGTCATGGATTATCAGGCAAAGCATCGCATTTATTCTGATATGGAGGCAAAACTAGCTGATGTCAAAAGTGCGAACATCCTGATCATTCCTGTCGAGATAAGCGAAAACAGTATTGGGTATGGTGCCGGAGCCAGCGGTGTCATTATAGATAAATCCAGAGACACTTATTATGCATTAACTGCTGATCACGTTATTAATCATAACGAAATTGATCACTTTTCAATTATAACGAGCGCCAGATGTCCCCCGCCTCTGTAGGCGGCGGGTTCCATCTCCGACTTTCAGTGGGGGTTATAAGCCCCCTCTCTCCGCCATCAATCCCTTGGAAAACCAAGGTGTTTTTACGAAAGGACTATTGGAGATCAACATATAGGTGCACAAGAGCTAATAGCTCGACGCTCATAATCAGTCATCATAATACCGCTGTCGGCGCCGGGTATTATCAGTTCTATTTCTTTATGATATAATAAAACACAAATAGTATGTTTTTACTTCCCGAAGGCAAGGAGGTCATGGTATGAGAAAGAAGTTATTCGCGGAACTGCTGGCTGTAGTTTTGATTTTGACAATGATGCCGGTAGTTGCATTTGCCGATAGCTCTGATCGAGACTGTCTGGAACAGATCGGAGAGCAGATCCAGGATCCTTATGATGATCCGTTCGATTACAAGACAAGCAAGGTCAAGCTCAGGAGAAATTCTTCATCTGATTTTCCTGAACGGTTCGATCTGCGTGACCAAGGACTGGTGACTCCGGTCAAGTTCCAGAACCCTTTCGGAACCTGCTGGGGATTTGCTGCGATAGCGGCTGCTGAAAGCAGTATTCTTGGCTCTCCGGATCCGGAAGTACGGGGCGACTATACCAAAGATACGCTTGATCTTTCGGAGAAGCACCTTGTGTACTTTGTCAGCAAGGCTATCGATGATCCGGACAATCCTCAGAATGGTGAGGGTTCCCATTCTAATGCCAATGTGACCCTCGCGGATAAATTGAATATGGGCGGCATGATATTCATGGCGACCAACATGTTTGCCTCAGGTCTTGGACCTGTTGTAGAAAACGATGATTCTGAAGATTATACCCTGAAATACATGGGTAAAGACCATTCTATTGAATACAGAATGGTCGATGGCAAGCTGACGAAATACTCTTATGATGATGAGGATGACTGGTCGCTTCCGGAGGAATACAGATTCCTTCAGACTTTCGTACTCAAAGAGTCATATATGCTTCCTTCGCCTGCACAGGTTGATCCGGAAACCAACGAATATACATATAATCCTGAGGGAACTAATGCGATCAAAGAGATGCTGATGAATAACCGTGCTGTTTCGATCGGATTCTGTGCGGACACTTCACTTCCGAGCCAGGAAGCCGGAGACGGACAATATATCAGCACGCACTGGGCTCATTATACCTATGATGAGCAGGAATATGCCAACCATGCTGTCACGATTGTAGGATGGGACGATAATTATCCTGCTGAGAATTTCATCGAAGGTCATCAACCGGAAGGGAACGGTGCGTGGCTGGTCAAGAACAGTTGGGGATCAGAAGAGGAAAAGTTCCCGAACAAAGGACCGGGATGGGGTCTTGAGAATGAGAATGGTGAGCACACCGGTTATTTCTGGCTTTCATATTATGATAAAACACTGGATACACCGGAGGCCCTCGTATTTGACAGGAACAATCAGTCCTATAATGAAGGATACTGGGTGGATGCACATGATTATATGCCGGCTAATGATATAGAGGCTGCTGCTATAGAGGATGAGACGAAAATGTCCAACGTTTTCAAAGCCCGCGCGTGCCAGTCGCTCGAGGGAGTGTCCTGCCAGACATCATATCCGGGTACCAAGGTCGTGAGTGATGTATATCTGCTCCCGGATGGGTTCAAGGATCCGACGGATGGTATTCTGGTGGGAACGGTAGAAGGTGAGTATACTTATGGTGGTTTCCACAAGATGAGCCTTGATGAACCAGTTCTTATCCAGAAGGGCCAGTACTATTCCATAGTACAGACACAGACCATACCTGATGGTGAATATGCAGTCAACATGCCAATGGCGCTTAATGAGACCTTCTCGAAAGCTACAGGTGAAGACACATGGCTTGAAGGTGTTGTAAACAAGGGCGAAAGCTACATGTATTCAGGCGGCAAATGGTATGACTATACTGATGAAACACTTGTGGATAAGCTGTTCGGTGGTTCTGCTCAGGTGATGTCTTTTGATAATTTCCCAATCAAGGGATACTGCCGCATGAAGCCGAATATCAGCATCAGAGTCTCGGGGAACACGCCTCTTGATCTGTATGGAGCTAATCAGACTATACTGAGAGTATCGTTCAAAGGCAATGACGGACATTTGGTTCAGTCCGACTGTGAGTGGAAACTTGCAGACGGAGGATCTGATTACTTCGATATCGAGAATGATCTAAGCGATCCTTTCAGAGTAAGAGTAACAGCCAAAGCCATAGGCTGTGCTAATCTCTTTGTAACAGTACCGGGCGCGGGTACTACCGTAGTTCCACTGTCCGTACAGAAGCTGGGACTCGCTAACTTAGCTATTTTTGATGATGAAATCATATATAACGGCAGTGCCCTTAAACCTAAGGTAGAAGTCTACGATATTGCGGATAATGTTATCTCTCCGGCACATTACACTCTTAAGTACACTAACAATACGAAGTGCGGAACTGCTAAAGTCACAGCGACTGCTAAGAAGGATGACACGGAGTATACCGGATCTCATGAGATGGAATTTTTGATCTCACCTGCCAAGGCTGTGATCAAAAGCCTGGTCGATGGCAAGAACTCACTGACCATTACTGTCAAAGACCAGAAAGCTTCCGGAGTGAAGGGATATGAAGTCAGCTACAGGGTCAAAGGTTCCTCTGCATGGAAGACCAAGAACTTCAAAGCGACTTCGAACAAACTCGTTCTCAGGAATCTGGAGAAAGGCAAGATATATCAAGTCAGGGTTCGCGCAACAGAGGGTTACCACGAAGAGCTCGACGGCCACAATTTCGGAGAATACAGCGCCGTAAAGACCAGCAGCAGGATCGGAACCGCACCTGCCAAGCCGGTGATCAAGAGCTTAAAGGCCGGAAAGGGCAGGCTGACTGTGAAACTGAAGGGCAAGAAGCCGACCGATGTAACAAGCTATAAGGTGCAGTATCGTATCAAAGGCAAAAAGAAATGGAAGACGAAGACTTTCAAGGCTTCTGGTACCAAACTTGTTATCAAAAAGCTGAAGAAAGGCAAGAAGTATCAGGTTCGGATAAGAGCCGTAAAGCACAACGGTCTTGTCAGCAAGTACAGTAAAACCAAAACCGGCAAGATGAAGTGTACCCATAAAAGTAGAGTCACTCCTATATGATTTCTCCCCTATGATAATAATCATACGGGGTTGAGTAATTGATGGATTCGTGTGGCCTTTTACGAGGATAAAAGTGCCACACGTATTCATATATATCACCTTTTGCCTCGTTGATTGTTCTGTATTTTTTCTTTAGCCATTCTGACTTCATTTTACCCCAGAAACTTTCCATTGGTGCATTGTCCCAGCAATCTCCCTTACGGCTCATGCTGCATATGAATCCCTGCCTGCTCAGCATTCTCCTGTATTCCTTCGAACAGTAGGTCGAACCCCTGTCCGAATGTATGATGCATCCCGGACTTCCACAGCCTCTGAGAAGCATATCTTTTAATGCATCCATTACCAGAAATCTATCGTTATGCACGCTCATTGCCAACCCTACGGGAAGCCTTCCATACAGATCCAGTATTCCGGCCACATACAGATCTCCCTGCTCCGTAGCAATGACTGTTGTATCACTTACCATCTTTTTATCCGGGGCATCAACGCTGAAGTCTCTGTCGATAAGATTGTCGGCGATTGGCTCGTCATGGTCTGAATCCGTCGTGCAGACAAACCTTCTGCATGTCCTGGAAAAGAGAGCGCACTCCTGCATGATCCTCTCGACACGTTTATGGTTGACACGTTTTTTGCGACCTTTATTCAGGATAACGGTTACTTTTCTTGATCCGTATGATCCTCTGGAAGCTCTGTATATGTCGTATATCTCTTTTGTGATCTTAAGGTCTTCTTTCTCTTTCTCCGTAAGTGGCCCATCGACTCGTCTGCGCCATTTGTAGTATCCGCTCTCTGACACCTTTAGTACTCTGGCCATCCTCGCAATGCTGTGCTCGTGTTTATGCTCACGCATGAAAAGATATTTCAATCGCGCTTTACATTTGCAAGGAAGGCCGCTGCTTTTTTTAGTATTTCGACCTCCTCACGAAGCTCTGCGTTCTCTTTTTCAAGCTCTTTTTCCCGATCGGTCCTCTTATCTGATTTGGTAAACCCTTTTCGAAAGGCTTTATCTTCACCAACTTCAGCAAGATGATTACGCCATCGTATGACAGTCCACGGCATGATTCCGTACTTGTCGGCTATGACATGTTCCAGATTCTTGTTTTCAGGCCGCAATGCTTCTTTTGCCACCATCAATTTGAACTGTTTGCTGTAATTTGTTCTTGACATGGTGTACCTCCAATCTACATGCATTATACCATGCTTTGCAGACTCTACTTTTTGGGGTACACCTCAAGAAGATCAAATAAGTCAAGGGCAAGTACTACAAGTTTATTGTTGTATCACTGGATGAGAACAATAATGTTGTATCAACATCCAAGATGATCCATGTAGCGACTAAAGGCGAAAGGAACCACTTACATATATGCATATAGTCAGGACGGCAAATATGCCAGGATAAAGGTAACGGTAAAATGAGCGCATAGCGCGTTACATACAGAAAGCTCTCCAAAGGTTCAGACCGAACTGCGGAGAGCTTTATACATGCATTTATCCTTATAATTCTTGAGATGAAGGGCAGGAAAAACAGTACTTGGCATAGAATTAGGATCTACAAGGATCAGGGCGGTGCTTATTGACAGGCAGGGCAACATACTGGAAACCGGAGGCCACAACTGGGAAAACCATCTTGTTGAAGGAATATGGACATACGGGGAGGACGAAATATGGCATGGTCTGCAGGAATGCTACAGTGATCTTGCGAGCAAAGTTCTGCAAAAGTATGATGTCCGCATAGAGCGTCTGTCTGCCATAGGAATCAGCGGGATGATGCATGGATATATGCCTTTCGATAAGGAAGGGAACCTTCTTACAGCATTCAGGACGTGGAGAAACAATATTACCGGTGAGGTGGCAGGAAAACTTACAAAAGCTTTCTCATTCAATATTCCACAGAGATGGAGTATAGCCCACTTATATCAGGCTATCCTCAATAATGAAGAGCATGTCGGAAAAGTGGACTACATTACTACCCTTTCAGGGTATGTCCACTGGAAGCTTACAGGCCGGAATAAAACTGTGCCCGCCTGAAGGTGATGCCGGTACAGGAATGGTTGCAACAGACAGCATAAGAGAGAAGACTGGCAATATTTCTGCAGGAACATCTGCATTTGCCATGGTCGTTTTAGAAAAAGATCTGACACAAGTGTATGAAAATTTGGATATTGTCACAACGCCTGCAGGCAAGCTCGTAGCAATGGCGCATTCCAACAATTGTTCAACCGAGATCAATACATGGGTAGGGTTGTTTGATGAATGCCTCAGGGCTTTCGGTGTAACTTGTGACAAAGGAGACATCTACAGAGTGCTGTTCGAAAAAGCAGCAACGGGAGACGCTGACTGCGGTGGAATGATGTCATATTGTTTCCACTCCGGAGAGCATGGTGTAGGCCTTACAGAAGGGTGTCCGATGTTTATTCATCCTGCTGACTCATTGTTTGATCTCGCCAATTTCATGAGAGTACAGATATATACTGCATTTGGTGCTATGAAACTCGGAATGGATACGCTCATGAAACAAGAAAATGTTCAGATTGAAAGAATTCTGGGTCATGGCGAGATCTTCAAAACCAAAGGAGTAGCACAGGAAATACTGGCTGCTGCACTTGGCATCCCCGTGGCAATTATGGAAACAGCGGGAGAAGGAGGCGCCTGGGGAATAGCGCTTCTGGCCGCGTACCTTGAAGAATGCGAGAAGGGAATATACATCGAGCACACAACAGCCGCCAATTATGCAGCGTACCTGAATTACTGTGAGAGATTCGGCAAGACTTCAGACTGTCTGATAACCATGTGCGGACACGGGCTGAAATCCGATCACTAGTTTTGTGGGGACAATACCTGCTACAAACATGGCCGTCGTGTGAACAACCCATGTCCTTTGCCATAGACGACTGTTGAATAAACAGTCGCTTTTTATATGCTGAAATGCTTGTATCGACAGGTTGTTGACATATGTCATAAACCGTTGTATTATATTATTGACATATGTCAGAAAGGAGCTGCCATGCCAAGACCACAGAGATGCAGATGCATCGATACATACCCAGATCACTGGAGCTTTGCTCCACAGGATATGGAGGGAAAGGAAACGATCATAATGAGTCTCGACGAGTATGAGGCTATCCGACTCCTCGATCAGGAAGGTCTGAAACAGGAGGAATGTGCCGAAAAGATGGGAGTAGCACGCACGACTGTTACTGCCATTTATGAAAGCGCAAGGAAAAAACTGGCGGACTTTCTGGTACTTGGTAAGATGCTCCGCATCGAAGGAGGCAGTTATCGTCTGTCACAGCAGGATATAGGAGAAGTAATGCAAAAAGGAGACAAAACGATGAGAGTAGCGGTAACCTATGATAACGGGAATATTTTTCAGCATTTTGGACGCACAGAGCAGTTCAAACTGTTTGATATAGAAGAGGGGAAGGTCGTAAATGATCAGATCATAGATACCAACGGAAATGGGCACGGGGCATTGGCCGGATTTCTCAAGACGGCGGGAGCAGATGCTCTTATATGCGGAGGGGTAGGCCCCGGAGCACAGAACGCGTTGGCTGAAGCCGGGATCACTATATATGCGGGGGCATCGGGGGATGCTGACGCTGCAGTGCAGAGTCTGATCGAGGGGACACTCCCTGAAAGCGGAGAAGCGACATGCGACCATCACGGACACGGAGATCATGAGCATCATGCCTGTGGCCACAGTGGACGCTGCAACTAGAATACCGATGCTTTCGCCTGGATATTTAGAAGAAAAGTACGATGTGTTGGGCGCGATTGTTGCCGAGGGGAGCATACTGTGGTAAAAAGGAATTTAGTAGGTAAGCATATGGATTTACTGGAATTAGTGAAAAACAGAAGAGATGCCTTTGTCTTTCTGCCGGAACCTGTCCCTGAGCAAATGGTGGAAGAGATTCTGGAAATCGCAGGTTACGCTCCATGCAGATGGGGTGGAGATGCGGTTCGCTTCGTCGTGGTGCGGAACAAAGCACTGATCAGGCAGCTTTCCGAATGCAAGTCCATGGGGGCTGGCCCTCTGATCTACTGCAACGTGGCCATCATCCCTGTTATCGATAGGGCGCAGTCACAACTATGGAGGGAGGACCTGTCTGTTGTCTCAACCTACATTATGCTGGCCTGCGAAGAACGCGGGCTTGGCTGCAACTGGATCCACATGGATGGACGCATGGGGCCGGACGGGACAGGAAAAACAGCGGTGGAGGCGATGCGGGAACTCTTGGATATTCCGGAGGAATACCGGATTTTGAATATTCTTGCAATCGGTTACAACCGGCGCCTACAACCAGAGGCAACAGAGTTCTGAAAAAGTCACAGGGTTACAGTTTTGTGAAAACACGTTAGAGAATTATCTGAGATGATCGAAGAGATGATCGATCGCCTGGACAAGAAATTATCGAAAGAATGGTAGTCGGAGGCCGACCCTTGATAATCTAAAGGAACTCATTTGGAAGAATCTGACCCATATACCTTATGGCAATCTGGACTTTTATCGGAATCAAAGCTGTCCTTCTCTGGCGATTCCAGACATCTTTGAGAAAATCGTCATCAAGCATGGCTGTGGGGGATGCTTTGAGATCAATCTGCTGCTATTGTCACATTAGATGATTCACAGTATTATGTGGATGTAGGGTTAGGCCTTCCTTCACCGGTGGTACCTGTTGCACTCAGGGAAGGTTCTGACTGGCAGCCGGCAGCTATTTCGCCCCATTATTACTCTTACAGCATGCATCAGAAGGGCAGTACCATCCTGCTTGAGGGGTACAATGGAAGCAAGAGGATGTCTTTGGTAAGCTTTGTTCCGCAGCCTGTGGAAGTTGTGGATTTTATCCCTTTGAATTACTATGCATGCATGGCAAAGATGAGTCCCGTGACCCAGGGTATCATTGTTGAGAGCATTCGAGATAAGGGAACTGCTTCCATTTTCAAAGATCAGCTTAGGATCGTTTCAGATAATAAGGTGGAAGAAAGGAAATTAGAAACCAATGATGATCTTAAGGCTGACTTATGGGAAATATTTGGAATACATTTGGAGCAGCTGTCAGGGCTGACGAATTCCAGGGTGCAATATGACATGAAGGAAGAAACAGAATGAAGCATGGGACAACAGAACTGAATACAAACAGGTTGCTTCTTCGGCCGCATAAACCTGAGGATGCGGATACCCTGTACCGTGATTTTGGTCAGGATCCGGCGATGTACGAATATTCCGGTTGGAATCCGTATGCAACACGGGAATTGGCGGAGGAGACGGTCAGCCGTTTTATTGCAGGCTATCAGAGAGAAAAATTTTATGGCTGGGCGATCTGCTGGGATGATATTCTGATCGGCACGGTAGGGGCTTATGACTACGAGCCGGATACAGACAGTATCGAGCTCGGTGTGAGCATTGCGCGTAACTGTTGGGGGAAGGGATTTGGAAGCGAAGCTGTTAACGCTGTGATCACGTTTCTTATGGAGCACGAGGGCATATCATGTGTGAGAGCTTGGTGTGCGGCCGATAACATAGGCTCAGCAAGGATCATGGAGAAAGCCGGGATGAGGTGTGTACGCGTGGAAGAAGAGGCTTTGGAGATCGAAGGGAAGTTGTACGATAAACGGATCTATGAAAAACAGAAGTGATATGAATTCGTGAAGTGCCGTATGATAGTCGCAGTGCGGAGGTTGACTTGGCTGGGGGATTTGGCGTAGCAGAAAATGAGAAGGTGAGAAGTCTGTAAAGAAATGAGTGGGGTGTCTGCGAAAGTTTCATAGAAAGTTTGCCGCAATTGTGGTACTATATATGAAATGGAATATGTGACGGGAGGAAAGCGACATGACGTACTTTTCAGATTTCGATAGTTTTCTGCTTCATGAAGGGACGAATTACGAGTTATATAAGGGACTGGGTGCTCATCCGGACGACCTGGATGGGGTCGCCGGAACGCGTTTTGGATTGTGGGCTCCTAACGCGCAGGCGGTTTCGCTGATCACTGCGCGTACAGGCTGGGAGAATGAGATCGGCATGAGCCGCAGTTGGGCAGATCAGGGCATATGGGAGTGCTTTGTGCCTGGCGTATCGGATGGAGATGCCTACCGGTTCATCGTGACCGGGGCAGACGGAGTACGCCGCTGGAAGTCTGACCCGCTGGCGTTGCGCGCAGAACAGCGCCCGGCCAATGCTTCTATCGTCTGTTCGCTGGATACTTACACATGGGGAGACGAGGAATACCAGAGCCAGAGAGACAATACCAAGGTGCTGGGAAAGCCCATGAGTATTTACGAGGTCCATCTCGGTTCCTGGAAGAAGGGCTATCGGGATGAGAACGACAAGGACGGGTTCCTAAACTATCGGCAATTGGCGGATGATCTTGTGGAGTACGTCCTCTACATGGGGTATACCCATGTGGAGTTGATGGGGATCTGTGAATATCCCTTTGATCTCTCCTGGGGGTATCAGGTGACAGGGTATTTTGCTCCTACCAGCCGCTACGGCACACCGGACGATTTCCGGTACATGGTGGATCGCCTGCATCAGAACAATATAGGCGTCATCCTGGACTGGGTTCCGGCCCACTTCCCGAAAGATGAGTTTGCCCTGGCCCAGTTTGACGGCACACCGCTATATGAACACGGGGATCCTCTGCGGAGGGAGTATCCGGTGTGGGGGACGTTGGCGTTCGACCATAGTAAGCCGGAGGTCCGTTCCTTCCTGATCTCCAGCGCCTTCTACTGGATCAACGAGTTCCATGTTGACGCGCTCAGAGTGGATGCGGTGGCTTCCATGCTCTACAACGACTATGATCGCGCAGAGTGGCGGCCTAACATGTTTGGCGGACACATGAATCTGGAGAGCATGGATTTCCTGCGCCAGCTTAATTACGAAGTATGTGGCAAAACCACAGGTTACCTGATTGGTGAGGACTCCTCGGCAGAGTGGGGCATTACCGAAGACGTGACCAGAGGGGGGCTGGGCTTCACACTGAAATGGAATATGGGATGGATGAATGACACCCTGCGTTACATTGCGCTGGATCCGGTTTACCGGAAGTGGCATCACGGTGTACTGACCCATACGGCGGACTATGCGTTCTCCGAGAATTACGTTCTCGTCCTCTCCCATGACGAGGTAGTCTACGGCAAGCATTCGATGGTCGAAAAAGCGCCTGGGAAGATCGAGGACCGCATGGGAAGTCTGAAAACACTGTATACCTTCCAGTTTACTCATCCCGGCAAGAAACTGCTTTTCATGGGGCAGGATTTTGCACAGGAACGGGAATGGAACGTGGAAGAGAGTATCGACTGGCATCTGGCGGATGAGTTTGGACACAGAGATATCATGCTCACGATCAAGAGACTCATGGAAGTCTACAAGCAGTTCCCGGTACTCTATACGGATTCCAAGAATCCGACCACCTTTGAGTGGATCAATCGCAACGACAGTTGGGCGAACACGATCAGTTTTATACGTCGAAATCCGTGGAACTATGAGGACGCGGTCCTGGTGGTATGTAACTTCTCTCCCACGCATCACTACGATTACTGTGTGGGTGTGCCGGTCCCCGGCAGCTATGAACGAGTTTTCAGCACATTTGACTTGTTGCCTTCGGGCGGCGGCCCAGGAGAGGCGGGCGATGGACCCGTCCTGCTCAGCATGGAAGGAGAGTGTGACGGACGTCCTCAGCACCTGCAGTACAGCCTGCGGCCTTTTGAGTCGATTATCGTTAAACTACCAGAAAGTGGGAAAAACTAATTCTACATGGATATACACAACACAGAACACACCTTTTTAGCATCTTTCTTCAGTGATGAAACAGAAAGGTTCCGCACTCCCGCAGAACCTGTGCCAGGGCAGAAAGTGACTGTTCGCCTTCGCGGACCAAAGTCGGTAAACGGCGCCAAGGTCACACTGGCTCTGGGGGATTCCACTGAGATCATCATGCGCAGGAACGACTATGGACAACATTTCTCTTTGTACGAAGCGACGTTCACATGCCCGGAGGGAGTTGTTTCCTATCGGTTCCGTATAGAATATCGCAGGCGGGTCTACATATGCCAGAAGGATGGGACAAAACAACTGAGAGCGGGTGAGTGCATTGATACTCATCTTGATTTCCGGTTCTTCCCCGGCTTCCACACGCCCACATGGGCCAGAGGTGCCGTGCAGTACCAGATCTTTCCGGATCGTTTCCGCAACGGGGACAAGTCAAACGATGTGGAGGATGGAGAGTACTCCTACAACCACCAGCATGTACGAAGGATCGCGGACTGGGACAAGCCTCCTGCCGAGGACGACTACCGTTGTTTTTATGGCGGAGACCTCCGCGGTATCATGGACAAGCTGGATTATCTGCAGGATCTGGGGGTAGAGGTCATCTATCTGAACCCGATCTTTCTGTCTCCGTCCAGCCACAAGTACGATACTCAGGACTACGAACACGTAGATCCTCACTTTGGCGTGATCGAGGAGGACCACGACCTTCCGCTGGAACATTGGGAGATGCACAATGGCTTTGCCCGCAAGTATATCTCCCGCGTGTTGAGCGAGGTGAACGCAACCAAGACAGACGCGTTGTTTGCCGAGTTTTGTGCCGAACTGCACAAAAGAGGCATGCGGGTCATTCTGGATGGCGTGTTCAACCATTGTGGATCCTTCCACCTTTGGATGGACCGGGAGGGCATCTACAAGGAGATGCCGGGATATGCCCCCGGTGCGTACCAGAGCGAGGATAGCCCGTATCGGGATTTCTTCCATTTCACGGACAAAGCACCGGGATACGAAGCCTGGTGGGGCGTGGACACGTTGCCAAAACTCTACTACGAGAACTCCAGAAACCTGTGGGAGGCGGTATTCTCCATTGCGGAGAAATGGCTCAAGCCACCGTATTCCATTGATGGCTGGAGACTTGATGTGGCCGCAGACCTGGGGCACAGCCTCGAGTTGAACCACGCTTTCTGGCGCGAATTCCGCAACCGTGTCAAGGCGGTCAATCCCGAGGCCGTGATCATCGCTGAACACTATGGGAATCCGGAGACATGGCTGGAAGGAGATCAGTGGGACACCGTCATGAATTACGACGCGTTCATGGATCCTGTCTCCTTCTTCCTGACAGGAATGGAGAAGCACAGCGATGGCATCCGGGAGGATCTGTATCAGGATGGAGAACAGTTTTTTGCAACCATGCAGAAACGCATGGCGAGTTTTCAGTGGAACTCTCTCCAATGCGCCATGAACGAACTCTCCAATCACGATCACTCCCGATTTCTGACGCGAACCAATCGCACAGTGGGCCGTACCCATACCCTCGGTCCTGAAGCGGCAGAGAAGGGAATCGACAAGGCGGTGCTCCGAGAGGCCGTCGTGATCCAGATGACATGGCCGGGAGCACCGACGATCTATTACGGGGACGAAGCCGGTCTGGTGGGTTGGACTGATCCTGATAACCGCCGGGGCTATCCCTGGGGACGAGAGGATACGGAGTTGATCGACCTGCATCGCAGCCTTATCGCGTTGAGACATGATCTGCCCGTGTTGCGCACAGGCTCCATCGTGCGCTTGGGCGCGGGTCATGGTTGGATCTCCTATTCCCGTTTTGATGGGGAGCAGTGCATCGTAGTGGTCTGCAATAATGACCTGGAGGACTGCACCATGTCACTCGATGTCTGGAAAGCCGATGCTGCAGATGGAGATCGGTTCGTTCAGATCTTCCGCACTGATCAAGAAGGACATTCCTGTAAGGAACTTCCATCTGGGGAGGTGCGTCACGGGAAACTGTATCTCAGTGTAATGCCCCAGAGCACGCTGATTCTGAGGCGGGCTTAGTATAGGACCGGATTGAAATCATCATGATTTTGCGGTATTATTAATAGTAATACACACAGGAGGTATTTTACATATGAAAGGATACGTAGAACCCGAGAAGGCGGAACTTCGCCTGCGGGAATACGAAATATATAACGCCTACTATTGCGGATTATGTAAGGAGGCGGGAGAAAACTACGGACAGTTCAGCAGACTGGCGCTTAGCCATGACATGACGTTCATGGCTTTGTTCCTGGGGGCTTTTGCAGAGGAGCCGGACGAGATCGCGCATCAGCACTGCATCATCCATCCCCTGGTACGTAAACCCATTGAGCTAAAGTCTCAGGCTGTGAAATACGCAGCGGACATGATGATGATCCTGACGGGGGAGAGTTTCATGGACGATGTGAAGGACGGAGAGAAATCATCTCTGCCGGGGCGCATCATGGGTGTCATGAAGCAATACGAGAAGGCCGCCAACCTGCATAGCAAGGAGGCGAAGGCCATCAACGAGAATCTGCAGAAGCTCTATTCCATGGAGAAGACCGACAAAATCGATGTGAACCAGATGGCTGCGTACATGGGAGAGGTGATGCGGATCGTCTTCACCTCCTACACGCTCCCAGCAGATCAGGAGGCACAGGTCGGAGAGTTTGCGATGAACCTGGGCAAGTGGATCTACATGATTGACGTGCTGGACGATTTTGAGGAAGACAAAGCCCAGGGCCGGTTCAACCCCATGTTGGCCATGGGCGCGAAGGAACGGGCACAGGTGGTGGGGGCGCTGCAGCCCTCTCTGGAGTACTACCTCAACGAGATGGGGAAGGCGTTCGATCTGATTACATTCAAGAAGAACGGAGACATCGTGAAGAACGTGGTGTTCTTTGGACTCAGACGCAGAACAGAAGAAGTACTGAGTGGAAAGAGAAAGGGAAAACATGATTGAGGATCCATATAAGGTATTGGGCGTCAGCAGAGGCGCCTCTGAAGACGAAATCAAGCAGGCGTATCTGGCTCTTGTGAAGAAATATCATCCTGATAAGTATCAGGGGAATCCTCTGGCGGATCTGGCAGAAGAGAAGCTGCAGGAGGTCAATGAGGCCTACGACATGCTAAAAGAGAAATCCGCCTACCAGTCTGCTTACGGACCTGCAGGTGGCGGCTATGCCAATACCTATGGTGGCGAGCCCGGATATATCTCTATCCGGCAGGCACTGGACCGGGGGGATCTGGCCAGGGCGGAGCAGATGCTTATCAACATCCGAATTCACGATGCGGAGTGGTTTTTCCTAAGCGGTGTGCTCCAGTTCAAGCGTGGATACATCCAGAATGGGATGGCGAACGTGGAGAGAGCTATGGAACTGGACGGGAATAATCGGGAGTACCAGGAAATCTATCGGCAGATGGCAGGAGCAGGTGGCCTGTACCGCGCGAGATCAGACCAGTACGGGTATGACCGGAGGCGGACAAGTGACGATGCTCTCTGCATGACACTGCCGCTATGTTTCTGTCTTCCAAATCCGTTCTGCTGGTGCTGACCCTGCGGGACAATCGTGATCGTTTAGCAAGAAAGGAGCAGGCTTATGGCACTTTGGGCTGGAAGGTTCAAGAAAGACATGGATGGAATCGTGAAGGAATACAACGCTTCCATCCATTTCGATAATATCATGTTTAATGAGGACATTGAGGGTAGCATCGCCCACGTGACCATGCTGGAGGCGGTCGGGATCGTCACCAAGACAGAGCGGGACCAGATCATCACGGGGTTGGAGGAGATCCGCCAGGAGATCGCGGAGGGACGCGCAGACTTCTCTTCGGATGACGAGGATATCCATATGGCCATCGAGTCCAGGCTCATCGAGAAGATTGGGGACGCAGGGAAGAAATTGCATACAGCCAGGTCCAGAAACGATCAGTGCCAGGTGGACGCCCGGATGTACCTGAAGAAAAAAATCAGTGAGATCGCCAGGGAACTGCTTGAATTGGAGGAGATCATCCTGAAGAAGGCAGACAAGTATGCAGACTGCATTTCGGTAGGTTTCACCCATATGCAGCATGCACAGCCTATAACGATCGGGTTCATGTTCATGGCGTATTTCCAGATGTTCCGAAGGGATGTGGAGCGTCTGACCGCTACCTATGAGCGGATGGACTACTGCCCGTTGGGAGCATGCGCTCTGGCCGGTACCACCTTTCCCATCGACAGGGGAACCACATCGGAATTGCTGGGCTTCCGTGCTCCCACAGAGAACGCCATGGATTCCGTAAGTGACAGGGACTACGCCATCGAGCTGCTCAGCAATGCGTCTATCTCCATGATGCACCTGTCTCGCTGGGCAGAGGAGTTCGTCTGGTGGAACAGTACGGAGTTCTCATACATCGATATCGATGATAGTTACTGCACCGGGAGCAGCATCATGCCACAGAAGAAGAACCCGGATATGGCGGAGCTGATCCGTGGGAAGTGCAGCCGGGTCTACGGTGATCTGTTCCAGTTGCTGGCCCTCATGAAAGGGACCCCGCTGGCCTACAACAAGGACTTCCAGGAGGACAAGCTGGGTCTGTTCGACGCAGTGGAGACCTGGCGTGCTTCTGTTCAGATCTTCTCACATATGCTGGATAGGACAGAGTTCCGTATGGACGAGATCCAGAAATTCCTGGACAAGGGATTTTTGAACGCCACGGATGTGGCGGAGCATCTGGCCCAGAACGGGATCCCCTTCCGGGAAGCGCACAATATCGTGGGGCGCATGGTCCAGATGGCGGAGGAACACGGTTGCCAGCTGGAAGAACTGGATGACACTATGCTGCAGGAGATCGATCCCCGCCTCAACCGGGATATGGTGGGGGATATCAGTATCGAGAACTGTGTAAATGGTCGTATGTCCTACGGTGGAACAGCACCGGCAGAGGTACGCAGGCAGATCGACAAGGGACGCCGTTGGTTGGAGAGCCTGCGGTAGAAAACGGAGGAGCATATGGATTACAGTAAGATCGCAATAGAGAAGCATGCGGAGTGGAAAGGCAAGTTGTCCGTAGAAACCAAGGCGCCGATCACCAACCGGGAAGAACTCTCCATCGCCTACACTCCCGGCGTTGCAGCGCCGTGTCTGGAAATTCAGAAGAATGAGGATCTGGCTTATACATATACGGGAAAAGGAAACCTGGTAGCTGTGATCACAGACGGCACTGCCGTGTTGGGACTGGGCGATATCGGGCCCGCCGCCGGCATGCCTGTCATGGAGGGAAAGTGTGCTCTGTTCAAGGCATTTGCCGGTATCGACGCTGTCCCTATCTGCATCGACAGCAAGGACCCGGATGAGATCGTCCGCACAGTACAGCTCATCTCCAAGAGTTTTGGCGGTATCAACCTGGAGGATATCAGCGCACCTCGCTGTTTTGAGATCGAGAGAAGGCTGATCGAGCTATGTGACATTCCGGTGTTCCACGATGACCAGCATGGAACAGCGATCATCGCCAGTGCGGCTATCCTCAACGCCCTGAAGGTGACAGGTCGGAAGCCGGGCGATCTGAAGATCGTTTTCAGCGGCGCCGGTGCCGCCGGGATCTCCATCGCCAAAATGTTCCGGCGGTTTGAATTCGGAGACATCATTCTTTGTGACAAAGACGGCGCCATCTACGAAGGCGCTCCCTATAACAACCCCGCTCAGGAGGAAATGGCGAAGGTCACCAACCGAGAGAATTTCCATGGCACGCTGGCAGAGGCTTTGGTGGGTGCAGATATATTTGTGGGCGTATCCCGTCCGCATCTGGTCACCCAGGAGATGGTCCGGAGCATGGCGAAGGATCCGATTGTTTTCTCCATGGCGAATCCAGTACCCGAGATCATGCCGGAAGAGGCGAAGGCGGCGGGAGCTTCCGTGGTGGGAACCGGGCGGTCGGATTATCCGAATCAGATCAACAACGTGATCGCGTTCCCGGGGGTGTTCCGCGGAGCATTGGATTGTCGGGCAGCAAGGATCACAGAGGAAATGAAGATGGCAGCGGCCAGAGCTATCGCCGGGGTGATCCCGGAGGAGGAGCTATCTCCGGAGTACGTGCTCCCAGATGGGTTCAACCCGCTGGTGGTAGAGCGCGTTGCTGAGGCGGTGGCAGAAGCCTGGACAAAATACGGTGGTTGACAGAAAGGTGGAAGATATGGAGAACTACAGGATCGAACACGACACCATGGGTGAAGTCAAGGTGCCTGCAGACAGGTACTGGGGGGCACAGACGCAGCGGAGCCTGCAGAACTTCCGCATTGGTACGCACAAGATGCCGGGAGAGATCATCGGATCCTTCGCCATCCTGAAGAAAGCGGCGGCGATGGCCAACGCTCAGCTAGGGATGATCGACCGGGATCTGGCAGACCTCATCGCCCGGGTGTGCGATGAGGTACTGGCGGGGAAGTTGAACGGTAATTTCCCACTGGTCATCTACCAGACCGGAAGTGGTACGCAGTCCAACATGAACGTGAATGAGGTGGTCGCCAATCGAGGGAATGAGATTGCCGGGAGCACGGTGCTCCATCCCAACGACCACGTGAACAAGTCGCAGAGTTCCAACGATACCTTTCCCACAGCGATGCATATTGCGGCACTGCTGACGGTGGAAAGGAAACTTTTGCCGGCGGCCTGCCGACTACGTGATGAGCTCAGGCGCCTGGAAGAGGAAAACAGCGAGATCGTGAAGACCGGCAGGACACACCTGCAGGATGCGACGCCACTGACCCTGGGGCAGGAGATCAGCGGATGGCGTTCCATGCTGGACCACGACATCCATATGGTGGAGCAGTCTACAGACGGACTACGGGAACTGGCGCTTGGAGGTACCGCTGTGGGAACCGGGCTGAATGCTCACGAGGACTTTGGCCGGGTCTCTGCGGAGATGATCACCAAGTTGACGGGGACCAACTTCCGCACAGCGGAGAACAAGTTCCACTCTCTGACATCCAAGGACGCTCTGGTGTTCGCCCACGGTGCGCTGAAGGCGCTGGCCGCGGATCTTCTGAAGATCGCCAATGATGTCCGGTGGCTGGCCTCCGGCCCCCGCTGCGGCATCGGCGAGATCAACATCCCGGAGAACGAGCCGGGCAGTTCTATCATGCCGGGCAAGGTGAATCCGACCCAGTGTGAAGCGTTGACCATGGTGTGTGTACAGGTGATGGGACACGATACCACCATCGGCATCGCGGCCTCGCAAGGGAATTTTGAGCTGAACGTGTTTATGCCAGTGTTGATCTATGATTTCCTGGAATCCTGCAATCTGCTGGCAGAGGCCATGGACTCCTTCCGGGTGAACTGTGTCTGCGGTATCACGCCCAACCGGGAGAAGATCGACGAGAATATGCGCAGGTCTCTGATGCTGGTGACAGCTTTGAACCCGCATATCGGCTATGAGAACGCCGCCAAGATCGCCAAGCTGGCTCACCGGGAAGGTCTCACACTGAAAGAAGCAGCCCTCAGACTGGAGCTGCTCACAGAAGAAGAGTTCGATCAGTGGATCGTCCCGGAGAAGATGGTATAAACGCCTTCCGGCAAGGAAGGATCCGCCTGGTAACGGAGTTGTATCTCCGGGTACATGGCGCTGAAGTATTGCCGATTACAGGCTTTGTGCCCGATGAGGTTCGAGAAGGAACGGGGGTTTGCGGCGCAGAGGATATGTGTGCTCCCGGCAGGAAGCGCATCGAGTTTGCGGCAGATGTCTTCTCTGGCTATCTTGCCTTCCACCAACTGGCGAAAGGCTGGGTGGAAGGTGTCGCCCAGGACAGTGTGCTCCCCCGCAAGAATGTCACTGGATTTCAGTCCAACCCGAATCACGTTGATGCCGGCGCCGGTGAGGATCCGGTACATAGCCGCTGTGCGGCAGACAGCATCCTCCAGGGCCAAAGCATCGTAGGCGCCGGACAGGCACATATCGTACAGCGGAGTATCCCGGATCACGATGGTGGGATACAGCCGGGCGATGGAGGGGCCAATGCGGACCGTCTCCCGGGCGGAATATAGGCAGGTCTCCATGGTATCGCCGGGCAGTCCGATCATCAACTGGATTCCCAGTGTGAAGCCATAAGCTTGTATGAGCTGGCTGGCCTGATAGACACAGGCACTGCCGTGGCCGCGACCGGCGTTGCGCAACACTGTCTCATCGAAGGATTGGACTCCCAGTTCGATCACATCCACCCCATACGCTTTCAGGTTGTCCAGAACAGTCTGGTCGATATAGTCGGGACGGGTGGACAGGTGGATGCGCTGGATCTGACCGCGCGTTTTGTAACCCTGGGCAATGGACAGATAGGCGGACTGCTCCTCCATGGGCAGTGCCGTGAAACTTCCACCGTAAAATGCCACCTCCACAGTGGGCACCTCTGCCAGAGTGGTTAGCCAGGTGTCGATGGTCTCGGATACGCTCTGCGGGGTGTCCGATGCTTCATGGGCTGTGATCTTCCGCTGGTTGCAGAAGACGCAATCGTGGGGGCAGCCCCGGTGAGGTATGAAGATTGGAATGATTGCATGCTTTTTCATAACTACCATTGTAGCGTAGTTCGGTAGAAGATGCAATGGACAGAGGCCCTTTCTGAATATTGGCATTGTGTTCGGAAGGGGCATACGGTATAATAAGACTATGGTAAATATAGGAAACGATTGGGATCAGGTCCTGACAGAAGAATTTCAGAAAGAGTACTATCAACAGCTGCGGCAGTTTCTTGTGGAAGAATACCGGACGCACGTGGTCTATCCGGATATGCACGACATATTCAACGCCCTGAAGGCCACCGCCTACCAGGACGTGAAGGTAGTGATCCTGGGACAGGATCCTTATCACGAGCCAGGGCAGGCCCACGGTATGTCCTTCTCGGTGAAACCGGGGGTGCCCCAGCCGCCCTCTCTGGTGAACATCTTCCGGGAACTGGAGAGCGATCTGGGCATCGCGCCACCGCCGAAGGATTACGGGTATCTGATGCACTGGGCCCAGGAGGGGGTACTTCTGTTGAATACAGTGCTGACAGTGCGGGAGCATGCAGCCAATTCCCACAAGGGAAAGGGTTGGGAGCAGCTGACGGACCGGATCATCAGCGCGCTGAACGAGAGGGAAGCGCCGGTAGTGTTTCTGCTTTGGGGGAAGAACGCGCAGGCGAAGGTCCCCCTGATCACGGCGCCGCAGCATCTGATCCTGACTGGAGCACATCCGAGTCCTTTGTCTGCGCATCATGGATTCTTCGGAGGCCGGTATTTTACCAAGGCGAATGCGTTTCTTAAGGGCACCGGGCAGGGACCGGTGGACTGGACTATTAAGGAGGTAGTATAATGTTTAAATTTCTCATTATCATTGTTGCGATCATCGTCCTGCTGATCCTGTGGTTCGTCTCTATGTATAACGGTTTTGTGAAGGCGAACAACAACTGTGAAGAGGCTTACTCCACTATGGACGTTTACATGAAGAAAAGATATGACCTCATTCCGAACCTGGTGGAGACAGTGAAGGGCTATGCCAAGCACGAGGCAGAGACGTTGCAGAACGTGGTGGCCGCCAGAAATGCCGCTGCCAGCGCCGGTTCGGTGGGAGAGAAGATCGAGGCGGAGAACGCCTTGTCCGGCACATTGCGTCAGCTGTTTGCTGTCGCCGAGGCGTATCCTGATCTGAAGGCCAACCAGAATTTCCTGGATCTGCAGGAGCAGCTGAAGAGCATTGAGGAGGACATCGCCAATTCCCGTAAGTACTATAACGGCACGGTGAAGATCTTCAACAACAAGTGCCAGATGTTCCCGAGCAACATCATCGCCAATGCGTTCAACTACTCCAAGAAGGAAATGTTCGAAGTCAGCAACGAGGCGGAGAGAGAGAATGTCCAGGTGAGTTTTAATGCGTAAGGATTGGATGAGAATGAGGCCGCGTTATGCGGCCTTTGTCGTACTCCTGTCGGCAATGTTGATGACGCTGTGCTTTGTGGCAACGGAGCCGGTGTTCGCGGAGTACGAGGACTACGATACAAACGAGTTTAATGTGGACGCCCGCATCGATGAAGATCACACGATCCATGTAACGGAGACTATCAAGGTGGATTTCAACCAGAGTGCTCACCACGGGATCATGCGGTACATCCCCTTTGCGGACAAGTTATATCAGATCCACGGCATCGATGTGGAGGGATGGGAGTACAGCGTAGACTCCGAGCACTGGCCCAGCGGTAATGGGTATAAGGTCATCCGTATCGGCAGTGCTGATGAGTTGGTCAGCGGGCCGCAGACATTCAGGCTGCATTATGATCTGAAGTGCTTCCGGGACGATCAGCCTGATGCGGATTATCTGTCCTTTGACATGTTGCCCACCGGGTGGAATACCCCAATCGCCAAGGCGACCTGCACCCTCAGATTGCCCAAGGCCATCGACTGGAAGGCACTGAAACTCTACAGCGGGCAGTACGGGGAGAAGGCGGACGCGTCTCAATACTTCGATGTTTCTATCGATGAGAATACCAACACCATCACGGCAAAGGGCAGAGCTCTTCCCTATCGTGTGGGTCTGACTGCGGCGGCCACCCTGGAGGAAGGCTACTGGGTGAATCCTGCCAACAGAGACTTTGTGTGGACGATTCTCTACGTAATCCTGGCACTGATCCCGCTCATCGCCGTCCTCCTGTGGGTGCGGTGGGGCAGAGATCCCCAGATCATCAGGACCGTGGAGTTCTACCCGCCGGAGAACCTGTCGCCCTGCGAGCTGGGATATATCGTGGACGGAAGGGTGGATGACAAGGACATCGCCTCCATGATGATGTACTTTGCAGACAAGGGCTTGTTGTCGGTGGAAGAATACAAGAAGAACAAGTTTCGCATTCATAAGTTGAAGGACATAGATAGCAACGAGAAGCGATTCATCAAGGATATTTTTCAGGCTTTGTGGAAAAGCGGTAAAACTGTCGATCTCAGCAAAAAGAACACGGCTATGGGAGAGGCTCTCTATAGGGCCAAAGACAGGATCATCGGTTACTACAACAGCGACAACAGACGTCTCTACAGCAGCGCGGCGGAGGTCTGCCGCTATGTCGGCCAGGTACTTATGCTGCTCCCGTCGCTGGTGGGGATCATTCTGGTGGCCTATGCCAATTTTGAGATCTGGGAGAGCGTGCTTGCGGTGGCTCCTTTGGTGATCCAGGTGATCGGCATGCGGAAGGTCATGAAAAACTACGATGCCAAGGATGCACGGTCCTTCAGCCGTAATGTGATGAGTTTTGTCATCGGCATCGCTGTTACGATCGTGGGCCTGGGCATTGCTGCGGCTCTCATCGTCAGCATGATGAACGGAAAACTTCTGGTAGCCGGTGTGATGCTGGTGTCTGCCGCAGTGACGTTCTTCTTTGTGGTATTCATGCGGGCCCGCACAAAGCATACCGCGGAGCTGATGGGCAAGATCCTTGGGTTCCGGGATTTCATCAGGACGGCGGAATACGATCGGCTGAAGATGCTCTCCGATGAGAATCCTGACTATTTCTTCAACATCCTGCCGTATGCGTATGTCATGGGAATGTCCACCCGTTGGGCGAGAAAGTTTACGGACATCGATATCCATCCGCCGGTATGGGCCAGCGGATATGATGATGGATGGGTATACATGCCCATGTGGTATGGCAGCATGATGAACAATACTGCGGCCGATATGGCAGACAAATATCATGCAGCCATGATCGACGATCTGAAGGCAGACTTTGGAGATATCGCCGGTGGCGGTGGCGGCATCGGTGGCGGATTTGGCGGCGGTGGATTCTCCGGCGGCGGATTCGGCGGCGGCGGAGGAGGCGCCTGGTAACGATGATCACTCTGGAAACATTTCGCGATCTTGTGGCGGAGGAGATGGACGAGTTGCCACAGGTGTTCTTCCTGGGACTTAACGGAGGGGTGATGGTGGAAGAAGCCGCCATGCCCCATCCGAAGCGACGGGCAGACGATCTGTACATCCTGGGACAGTACAGCACAGGTCACCTGGGGAGGAGCATAACCCTGTTCTATGGCTCTTTCCTGAGGATGATGCCGGCTGCTTCCGAAGCGCAGATGCGGCAGAAAATTCGGGAGGTTCTCCGGCATGAGTTCCGACACCATCTGGAAGGCCGGTCCGGCGTCAGGGACCTGGAGATCGAGGACGAGGAATTCCTCCGCAATTATCTCACCCGATAGTGTGTCAAAGGGGACGGTTCTTTTTGACACACCCTGGCGTTGCAAGAGACAGGTAAATATGATATTATAAATTATTAAATCTAACATCAAAGAAGGTAATACTGAATGGCAGAAAAACAAAAAATCATTAACATCGCTGTGATCGCGCATGTAGATGCGGGGAAATCCACTCTGGTGGATGCTTTCCTGAATCAGAGCGGTGTTTTCCGTGAGAATGAGGAGATCGTTGACTGTGTGATGGACAGCGACGATATCGAGAGAGAACGAGGCATCACCATCTATTCCAAGAACTGTTCCATCATGCACGGGGACACCAAGATCAACATAGTGGATACTCCGGGGCATGCGGATTTCAGTTCCGAGGTGGAGCGCATCATGAAGACTGTGGATACAGTGATCCTGTTGGTGGATTCCAGTGAGGGCCCCATGCCTCAGACACGTTTTGTGTTGAACAAGTCCCTGGAGCAGGGATTGAACCCGATCCTGCTCATCAACAAGATCGACAAGAAGGACGCCCGGATCGATGAGGTGGTGGACGAGGTCTACGAGCTTTTCATGGATCTGGAAGCGAATGACGAGCAGTTGGATTTTCCTATCCTCTACGGTATCGCACGCCAGGGAATCGCTGTGAAGGATCCTGCCGAGGTGGCTGACATCGAGGTGGGTGAGGGGGACAAGAAGATCAAGCATACCCCCAGAGGCATCGGCGGGTTCGATATCACACCTCTGTTCGATACCATTGTAGAGCATTGCGAACCGTATCCGGATCTGCGAGAAGAACCGCTGCAATTTCAGGTATCCACCCTGGGCTACGACGATTACATCGGCAGACTGGGAATCGGCCGCATCACCAAGGGCGTTATCCGGGAAGGACAGAACGTGGCCGTTGCCAAGGAAGACGGCAGTATCGTGAACAGGAAGATCAACCAGGTCTTTGTTTACCGTGGGCTAAAGCGCATGGCCGTTCCCCAGGCAGAGTGCGGCGATATCGTGGTGGTGTCCGGCATCTCTGATATCTCCATCGGTGAGACCATCTGTGATCCAGCAGATCCACAACCAATGGAGATGATCCACATCGAGGAACCTACTCTGTCTATGAACTTCATGGTCAACAGTTCACCCTTTGCGGGGCAGGTTGGAAAGTATGTCACCTCCCGTCATATCCGTGACCGTCTGAACAAGGAGTTGGAGGTCAACGTAGGCCTGCTGGTGGAGGAGACTGATTCTACAGACTGTTTCAAGGTGTCAGGCAGAGGGGAACTGCATCTGTCCATCCTCATTGAGAACATGCGTAGAGAAGGGTACGAGCTGGCAGTGAGCAAGCCTGAGGTCATTCTCAAGCGGGATGAGAATGGAAAGAAACTGGAACCTGTGGAGGAAGTAGTGATCAACGTGCCGGACGAGTATTCCGGTGCTGTCATCTCCAAGCTGAACATGCGAAAAGGCATGATGGTCCAGATGACGACCGGAGAAGGCGGCTATTCCCGACTGGAGTACCATGTGCCGACCAGAGGACTGCTGGGCTATCGATCTGAGTTTATAAACGACACCAGAGGTGAGGGGAGCATGGAGCGCCGGTTTTTCGATTTTGAACCCTTCAAGGGGGAGATTCCCGGCCGTACCAATGGCGTAGCCATCGCCATTGAGGAGGGTAACTGTACTCCTTACGCCATTTTCAATATTCAGGAACGCGTTCAGATGTTCGTAGAACCCGGTACGCATGTGTACGAAGGCATGATCGTGGGCATGAATATGCGCTCCGATGACATGGAAGTCAACCCCTGCAAAGCCAAGAAGGTGAGCAATATGCGTGCGGCCGGCTCTGATGACACCATTAAGCTCTCACCGCCGCGGGTATTCAGCCTGGAGGAGGCGCTGGAGTTTATCGAGACCGATGAGCTTGTAGAGATCACCCCGGATGATATCCGCCTGAGGAAGAAGCTCCTGCGGGAGATCGAGCGCCGCCGTGCCGGCAGATAGGAGGCAGCGCCTATGGAGGATATCAAGGAAACCATCAACATTCCCTATGTCAACGATACGTATTTTTGGAAGGCTGTGGCCGTTTGCGTCGTTCTGCTGGCTGGGTGGATCGCCATTCGACTGGTACTGAGGGTCTTGCGCAGGACATTGGGCAGAAGCGGGCTGGACGAATCGACCCACATGCTGGTGTTCCGAGTGGTGAAACTCATCCTGTGGATCCTGGTGTTGTTGCTGGCTTTGTCTCAGGTGGACACAAAGCTATTGGCGCCGCTTCTGACAGTGCTGGGCACCTGCGGAGTGGCTATCGCCCTGGCCCTGAAGGACAGTCTCGGCAACGTGGCCGGCGGACTGATCCTGGTATTCACAAAGCCGTTCGTGGCGGGGGACGAGGTGGAGATCTCCGGGAACTCAGGGCTGGTGGATCGGATAGACCTTTTCACAACCCATTTGCATACTTTCGATAATCGGGTTATAATAATACCTAATGGTACCATAACAAATTCTACTATCATAAATGCCACCAGACAGGAGCTGCGTAGAGTGGATGCTTTGTTCTATGTGAGCTATGACTCTGACATCGACAAGGTGAAGAAGATCCTGTACAAGTTGGCGGAGGACGGCCCCATGCTGTTGAAGGAACCGGCGCCCTACATCGCGCTGACCGAGCACGGGGACAGCAGTCTGATCTTCAAGGTCGGTATATGGTGCAGAACAGAGGATCGGTTCCTCGCTGCTACATATATAGAGGAAAATGTGAAATTGCGATTTGATGAAGAAGGAATTGCAATCCCGTATCCGCATATGGATGTGCGGGTGCACGAAGTTACTGCTACAGAAGACGATTAACAGTTAGAATTTTTCTTGATCAAGGAGTGAAAGAGATGGCAGAAATTAAGAAATTCAAAAGAGTGCTGGTCGCCAACAGGGGAGAGATCGCGATCCGTGTATTCCGCGCCTGCAGCGAACTGGGAATCCGTACCGTTGCAATCTATTCTGAGGAGGACAAGACAGCACCCTTCAGAAAGAAGGCAGACGAGTCTTACCAGATCGGAAAAGGAAAAGATCCTGTATCCGCCTACCTGGGCATCGATGAGATCATCGCTCTGGCCAAGTCCAAGGGCGTAGACGCGATTCATCCGGGCTACGGATTCCTCTCTGAGAACGCGGATTTCGCAGACGCCTGCGAGAGGGCCGGCATCGAGTTCATCGGGCCTACCGGAGAGATGATGAACCAGCTGGGAGACAAGATCCAGTCCAAGATCGTAGCAGATGAGGTGGGTGTCCCTACCATCCCGGGTGTTGAGAAAGCAATCGAGAACGAAGAAGAAGCGCTTGAAATCGCTGACAAATGCGGGTATCCTGTCATCCTGAAGGCAGCCGCCGGCGGCGGCGGACGCGGAATGCGAGTAGTCCGCGAGAAGTCCAACCTCGTTTCTGAGTACAGGGCTGCCAAGAGCGAGGCCGGAAAAGCTTTCGGTATCGACGATGTGTTCATCGAGAAGTATCTGGAGAACCCAAAGCACATCGAGGTTCAGCTTCTGGGAGATAAGGACGGAAACATCGTCCACCTGTATGAGAGAGATTGTTCGATCCAGCGTCGGCATCAGAAGGTTGTAGAGTTCACTCCATCTCTCTGCCTGACTGACAAGCAGAGACAGGCGATCTGCAACGATGCTCTGAAGATCGGCCGCTTCGTCAATTACAGAAGTGCTGGAACCGTCGAGTTCCTGCTGGACAAAGACGGCAACCACTATTTCATCGAGATGAACCCGAGGATCCAGGTTGAGCATACCGTCACAGAGCTCTCCACCGGTATCGACATCGTGCAGGCACAGATCAAGATCGCGCAAGGGTACACTCTGGATTCCCCGGAGATCAACATTAAGAGCCAGGCAGATATCCGTCAGGGAGATTATGCCATTCAGTGCCGTATCACCACCGAGGATCCTGCCAACAACTTTGCCCCCGACACAGGCATCATCGAGGTGTACAGCAGTTCCTCCGGTTTCGGCATCCGTCTTGACGGAGGCAGCGGAGGAGCCGGGGCAGAGGTCACTCCGTACTATGACAGCCTGTTGGTGAAGGTCACCGCGTTTGCCAGGACTTTTGAGGATACGAGGCGAAAAGCCATCCGCGCTTTGCAGGAGATGCAGATCAAAGGAGTCAAGACCAACATCAACTTCCTGCTGAACGTGATGAACCATCCTGATTTCATCGCCGGTAACTGCGACACAGGATTCATCGCCGCCAATCCGGAGCTGCTGGATGTGAGAGCGATTGTGGACAGAGAATTGAAGGTCCTGAACTACATCGGTAACATAGTGGTCAACCAGACCCGTGGTGAAAAACCGCACTTCAACGTACCGGCTTTCCCACGGATCCCGAAGACCGAGACCAACCAGTTGGTCGGAACCAAGCAGATGCTGGACCGCAAAGGACCGGAAGCTGTTGCCAAATGGGCGCTGGAGCAGAACAAGCTGTTGATCACCGATACGACTATGCGAGATGCACAGCAGTCTCTGATGGCGACCCGTGTGCGTACAATCGATATGACCAAGATTGCGCCGGCAGTGGCGCTGTACGAGCAGGATGCGTTCTCCATGGAGATGTGGGGCGGTGCCACCTTCGATACTGCCTACCGGTTCCTGAAGGAGTCTCCATGGGATCGTCTGGACGAACTGCGTGAGAAGATCCCTAACGTCATGTTCCAGATGCTGATCCGCGGTGCCAACGCTGTTGGATACAAAAACTATCCAGACAACGTGATCAGAGAGTTCGTCAAGCTGGCAGCAGAGGGCGGCATCGATGTATTCCGTATCTTTGACTCTCTTAACTGGATCCCGGGCATGGAAGTGGCCCTGGACGAAGTGCTGAAGCAGGGTAAACTTGCGGAGGCGACGATCTGCTACACCGGCGATGTGCTGGATGTTTCCAGAGAGAAATACAACATGGACTACTATGTCCGCAAAGCCAAGGAACTGGAGAAGATGGGAACGCACATCATCGGGATCAAGGACATGACCGGTCTGCTGAAGCCGGTTGCCGCCTACAGACTGGTGAAGGCTCTGAAGAACGAGGTCTCCGTTCCGATTCACCTGCACACCCACGACACCACCGGAAATGGTGTTGCCACTGTGCTGATGGCAGCAGAGGCTGGCGTGGATATCGTGGACGCAGCCATCAACAGTATGTCCGGACTGACCTCTCAGCCGGCTCTGAACTCTATCGTGGCGGCTATGCAGTACAGTGAGAGAGATACCGGTATGGATCCGGCTAAACTGCAGATCATCTCCGACTACTGGGAGGATGTACGTCCGGTCTACAAGCCATTCGAGTCCGATCTGGACACTCCGTCCGCGGAGATCTACAGATACGAGATCCCGGGTGGACAGTACTCCAACCTGAAGGCACAGGTAGACAGTTTTGGTCTCGGGCATAGACTGCACGATGTAAAGGAAATGTACAAGCGTGTCAATGACATGCTGGGAGATATCGTCAAGGTCACACCGTCCTCCAAGGCGGTTGGTGACATGGCTATCTTCATGGTCCAGAATGACCTGACGCCGGAGAACATCCTGGAAAAGGGCCAGGGCATCGACTTCCCTGATTCCATCGTCTCCTTCTTTGAGGGTATGATGGGACAGCCGGAAGGCGGATTCCCGAAAGATCTGCAGAAGCTGGTGTTGAAGGACAAGAAACCAGTTACCTGCAGGCCGGGAGATCTGCTGCCGCCAGAAGATTTCGACTACATCAAGAAGGGCCTGATCAAGTACTTTGGCATCGAAGGTACCCCGAGAGAGGTCATCAGTTACGCCATGTATCCGAAGGTCTTTGAGGATTACCTGAAATCCATCAAGAAAGACGGCCGGTTCACCCTCATGGGATCCGACGTATTCTTCCACGGCCTGGCCGAGGGCGAGACCTGCGAGGTCAAGCTTGACGAAGGTAATGAGATGGTGCTTAAGCTCACTGAGATCCGCGATGTGGACAAGGAAGGTAACAGAGAACTGGACTTCGAGCTCAACGGCAACCGTCGTTATATCCAGGTGAAGGACGAGCATGTGGAAGCAGCGATTTCTGTATCCACCAGATTTGCGGATGAGGATAACCCGATGGAGATCGGCGCTAACATCCCGGGCAAGATCGTGAAGGTCCTGGTGGAAGTGGGTGATGTGGTCGAGGATCAGCAGCCTGTTGCTGTCATCGAAGCCATGAAGATGGAAACCAACATCATCGCCAAGTCCGCCGGTAAGGTGGAAGAGATCCTGGTGAAACAGGATCAGCAGGTCAAGGCCGGCGAGTTGATCGCAGTCCTGAAATGAGAGACCTAATGGGGACCTAACCCCATTTGCGAAGCAAATGGATGGTAGGTCTTCCGAAAGAGGCACATGGTAACATGTGTCTCTTTTTTACATTAAATTAAAATTATTAGATAATTTTGGAAAATCACTACCATTTAAAAAAGTTGTGTGGTATAATATGGATGTAATTTTATTCGTTATTGTTTGTCTAAGGTTAAGGAGGCGAACTATGATAGCTTTTATTGACTGGTTTGACGGCTTTCTATGGGGCCTTCCTCTGATCATTGTCCTTCTGGGAACACATGTGTTCTGTACAGTCAGAACCGGTGTTGTTCAGATCCACACGTTCAAGGGGATCAAACTATCCGTGACACCTGACCCGGATGGTGAAGGTGATGTCTCGCAGTTCGGTGCGCTGACAACGGCACTGGCTGCTACCATCGGTACCGGAAACATCATCGGTGTGGCGACCGCGATCGCCAATGGTGGACCGGGCGCCGTATTCTGGATGTGGATGACTGGCGTGTTCGGCATCGCTACCAAGTACATGGAGACAGCGATGTCCGTCAAGTACAGAGAGCAGACAGAAGACGGTCGTATGATCGGTGGCGCGTTCACAGCTCTGGAAAGAGGCATGAACGCCAAGTGGCTGGGTGTGATCTTCGCTCTGCTGGGAGCCATCGCAGCCTTTGGTATCGGCTGTATGACACAGGCGAACTCGATATCCACAGCACTGGGACAGAACTTCGGTCTCCCCACATGGGTATCCGGTATCATCGTTTCTGTGTTCACAGCATTCGTAATCCTGGGCGGCGTCAAGTCCATCACCAGAGTTACTGAGAGACTGGTACCGTTCATGGCAGCATTCTACGTCATCGGTTGTATCATCGTTCTGTGCATGAACGGTGGCGCAGTTGGTACAGCATTCGCACTGATTTTCAAGGGCGCATTCACCGCACAGGCTGGCGTCGGAGGTCTGTTCGGATTTACCGTTGCGCAGGCGATCCGCTATGGATGTGCTAGAGGTCTGTTCTCCAACGAGTCCGGTATGGGTTCCGCTCCGATCGTAGCGGCATCCGCCAAGACCAGAAACCCCGTAAGACAGTCTCTGGTCTCCATGACAGGTACCTTCTGGGATACCGTCATCATCTGCCTGCTGACAGGTCTGACTCTGGTCAGTTCCGCAGTGGCACATCCGGAGTTCGTTGCTGGCGGCGTAGAGGACACCACCGTCCTGACCTTCCAGGCATTCGGCCTGATTCCGGTCATTGGACGTCCTATCATCGCTCTGTCCCTGGCACTGTTCGCATACTCGACGATCCTCGGATGGTCCTACTATGGTGAGAGATGTGCAGAGTACCTGTGCGGACCCAAGATCATCACTCCGTACAAGATCGCTTTCGTTATCTTCTCCTTCGTAGGATGCGTAGTCGCGCTGAACACCGTATGGACCATCGCAGACATCCTGAACGGACTGATGGTCGTTCCGAACGTTATCGGTGTCTGGGCACTGTCCGGCGTATTGGTGAAGGATCTGAAGACATATGTCAACGACATCGACGCAGTGGATCCAACACCGATTCCAGTGGTCAACAAGCAGATCGCCGATCTGTAAGAGCAATACACAACTTCAACATTCTTGTGGAGAGTCGCTTCGGTGACTCTCCGTTTCACATATTGAAAGAAGGCAGCAAATGGAGAGAGCACAACAATATGTTTTGAAACTGATGAAGTTCCCTGAATACGATAGGGAGGCAGTATGCAAGGAATACTGGTTTACATCTATAACATCACTCTTCTCATCCTCTTCATGCAAAGTGCGGAGGTCTGTTTGTATGCCTGGAAGAAGACCGGAGCCGAATGGATTCGTGATCTGAAGTGGATCTTCCTCCTTCTGTTGGGGGAATGCGTGGTGACCTTTGCCTTTGATATGGGGCTGATCCAGTCTGACTTCCACGGTATGGAAGGGCTCTATCTGTGGGTACGCGTGGGGGTGGAGGCTTGTCTCTGTCTGCTTATTCTCCGGATGGCAACTCATCTCACCGAAAGTTGTCCTATAGTACTTTACATATTGTTTGCAATTTGCCTCGGGCTGGCACTTGCGCCGTTGTTCTTTCCTGTACCCAAAACCTTCTCCTCCGCAACTTTATCTGTTCTGTATATCCCTATGTTTGCCCTGGCTTTCTACCTCTGTCATCATAGCTTACAGGGGGAACAAAGACCTCTGGCCAGATGGCGTTGGCTCCTTTTGGTGTCCGCGATGTCTTTTGCTGCGGTTTTCTTCTGGCAAGTATGCGTGTTTTTCCTGCACAAATCCGGATGGATCGATCTTCGTTACCGGATCAATTGGCCGCTGGATGTCTATTGGCTGTTGCTTTGTGTCTGTGTCAGGAGGATCACGGGAGAGGAGACCAAGCGGGCGGATAGCCGGATGATCGCAGAGGCGCTGCAGAAGGTGGCCGGCGAAGAGAGAACAAAGCCCGTTTCCGAAGACGAGGCCGTGACCGCCGAGAGATTCTGCAGACGGTATGGTTTGACGGGGAGGGAGAGTGAGATCACGGAGCTGATCCTGAAGGGAAAGGGGAACCAGGAGATCGCGGAAACCTTGTTCATCAGCGTCGGCACCGTCAAGCACCACGTACACAATATTTTTGTAAAGTTAGAGATCGAGAGGCGCAGTCAGCTGATGCGGGCGTTTATCGACTTCCGGGAGGAGGAGTGATATGTGGAGTCATCTGTTTGATCTTGGGAGTCCTCTGATAGGACCGGATAATACATGGGGGCTTTGGACGGTCTGCGTTCTCGGAGCCACTCTTACCATCTGCCTGGAGCAAAGATATCGCCTTGCAGCCAAAATGACAGGGGCGCTGATCGCCTTGGTCATAGCCATGCTTCTGTCAAGCCTAAGGGTCATCCCTATGGAATCCCCTGTATGGGATTCGGTCTGGACATTTGTCGCGCCTCTGTCGCTGCCGCTGGTTTTGCTGGGGTGCGATGTCCGGCAGATGGGGAGAGAGGCAGGCCAGATCCTCAAGTGCTTTCTGGTGGGATCTGTTGGGACCGCTCTGGGAACTATGATCGGGTTTCTGTTGCTGAAGGATCGTATTCCGGAACTGGAAAAACTAGTGGGCGTGTTCACCGCCACCTATACCGGAGGGGCGATCAATTTTGATGCCGTTGGAAGGGCGCTGGACGTCTCACGAGAAGTGCTGTCGGCGGCAACGGTGGCAGACAACATGGTCATGGCCCTGGTATTTGCCATTCTGATGATCATTCCCTCCATGGGCTTCTTCCGCAGGCACTTTCACCACCCCTTCATCGATGACAATGAGGCGGATGCGGGGGCAGAGGAAAGTCGGGGAACAAGGCCGTATATCCCTGCCTACTCCCGTCGCAGCCAGATTGCGCTGAAGGATATCGCGCTGTCGCTCTCTGTCGCACTGGTGATCGTGGGGGTCTCCAGGCTCCTCGGAGGCTGGTGTGGAGACTTGCTGCCACAGGGCAACACCCTCGTGCGGATCGTGCATATCCTGTTTAGCAATGAGTATACCTGGATCAGTGCGATCTCCATCAGCTGCGCAACTCTGAAGCCGGGAATCTTCGGAGCGATCCATGGGGCCAGAGAGATAGGGGTCTTTTTGATCTACATCTACTTCTTCACCCTGGGGGTGCCGGCTTCCATTCCACTGCTGCTGAGTGGCTCCGTCATGCTGCTCGTGTTTGCGTTGGTCGTGGTGATCACCAACATGCTGTGTTGCTTTCTGTTCGGCAGGATCTTTCGCTGCCCATTGGAAGATATCATCCTTGCGGTCAACGCCTGTATCGGCGGCCCCACCACGGCAGCTGCCATGGCCGGGGCGAAGGGATGGAATTCTCTGGCAGGTCCCGCGATCCTGGTGGGGGTCCTCGGCTACGCGCTGGGCAGCTATCTGGGTCTGATGGCAGGTGGATTCCTTTGTGCATGAGACAAGTCTGATAAAATACAACTAAAGTTCAGGGAAGTTTGGTCGAAGGTTCATTGCTGAAAGGACAGAGATATATAACAATATACATATTATCTGTTATTTTGCATAATCGAAAGGAGTATCGAGTATGCTGAGTTCATTATTCCAAAGCGCTCTGGGAAGAGAAACGCTGGTGGCCGCAGACGATACCTGGGCACTGTTGTTTGTCCTGGTGGTCAGTGTGGGCATTGCCATATACCTGGAGCAGAAGTATGACTGGGCCTCCAAGATCTCGGGTGCCATCATAGCACTGATCTTTGCACTGGTCCTGTCCAACCTTGCCATCATCCCCACAAGTTGCGTGCTGTATGATGATATCATCTGGGGGTATGCCGTTCCTATGGGAATCCCGCTCCTGCTGCTGCAGTGTAACATGAAGAGGATCTGGAAAGAAACGGGCCGAGTCATGGTCATCTTTCTGATCGGTGCAGTGGGAACCGTCTGCGGTGCATTCATCGCCTATGGTCTGCTGCACAACGTGGTGCCGGAGGCAGCCGGTGTTGCGGCTATGATGACTGGTTCATATATCGGAGGTGGCGTGAATTTCGCGGCTCTGGCGGGGCAGTTTGAGATTAGCGGAGAGACCGTGGGTGCTACCACCGTGGCGGATAATCTGCTGATGGCACTGTATTTCTTTGTGCTGATCTTCATCGCCGGTACCAATTTCTTCCGGAGCAGGTTTCCACATCCTCACATCGATGCCGTAGAGGCACAGGAGATCGATGAGTCCAAGACACAGGCAGCTGCTTACTGGGGGAGGAAGGATATTTCTCTAAAGGACATCGCAATCAACATTGCCTACAGCGTTGTGATCGTATTTCTGGCACAGCTTATCGCCAGCGGGATCGCGGCGGTGATCCCCACCAGCAACCCGGTACTGGAAATCTGCAATGTATTCTTTGGCAGCCAGTATGTCTGGATCACCACACTGTCTATGATCGTGGCCACCTTTGGAGAAAAGCAGGTGGAGAAGCTGAACGGGTCACAGGAGATCGGGACGTACTTCATCTATCTGTTCCTCTTTGTCATCGGTGTGCCGGCTTCCATCGTCAAGATCATTACAGAAACGCCATCGCTGCTGTTGTTCACAGCGATCATGGTTCTGGTCAACATGGTGTTCTGCTTTGTGGCAGGGAAACTACTTCGCTTCGATCTGGAGGACTCGATCCTTGCGTCCAACGCCAACATCGGTGGGCCGACGACAGCTGCAGGCATGGCCATCTCACAGGGATGGAGCCAGCTGGTGGGTCCCATCATGCTGGTAGGAACCTTCGGATATGTGGTAGGTACCTACCTTGGTGTTGTGGTTGGCGGTATTTTAGGCGCATAGTCGCATAGGAAAGGATGGTCACATGAAAGTAGAATATAGCAAGCCGATTCCGGTGGTAGAGGATCCTGCGCCATCGAAGGAGGTGCTGTTTGAAGACGAGGCCATGGTACCTGTGGAAGAGACTGAGAGGCTCGATATCAAGATGATGTATCCGCTTCTTGGTTTCCGTCACGGGGATCCCCGCTGCATGTTGAGAGAAACCGTGCATGGGATGCTGCAGGCCGCAGCCGATCTGTTGCCGGAAGGTTACCGCCTAAGGGTCTGGGATGCGTGGCGGCCCTTCGCGCTTCAGCAGGAACTGTTTGAAGTCTACAGCGTAGACATCGTGAAGGAGTTCCGACTGGAGAAGCTTAGTGTTGAGGAGAGGGAGGATTTTGTGGCGAAGTTTGTCTCTATTCCCATTCCAGACCAGGATTATCCGCCGCTGCACACCACAGGCGGTGCGGTGGATGTGACGATCCTGGATCCGGCGGGGAAGGAACTCGCCTTCGGCTGCGATTTCGACGCGTTTACAGACAAGACGCGAACGGCGTATTTTGAGAGCGATGCCGGTGCAGCCTCTCCGGAAGCCGCGATGTTCAGGGATAATCGCAGGATGCTGTATAACGTGATGCTCGCCGCGGGATTCACCAATCTGCCCTCTGAGTGGTGGCATTTTGATTACGGTGACAAAATCTGGTCGGCCATCACAGGTAAGCCGGCCAAGTACCACGGGGAGTTCCTGATCCCCTAGCAGGATCGAAAAATACGGTGTTGACAGATGAGGTGAGGAGTGGTATACTCTTTGGGTAGTGAAGAAGAAGTTATCCGCTTCTCACCTTTCAGACGATATACAGTTTGTTGGGTCGATATGGAAAGACAAGAACTGGTTGTTTTTTTGCGGCGGATACAGAGGTATCCGTTTTTTAGTAGGAGGTAGGAACCATTAGCAAGACAAACAGAATCAACGAAGAGATTCGTGCCAAGGAACTGAGAGTCATCGACAGCAATGGAGAGATGATCGGTATCATCAGCCGGAACGAGGCTTTGTCTCTGGCTGAGGAGAGAAAACTGGATCTTGTGGAGATCTCACCGAATGCCAATCCGCCCGTCGCAAAGATCCTGGACTACGGTAAGTATCGTTACGACATGCAGAAACGAGAGAAGGAAGCCAAGAAGAAACAGAAGACCATCCAGGTCAAGGAGATTCGTCTGAGCACCTTCATCGAGGAGCATGATGTGCAGGTGAAGGCCAAGACTGCATGCAAGTTCCTGAAGGATGGGGACAAGGTCAAGGTCAGTCTGCGATTCCGTGGACGTGAGCGTGATTACGTGAACAAAGGCCGCGATGTGATGAACGCTTTTGCGGATGCATGCGCAGAAGTGGGAGTGGTGGACAGGAAGCCTTCGTTTGAGGGCAGAAGCCTCACCATGTTCCTTTCACCGAAACCTGCAGAAAAACAGAAAAAGTCAAAAGACAAGGATAACGGAAAGTAATAACTGAACTAGGAGGAGATACCAATGGCAAAGAACAAGATGAAGTCCCATAGGGGCGCATGCAAGAGACTGAAGCTGACCGGTTCCGGAAAGATCCAGAGACATAAGGCTTACAAGAGCCACATCCTGACCAAGAAGACCCCGAAGAGAAAGATGGGGCTCCGCAAGTCTACCGTACTGACCAGTGCGGATCACAAGAGAATGTTAAGGTCTATGGCTAAATAGTAGGAGGGGTTTACAATGGCAAGAGTAAAGAAGGGTGTCAACGCCCATAAGAGACATAAGAAGATTCTGAAGCAGGCGAAGGGTTTCTACGGACAGAAGAGCAAGGTTTTCCGTGCAGCGAACCCGGCAGTGATGAGATCTCTGCGTTCTGCATACATCGGCAGAAAGCTCAAGAAGAGAGACTATCGTAAGGTCTGGATCGCCAGAATCAACGCAGCTGCCAGAATGAACGGCATCAGCTACAGCCGTCTGATGGATGGCCTGAAGAAGAGCGGCATCGAGATCAACCGCAAGATGCTCTCTGAGATGGCGATCTACGACGCAGCAGGATTCGCCACTCTGTGCGAGACTGCCAAGGCTGCCTGCGGAAAATAATCACAGGACAACAACCGCCGCTTTCATGCGGCGGTTTCATCGTATTCGGAGGAATGACCATGAATTTCAAGGATAAGAAGATTCTGATCGGCATCAGCGGAGGCATTGCGGCCTACAAGATCGCCAGTCTGGTGTCCCGTCTGAGCCAGGAGGGAGCAGAGGTGCACGTGATCATGACGGAGCATGCCTGCGAGTTTATCTCGCCGTTGACCATGGAGACCCTGAGTGGCCAGAAATGCTGCACTGATACTTTTGACCGAAGTCGGCCCTTTGAGGTGGAACACATCGAGGTGACTAAGGATGCGGATCTGTATCTGATCGCGCCAGCCACCGCCAATGTCATTGCCAAAGTCGCCTGTGGCATCGCCGATGATATGCTGACTACCACATTCCTGGCGGCGGACTGCCCCAAGATGGTAGCCCCTGCCATGAACACCAGGATGTACAGCAATCAGATCACTCAGGACAACCTGGACAGGCTCAGAAAGTACGAGATTGAGGTGATCGATCCCATGGTGGGGCACCTGGCATGCGGAGATACAGGGGCAGGGAAGATGCCCTCTCCGGAGGATCTCTACGCGGCCATGGAGCGTCGCATCGCCAGAAAGAAAGATCTGGCAGGCAAGCGGGTGCTGGTGACCGCCGGTGCTACCTGCGAATCCATGGATCCTGTCCGCTTTATCACCAACCATTCCAGCGGGAAGATGGGATTTGCCATGGCCAAGGAATGCATGCTCCGAGGTGCGGAGGTGATCCTGGTGAAGGCAGCCACCACGGCGACCCCACCCCAGTTCTGTCAGATCGCGGAGGCAAAGAGTGCTGAGGAGTTGTTCAAGACGGTCAAACGACTGGCGGTGAATGCGGATGTGGTGATCATGGCAGCAGCGGTTGCGGATTACACTCCTGCAGAGTACGTGGACCACAAAGTCAAAAAGAAGGACGGAGAACTCTCTGTCGAGCTGAAGCGTACGGTGGATATCCTGGCGCATATTGGTGCACGGAAACGTCCGGAGCAGTTCTTCTGCGGTTTTTCCATGGAGACAGAGAACCTGATCGAGAATTCCACTGCAAAGCTACAGAAGAAGAACCTGGATATGATCATCGCCAATAGTCTGGTAGATGCAGGGTCCGGCTTCCAGACGGACACCAACAAGGTGACCATCATCCGTCCGGAGGGAGTAGAACGCTGCGAACTGATGAGCAAGGAGATGGTGGCAAAGACCGTTATCGACCGGATCGCAGATGAAATCAATGGGTAATGGAATGATAGAAAAGATCATAGGGCAATTCCGGCGAGGGGCGCCGGGATTGCCCGTTTGTTTTGTTCGGTCCGGCTTTGTGAAATTATCTCCCAACACATACCCTTCTTTTTGGTAGAGCCGTGCTCTGGTTCCGAAGTCAAGCCGATAGGATTCCAAAGCAAGGCCACCAAGATGTTCGATGATGATGATTGATCCGTCGTAACACTGGATCATGAAATCCGGATACAGATTTCTCTCATTTCCCCAGTCATCGGTGACAATGAGAAGGCATTCGTAGCGAAATGGGATCCCTGCAGCCAGCAGAAGATTGTACCAGATGACCTCGCCCTTTGATCGAAGACGTGTGCCTTCGATAGCATAGTTCTCTGCGTCTCGGAACTCCTGGGGGTTGCGTGGGTAGTCTGCCGCCGCCCATGCTTTCAATTCCTCCATCCGTTGGTCGACAAAGCCTGTTTTGCATATCTCGCGACAGAGTTTTGGCATTCGTGCATAGACGCCTTCCACCGAGTCATCCCAAAGATCTGTCATTGTTTGCTCCAGGATCGGCCGGTTGTGATCGAGAATTTCTTTGAAAGTGCGCTGGTAGATGATCTGTAAAACCTTTAGCAGGTCTTGGGAGTTTTCTTTGCCCAGATAGGTACGGATCCGCTTTCCACCTTTGTCGGTGGAAAGGTAGTAGTAGGCATGTTTGCCGACCTTTTTTCGTTCGATGAAACCAGCAATGTCAGCGTTTCCATTTTTGTCCAGCAACTGGGAGATCCTCTGGTTTCGCTTCAGTTCGTTTTTTACGCTCCTTTTGACGGGTATGGATCATTCGGATGCCTCCTCTCTCTAATCGCCTGTTTTTGGTTTAGGTAAGTATTTAAAAATATATGGGTCAGGCGTCCCTATGTATATGATAATCCTTACCTAGATCATCCTCTTGACAACCTGACAATTGGTGCTATAATCAATTTGCAACTTAGTTGCAAATCTTATATTCAGTCGTTTATCCACTGCGGAGTTTCGAGGACTTTCCACGAACTGCGGAACTGAGGAGTTATATATGCAGGAAGCACTGTTAGAATCACTTATAGATAGCATTAAACTGATCCCTTTCCTCCTTGTGACCTATCTGGCCATGGGGATGCTGGAACGAGCGGCCAGTGAGCGGTCAAAGAAAATCATCAGAAAGGCAGGCGTAGTTGGGCCGGTCTGGGGTGCGCTGATCGGCGTGATTCCCCAGTGCGGGTTTAGTGCTGCGGCCTCCTTCTTTTATGTGGAGAAAGCCATCACGCTGGGAACGCTGATCTCGATCTATATGGCCACCTCGGATGAGATGCTCCCGATCTTCCTGTCGGAGCACGTGGCAGCATCCACCATTGTGGGGATTCTGGTAGCCAAGGTGGTCATCGGCATGGTCAGTGGTTTTCTGATCGAGGCGATGTTCGGATGGATGGCACGTAGACGCCGGATCCCTGCGGATTTCAGTGGTGAACTGGGGACCGGCTGCGGGTGCGCAGCAGATCTTCTCATCGATTCTGTGCGGAAGACCATGCAGGTGTGGTTTTTTATTCTCATCGTATCTGTGGGAATCAGTATCATCATGGAAGCGGTGGGACAGCAGGCTATCTCCAGCCTCATCGGCAATGTGCCGGTGGTGGGTGAAGCGGTGGCAGGCCTGGTAGGGTTGATCCCCAACTGTGCAGCCTCTGTGATCATCACGCAACTCTATATTGATGGAGTTATCGGGGCAGGACCCATGATGACCGGTCTGTTGGCCAGTGCCGGTGTGGGGCTGTTGGTACTTTTCCGGGAGCATCACAACCCACGACACGATCTTCGCATCGTGGGGCTGCTATACATAGTGAGCGTGACCTGGGGCGTTGTGATCGAACTCCTGGGTATCAGTTTTTGAGAGGTGTGTGATGGGGAAAACCTACAAAACCGAAGGGCGAAAGAAGATCATGGATATCCTGCGTCAGTCTGGTGGGGTTCCTCTCAGTGTCCCGCAGATCGAGGGGAAACTGCAGGAGGGAGGCAGTCCACTCAACAAGACGACGATCTACCGTTATCTGGACAAGCTGGAGGACAGCGGCGATGTAGTGAAGTACGCAGGCGACGAGGGCAGGAAGGCTTTGTTCCAGCTGGTGGACAGGAAGCACCGTTGCGATCAGCATCTTCATCTGAAGTGTGTGGAATGCGGTGCATTGCTGCACCTGGATGGGCCGACGATGAGCACACTGGCGGAACAGGTCTACACGGAGCATGGGTTCATGATCCAGTGCAGGAACTCTGTGATCTACGGATTGTGTCAGGAATGTCTGAAGAAGGAATGGATGTCTGATTAGGAATCCTAATAATGTACATCACAATTCTATTCTTGAATAAATGCCACTGGAATGGTATACTTACAATAAATTAGTATCCGTATTTTAAAGGGAGGTTACGACTATGATATATACAAAGGAAGTCGAGAACATGTGCCCGGTGGGCAGAATGGATGCGACTCATGGACCTTCGCCGATTCCGGAAGAAGGGAAATGGGTGCAGGTCAAGGAAGTAAGCGACATCTCCGGCCTGACCCATGGTATCGGCTGGTGTGCGCCACAGCAGGGTGCATGTAAGCTGACTCTTAACATCAAGGAGGGGATCATCCAGGAAGCGCTGATCGAGACCATCGGATGCTCTGGTATGACCCATTCCGCAGCCATGGCGGGAGAGATCCTGGTGGGGAAGACCGTGCTGGAGGCACTGAACACCGACCTGGTATGTGACGCCATCAACACTGCTATGAGAGAGTTGTTCCTGCAGATCGTCTACGGAAGATCTCAGTCCGCATTCTCAGAGGATGGTCTGGCAGTAGGCGCCGGTCTGGAGGACCTGGGCAAGGGCACTATCAGCCAGGTGGGTACCATCCACTCCACCGAACTGAAGGGACCGCGTTATCTGCAGCTGACAGAAGGATACATCCTGGAGCAGGGCCTGGACGAGGAGAACAACATCATCGGGTATAAGTACATCAATACCGGAAAGATGCTGGAGTTCATCAAAAACGGTGACGATCCAAAGGATGCCATCGAGAAGGCGACCGGCACCTATGGAAGATTCGACGAGGCGGTCAAGAAGATCGACCCGAGGAAGGAATAGGAGGTGCAGGATATGGAATTGTTCGAAAACTATGAAAGAAGAATAGACGGCATCAACAAGGTCATGGCACAGTACGGTATTGAGAGCCTGGAAGAGGCGCGCAAGATGTGTCAGGACAGGGGATTTGATCCCTACGAGATCGTGAAGGGCGTGCAGACGATCTGCTTTGAGGACGCTTGCTGGGCCTATGTGCTGGGCGCTGCCATCGCCATCAAGAAGGGCGCTACCGCAGCGGCTGACGCAGCCAAGGCGATCGGCGAGGGGCTGCAGGCATTCTGTATTCCCGGCAGTGTAGCAGACGATCGTAAGGTCGGTATCGGACACGGTAACCTGGCCTCCATGCTTCTGGATGAGGACACCGAGTGCTTCGCCTTCCTGGCAGGCCACGAGTCCTTCGCGGCGGCAGAGGGTGCCATCGGCATCGCCAACTCCGCCAACAAGGTCCGGACCAAGCCACTGAGAGTCATCCTGAACGGATTGGGCAAGGATGCCGCCAAGATCATCTCCAGGATCAACGGTTTCACCTATGTGCAGACAGAGTTCGACTTCTTCACAGGCGATCTGAAGATCGTGGAGGAGAAGGCGTACTCCAACGGAGACCGGGCGAAGGTCAAGTGCTACGGCGCGTTCGACGTGAGAGAAGGCGTGGCGATCATGCACCATGAGAACGTGGATGTTTCCATCACCGGAAATTCCACCAATCCAACCCGTTTCCAGCACCCGGTAGCGGGTACATATAAGAAGGAGAGAGTCCTTGAGGGCAAGAAATACTTCTCCGTGGCATCCGGTGGCGGCACCGGAAGGACCTTGCATCCGGACAACATGGCAGCAGGACCTTCTTCTTACGGCATGACCGACACCATGGGCAGAATGCACTCTGACGCGCAGTTCGCCGGCAGTTCCTCCGTCCCCGCGCATGTGGAGATGATGGGCTTCATCGGCATGGGCAACAACCCGATGGTAGGTGCCAGCGTGGCTACCGCCGTCGCTGTGCAGGAACACTGCAATTAAAAGTTGGTGATCCAGCCCTGCTTGCGGAGGGCAGAAGGGAGATGAATCGTCAATGGAATACTTTTTCAGTCACATCGGATACATCCTGTTGGGCGGTCTGTTCATCGCCGGCATTTGCATCGTGTGGGCTTTTGCGGCCATGAAATGGCATGCGGAGCTGGAAGAGGAAGGAATCGACCATGTGGCCCACTGCACCAAGGAGGGTTGTGCTGGTTGTTCCTTTATGGCCAAGTGCGGAACAGAGCGCAAGGATTGATCCGTTTGAGAAAGTTAACGAGGAGAGGGCTGCTTACACAAAGCAGCTCTCTTTTTGTGAATGTACGATGGGTTTTTGTAACCCACTTGCAACCTGTGCTTTTCTATGTTAACATAGTAAAGTGCGAAAGGAAATAACTATGAAAATCGATAGAAACAGAATGACGAGAGAGGAGAAGACGCAGCTGGAGCTTCACTCCCTCTACCAGAAATACGGTTACTCCAGGTTCAAGATGGGCAAGTTCGAGGACTATGATCTGTATGTACGGAACCGGGACTTCATTGCGCAGGAAAGCATCATCACCTTCAGCGATCGTAGTGGCAAACTGCTGGCGCTGAAACCGGATCTGACGCTCTCCATCGTCAAAAACTACCGCTATCAGCCTGGAATCACCCAGAAGGTTTACTACAGCGAGAACATCTACCGGGCATCCAAGGTGGACGGCTCTTACCGGGAGTTGACCCAGACAGGGCTGGAGTGCATGGGAGATGTAGGACTTTATGACACCTTTGAGGTGACCATGATGGCCCTGAAGAGTCTGTCCGCCATCAGCAGCGACTACGTGCTGGAGATCTCGCATATGGGCGTTCTGGCAGATCTGCTCAGCAATCTTGAGGAAGGTCTGCAGGCACGGCTTCTCAAGTTGATCGGTGAGAAGAACAGCCATGATCTGGAGCGAGTTTGCCAGGAAGAGGGCGTGGCTCTGGAACTTGTGGAAGCGTTGAAGACAGTAGTCAATACCTACGGGGATTACAGAAAGGTCCTGAAGAAATTCAGTACCCTGCCTCTGGGAGAACGGGGGAAGGAGGCGCTGCAGCAGCTGTCCGATGTAGTGGGGTTGCTGTCCAGTTATCGGATGACCTCCAAGGTCAATCTGGACTTCTCCATCGTCAACGATCTCACTTACTATAGTGGTATCCTATTCAAGGGATATATCGCAGGGATCCCACAGGCTGTCCTTTCCGGCGGCCGTTATGACACACTCATGGGCTACATGGGCAAGAAGGGTGGAGCCATCGGGTTCGGTGTCTATCTGGATGAGTTGGATAGATTGGATCCGGGGAGCCGGGATTACGATGTGGACGTGCTCTTTCAGTACACCCTGGAGGATGATCTGCGCCTGATGTACAAAGTCATACGAGAACTGATTCACGGCGGGCAGACTGTTTTGGCAGAGAAAGAGATCCCGGAGAAACTCAAGTACAGAAAACGCATCAGATTAGAAGGAAATGAGGTCATCACGGTTGAAGAATATGATTAACGTAGCGCTGCCGAAGGGCAGACTTGGCAAGAAAGTATATAAGATGTTCGAGGAGGCCGGTTACGATTGTCCAGAGCTTCTGGAGGATAATCGTAAGCTGATCTTCGAAAACGAGGAGAAGGGGATCCGATTCTTCTGGGTCAAACCCAGCGATGTGACCATCTACGTTGAGCGAGGCGCCGCAGACATTGGAATCGCGGGCAAAGACATTTTGCTGGAATACCGGCCGGATGTGTTCGAGGTGCTGGACCTGCAGATGGGAAAATGCCGCATGGCAGTTGCTGCCCCAAAAGGCTTCCGCTACAACCCGGAGAGGACGCTTCGGGTGGCCACCAAGTTCCCGGGAATCGCCCGCAGCTTTTATGGAGAGAAGAACCGGGACATCGATATCATCAATCTCCACGGGAGCATAGAACTGGCCCCAATCGTAGGTCTGGCGGACGTGATCGTGGATATCGTTGAGACTGGGAAGACTCTGAAGGAGAACGAACTGGAAGTCATCGATACCGTGGTGCCCATCAGCGCCCGGCTCATCGTCAACAAGTCCGGGTTCCGCTTCAAGACCAAGGCCATCGAGTCTATCCGGGATGCCCTGGCCAGCGCAGTGGAAGGAGGAAACCATGAGTAGATTCCTTCACAGCCGTTTTTTGGCTCTGGATGCGTATACACCAGGAGAGCAGCCCAAGGATACGGTCTATACCAAACTGAACACCAACGAGTCACCTTACCCGCCTGGTCCCAGGACCGTGGAGGCTGTACAGGATGCCCAACGAGCCAGGAGCCTGCGGCTCTACTGTGATCCGGATGCTACCGCTTTGAAGGATGCTCTGGCAGAACGTTACGACACATCGCGAAGCAACGTGTTCGTATCCAACGGATCCGATGATATCCTGAACTTCGCGTTCATGGCCTTCGGAGAGCAGGGGGTGAAATACCCGGCGATCTCCTATGGATTCTATCCGGTATTCTCCCAGTTGCACGGTCTTGCGGAACACAGGATCCCGCTGAAGGAAGATTTCTCCATTGATCCTGCGGAGTACGCGGGGAACGATGCGCTGGTCGTCATCGCCAACCCCAATGCTCCGACGGGCATTCCTCTGGAGCTTGAGCAGATCCGGGAGATCCTGGAAGAGAATCCGGATCAGGTGGTGGTCATCGATGAAGCCTACATTGATTTTGGCGGAGTCTCCTGCGTCCCTCTCACAAAAGAATACGAGAACCTTCTGGTGGTCCAGACCTTCTCTAAATCCAGAAGTCTGGCGGGAGCTCGGCTGGGGTATGCCATTGCGGCGGCCTCTCTGATCGCAGATCTGGAAACCATCAAATACTCCACCAACCCTTACAATGTCAATACCGTGTCGGCAGCAGCGGGGTGTGCGGCTTTGTCCGAGGAGTCCTATTATCAGGAGAACTGCCGAAAGATCCAGGAGACCCGTGAGAGGGCGGCTGCGCGGCTTTCGGAACTGGGATTTCGTGTGATCCCCTCGGTTTCTAACTTCCTGTTCGTAAGCACAGATAGGATCGGCGGGAAGGAACTCTATGAGAAACTGAAAGATCGTCATATACTCATAAGACACTTTGACAATCCGGCCATCAGTGAGTACAATAGAATCACAATAGGTACTGATGAGGAAATGGAGATCCTCTTTGCGGGCATTGAGGAGATCCTCGGAAAGGAGTGGGTATGAGACGGGGAAAGATAGAGCGGGCGACCGCGGAAACACAGATCAAGCTCATGCTGGAACTGGATGGTGAGGGGAAATACGATGTGGACACGGGATGCGGATTCCTGAACCACATGCTGGAGCTCTTCACAAGACACGGCAGGTTTGATCTGGCGATCCGTTGCCAGGGAGACACCCACGTGGATTACCACCACACCGTGGAGGATGTGGGAATCGCGCTGGGGCGCGCGTTCACACAGGCGATGGGAGACAAGCGTGGCATCCGCCGCTACGGCGATATCGTGCTCCCTATGGATGAGACCCTGATGATCTGCGCGGTGGATATTTCCGGTAGAGACTACCTGGGGTTTGACGTACAGATTCCAACGGAGAAGGTGGGGGATTTGGACACCGAACTGGTGAAGGAGTTCTTCCTGGGGTTTGTGCGCAATGCCGGGGTGACCCTGCATTTCAAGCAACTGGCAGGAGAGAACACCCATCACATCATCGAGGGGATGTTCAAGGCGTTTGGACGAGCCATGGGTCAGGCGGTTGCAATTGATGAACAATTCAAAAACCAAATACCATCGACGAAAGGTGTGATATAATGATAGCGATAGTGGATTACGGCGTGGGTAATATCTTTTCCCTGTCCAGTTCTCTGCGGGCGATCCACGAGGAGGTGGAACTGGTCAGTGATCCGGCCAGGCTCCGAGAGGCAGATAAGATCATTCTGCCGGGAGTAGGCGCGTTTGCGGATGCTGCTCGGAAACTGAAGGAGTCAGGTCTGGAGGAGGTCCTTCTCGAGAAGTGCAGGCAGGGGACTCCTCTTCTGGGGATCTGTCTGGGAATGCAACTGTTATTCGAGGAGAGCCATGAGTACGGGGTGACCCCGGGTCTTGGGCTTGTGAAGGGCAAGGTGGTCTCCATGGTGCCTGTCGTACCGGAGAACTACAAGGTCCCACACATCGGATGGAACGAGCTCCATTTCCCAAAGGATAAGGAGAAGAGCCCGCTTTTCCGGTATGTGGAAGAGGGGAGCCACGTGTACTTTGTCCACTCGTTCTATGGGACGGAGTGTGAGGCATCGACGATCGCTACCACAGAATACGGTGCGGAGTTGACAGCAGCGGTCCAACATGGTAATGTTTTTGGTGTTCAGTTCCACCCTGAGAAGAGCAGTGTGGTGGGGCAGAAGATCCTGAAAGCATTTTGTGAGATGGGAGGATAACGATGAAGATTTTTCCGGCGATTGACCTGAAGGACGGACAGGTCGTAAGACTGCTGAAAGGCGATTACAACAAGATGACTGTGTACGCAGAGGATCCACTGGAGGTGGCGGAGGAATTCCAGGAAGCCGGTGCGGAGTATTTGCACGTGGTGGATCTGGATGGCGCAATTGACGGAAACACTCCCAACTTTGCGGCAGTCAGGGACATCATCGAGGGAACAGATCTGAAGGTTGAGATCGGCGGAGGCATCAGAAACGAGGAAATCGTCGTTGATTATGCACAGATCGGCGCCCTGCGTGTCATCATCGGGACTATGGCCATCAAGGATCCTGAATTCACTTCCAGAATGATCCGTAAGCACGGCAAAAACGTTGCGGTGGGCGTTGATATCGCTGATGGCAAGGTGGCCATCGAGGGTTGGACCAACGTAACAGACACCACTACGGACGAGATGTTCAGCAACCTGATCGATGAAGGGGTCAGAACGATTATCTGTACGGATATTGCCAAAGATGGCGCCATGGAAGGAACCAACGTGGAGCTCTACCGGAAACTGGTGGAGGAGTACGGTGGTTATGTGGATATCATCGCATCCGGGGGGATCTCCTCACTGGAGGATCTGGATCGGATCGCAGAGATCGGCGTGCCGGGTGCGATCATCGGCAAGGCGCTCTACACAGGAGCACTGGATCTGGCAGAAGTCATAGAGAGATATAAGGATTAGATATGATCACGAAGAGAATCATACCGTGTCTTGACGTGCGTGATGGACGTGTGGTCAAGGGCGTGAATTTTGAGGGGCTCCAGGACGTATCTTCGCCTGTAGAGCTTGGGAAGTATTACAGCGATAATGGGGCGGATGAGCTGGTGTTCTACGACATCACCGCCTCCAGTGAAGGACGCAAACTCTTTACAGAGATCCTCACCGAGGTGGCCTCTACCATCTTTATCCCCTTGACAGTAGGAGGCGGGATCAACACATTAGAGGATTTTGACCGGGTGCTGAAGTGCGGCGCGGACAAGGTTTCCGTCAATTCCGGAGCCATTCGGGATCCGGAACTGATTGGAAGGGCAGCCAAACGCTACGGTGATCAGTGTGTCGTTCTGTCCGTGGATGTGAAGAGGGTGGATGGTCGGTTTACCGTGTTCGCCAAGGGCGGCAGGGAGAACACCGGCATCGATGCCATCGAGTGGATTCGACGGGGAGAAGCAAACGGTGCCGGGGAGATCGTGGTGAACAGCATCGATACCGATGGTGTCAAGCGCGGATTCGATATCGAGATGCTGAAGGCGGTGTGTGATGTGGTGAAGGTGCCGGTCATTGCCTCTGGTGGAGCAGGCTCCATCGAAGATTTCAAGGAACTGTTTCGCGAGATTCCGGATATCGACGCGGGATTGGCCGCTTCCATCTTCCACTTCGGAGAGGTGGCGATTCCGGACCTGAAGAGAGAGTTGGCGGCAGAAGGAGTGAATGTTAGAAGATGATCAATATAGAGGAACTGAAATTTGATGACCGGGGACTGATCCCTGCCATCGTCCAGGACGTACACAGCAAGCGAGTGCTCACTTTGGCATATATGAATCGCGAGAGCCTTGCGATTACCCTGAAGGAGAAGAAGACCTGCTTCTGGTCAAGGTCCCGGCAGGAACTGTGGCGAAAGGGAGAGACCTCCGGTAACTACCAGCATGTGGTGAGTATCATTGCAGACTGTGACAGAGATGCGCTGACGGTGCTGGTGGAGAAAGATGGTCCTGCCTGTCATCTTGGAACGGATTCCTGCTTTGAGTTCCCGGTGGTGGGCGAGGTGGATGTGCCCGCAGATCGGTTTGACCTGGAGACGCTGTACGAGATGTTGCAGGACCGAAAGGAGAAAATGCCAGAGGGATCCTATACTTCCTACCTCTTCGAGAAAGGGATCGACAAGATCCTGAAGAAGATCGGCGAGGAATCCACAGAGGTGGTCATCGCAGGCAAGGCGGAGGATCGAGACGAGACGGTCTATGAGATCGCGGATCTGGCTTATCATGTGATGGTGTTGATGGTGCAGATGGGGATTAGCGTGGAGGATATCCGCAGCGAACTGGAATCCCGTCACATCATCGACCACAAGGTTAAACAGGAGAAAATGACAAAATGAAGATCCTGAACCGGGACTGCGATTACAACCTGCACACCCACACCTGTTACTGTGACGGGAAGGGAACGCCGGCGGAGATCGCAGTGGAAGCGCGGAAGCTTGGATTTCGGATGCTGGGTTTCAGCGGGCACGAGTATGCGCCCCATGATCTGGATGCCTGCATGAGTCCCGAGAGCACAAAGCAATACAACCTTGAGATCGAGGAACTGAAGTCACTCTACCAGGGAGTGATGGAGATTCATCGCGGCATCGAGCGAGACTATTTCGGAGGACCGAATGGATATACATACGATTATGTAATCGGCTCGGTCCATTACGTGCAGAAGAACGGGGTATTCATCTGTGTGGATGACACGCCCGAGATACTTGCCGAAGGTGTAGAGAAGCACTACGGCGGTGACTGGATGGCCATGGTGGAGGATTATTATGCACTGGTGGGCGATGTACGTCGGAAGACCGGGGCGGATATTATCGGGCACCTGGATCTGGTGACCAAGTTCAATCACGACAATCGTTTCTTTGATGAGAACAGTACCAGATACAAAAAAGCTGCCCTGAGGGCTGTGGCGGCTCTGGCAAAGGACAGGCCGATCTTTGAGATCAATACCGGAGGCATGGCCCGTGGTTACAGGGACAGGCCATATCCGGCGGATTTCATTCTGGAAGAGATCAGCAGACTGGGATGTCCGGTGATTCTTTCCAGCGACTGCCACGATGGAAGGAGTCTGGATTTTGGATTCAGAGAGGTTATAGAGCATATGGAGAGGGGCTGTTGAACAGCCTCTTTTTTCGTGCATTCTCACGCCAGGTGTAGCTGGAGAGAATGCCCAAAAAACCAAAAGCCCTCGTTTACGAGAAACAAGGTCTTTTGGTTGCGATATTTATTTAATTAAGAAAGAACGTTCAAAAGGGGGATTTCTCCACACCTTTTGACGATTTAATTTTATAACATTTTTTGTATGAATGCAAGTGGTATGTGATATTTTTGTGAAAAAATGTTTTATCGTTTGAAAAGTGGTGTGTATGGTGTTAGAATGGTACACAGCGGCAGGCTTTGTGCCTGCGATCATGATAAAAGCGAGGATATAAGGATATGACTAAGAAAAAGAAACTGATCATCGGAATATCATCCGCGGCTGTGATCGTGGTGATATTGGCGTTATTGCTGATATTCGTCTTTGACGTATTTGGACTCTTTACATCGTCCTATCGTCTTGATTACGACAAGTATATCAAGCTCGGGAACTATAAGGGACTGGAATACGACAAGATCAGCGTCTCCGTTTCCGACAAGGAGGTCAAGGAGGAGATCAACAACCGTCTGGAGGCGAAGACAGAGACCAAGGATGAGACCAGCGGCACTGTCAAGGACGGGGATACCATCACTATCTCCTATGTAGGCAAGATCGACGGAAAGACATTTGCCGGCGGCAGTGCGGAGAACAGCACCATCACCATCGGAGAGACCCAGATGATCGACGGATTCATAGATGGACTGATCGGCAAGAAGGTCGGCGACAAGGTCACCCTCAACCTAAAGTTCCCCAAGGATTACCAGAATGAGGACGTAGCCGGCAAGAAGGTCGTGTTTGACGTGACGATCAAGTCCAAACAGGTCAAGAGCACTCCTAAGTATAATCTCGATTTTGTGAAGGAGAACAGCAACAGCAAGACACTGGAAGAGTACGAGGCCTCCGTCAAGAAGGACCTGGAGAAACAGAAGACAGAGTCTGCAGAAGACGGTGTCAAGCAGACCCTGTGGTCCCAGGTGGTGGCTTCCTCCAAGGTCAAGAAGTACCCGAAGAAGCAGCTGGCCTATGAGGAGGAACAGTTCATCAAGAAATACAAGGACATGGCCAAGAGTTATGGGGCTACATGGAAGGACTTCCTGAAGCAGTATATGCAGATGTCCGAGAAGGATTTCAACAAACAGACCAAGGAGTATGCTAAGACAGTCGTCGCCCAGAAGCTGACCATGCATGCCATCGCTGAGAAGGAGGATCTGGAAGTCAGCAGCAAGGAATATAAGAACAGATTGGACGAATTGCTGAAGCAGGCAGGATTCACCAAGGAGCAGTTCCAGCAACAGTACAATCAGTCTATCGAGGAGTACGCGAAAGCCAATGACTTTGGATCCAGCTTCCTGCTCGAGAAGGTGGAACAGTTCATCTTGGATAACGGCAAGGTGAAAGCCGCTGCAGACAAGGATTCGAAGAAAGACTAGAAACAGAATCGCAGCGAGACAGATACTTGAGCAACATGTGCGGGGAGGGGTTTCCTTCCCCGTTTTTCTTGTGGCACGGAATTGTTTTTTGTAGTAAAATAAGAATGAATCACTATGAGAAGAGCATAAGGAGGCAGAGATGAAGTGTCCGTATTGTGACAGCGATGATACCAGGGTGATCGATTCCAGACCGACGGAGGACGGTCATGCCATCAGAAGGCGAAGAGGTTGCGAACACTGTGGCAAACGGTTCACCACCTATGAGAAGGTAGAGGAATCCATCATCATGATCATCAAGAAAGACGGACGCCGTGAGGCGTTTGACCGAAACAAGGTGATCAACGGGATTATCCGCGCCTGTGAGAAACGGCCTGTCTCCCTTGCGGAGATTGAGCAGATCACAGCGAACATAGAGCGAGGGTTGAACAACCTCATGGAGAAAGAAGTGAAAAGCGATTTTATCGGTGAACTGGTTATGGATGAACTGAAGAAGATCGACGAGGTCGCCTACGTCCGATTCGCATCTGTATACAGACAGTTTACCGATGCCAATACTTTCATCAAGGAAATCGAGGAACTGCTTGCAACCAAGAAGAATTAAGAAGGTGAAACTATGAACAAGATCATCAGAATCGCGGTAGATGGCCCCAGTGGCGCCGGAAAGAGCACCATTGCCAGGAAAGTCGCGAAGAAACTCGGAATCGAATATGTGGATACAGGAGCTATGTACCGTGCGGTAGCCTACAAGATGACCAGTGAAGGGATCGGCCCTGAAGAAGGGGAGCGCATCGAGGCTGTGCTGAAAGACACCGTCATCGATTTCGATCAGGGAGTCATCACCGTGGATGGCACAGAAGTGGAGAGCAAGATCAGAACGCCGGAGATTTCCGAGGCGGCCTCCATCTATTCCGCTCTTCCCCCGGTGCGGGCCAGTCTGGTCCAGGCGCAGCGGGAGATCGGGCATCGGAAGAGTGTGATCATGGACGGCCGCGATATCGGTACCAACGTGTTCCCGGATGCGCAGTACAAGTTCTACCTGACGGCAACTGCAGAAGAGCGCGCGGACCGGCGTTATAAGGAACTGGTAGAGCGTGGGCAGGAAGTCGTGTACGAGGAAATACTGGAGGATATCCGGCAGAGAGACCATAACGACATGACCAGAGTGCTGAATCCTCTAAGGAAGGCAGAGGACGCCATCGAGGTGGACAGCACCCACATGTCTATCGATGAGGTAGTTGACTTCATCTACGATAGGGTGGTATAATATATATTGGTTTTTCATCGGCATGTTTCCATGCTATAGGGGTGTCAGGAATGATGGAGGAGATATGCGAATCAAGTCATTGCCTGAGAAGGAAAGACCAATTGAAAAAGCTGTTGCGCAGGGGGTAGGTAGTCTGACGAACACAGAGCTTCTGGCATTGATCATCCACACCGGAACCAGGGAACGATCATCGATCCATCTGGCGGAGGAGGTGCTGGCGGTCTGTGACCATGGGATCCGTGACCTGGGGGCCGTGGAGTTGGAGGATCTGACTGCGATCAGAGGGATCGGAGAAGCCAAAGCCTGCCGTATCATAGCAGCGATCGAGTTGGGTAAGAGAATGGCCACGAGCAGAAGTGCCAGAGGGGATTATCTGGAGTCTGCAGGGGACGTGGCCTGTATGTTCATGGAAGAGCTTCGTTACGCAAGGAAAGAGCACTTTCGGACGGTTTTGATCAATACGAAGGGACAGGTGATGTCAGTGGACAGCGTCTCTGTGGGAGAGTTGTCCAGCACGGTCGTTCACCCGCGGGAGGTGTTTGGAAACGCGATCAGGAAGAGCGCTGCGGCGGTCATCCTGGTACATAATCATCCAAGTGGAGATCCCAATCCCAGCAGCGAGGATATCACGACGACAGAGAGGCTCGTCAGAGGGGGAGAATTGTTAGGCATAGATGTCCTGGATCACATCATCATCGGAGACGGCGTATACTGCAGTTTCCGGGAGATGCATCTGATCACAGTGGCCAGTTGATTCCTAGGAGGAAATGATGAGCAAAGTATATCTAGTAGCTTCGGGAAAGGGTGGAACCGGAAAGACCATGTTTGCTGCCAATCTCGGGGCGTCTTATGCTCAGATGGGATATAAGGTCGTCGTGGTCGATATGGATATGGGCCTTCGTAATCTGGATCTCTATTTCGGGTTGGAGAACAACGTTGTGTTTGACGTGTTTGATGTGATGACGGGTGTCTGCCATATCAAGCAGGCGTTGGTCAGAGACCGCCGTTTTGACAACCTGTATATCATCGGAGCGTGTCCGGAGCGGGATAACGGAAGCATCACGCCGTTACATGTGAAAGTACTCTGCGAGAGACTGAAGCAGCAGTTCGACTACGTGATCGTGGACTCTCCCGCAGGGATCGACGATGGGCTCGTGCTGGCCTCCGCAGGAGCAGACGCGGCCATCATCGTTTCCACGCCAGAGTATGCAGCGCTGCGGGATGCGGATACCCTTGACCGGGAACTGCGCAGGCTGGGAATCAAGCGCCGTTATCTGGTGCTGAACAAGCTGATCGCCGAGATGATGAACGCCGGATACATCCCCAAGCTCAGGGTGATCGGCAATATAATGAAAGCCGAACTGCTGGGGATCATACAGTTCGATATGAACATCAACATCTCCACCAATCTGGGGGAGCCTATCGTCCTCAAGAAGGACTCCTATATCTCGGAGAATTTCCACGAGATCGCAAGGAGATTACGCAACAGAGAGAAGGAATAAATGACGGAGCTGCGCATGCAGCTCTTTTTTGTAGATTTACGGGAAGAGCCCGCATTTCTTCTTGACATGAATGCTCTCCAACAACTATAATATAAAGGATGTGGATATTTAAGGGTTAGATACACACAAGCAGAAACGTTCTTTATATATTTGACAATTGACAATACGAACAGAAAAGGAGGTGCTTTTATGTCTCTGATTACTGTTATCGTCGGGATCGTAGCCATTCTCTTAGGAATATTGATTGGATATATACTCAGGAAGAATATTGGCGAAAAGACAATCGGCAGCGCCGAGCAGAAGGCCAGGAACCTCATCCTGGACGCGGAAAACAGATCCGAAACGATAAAGAAAGAAAGACAACTAGAAGCAAAGGAAGAAGCGCATAGGATGCGCAGCGAGGTTGAGAAGGAAGTTAGAGAGCGGAGAGCCGAGGTCCAGCGTTCCGAGAGAAGACTGGTCCAGAAGGAGGAAGCTGTCGACAAGAAACTCGAGAGCATCGAGAAGAAAGAAGAACGCATATCCCAGCACGAGAAGGACATCGTGCGCAAGAAGAACGAGCTTGAGAAAACCCTGGATAGACAGATTGCTGAACTGGAGAAGATCTCCGGGTACACTGCAGACGAGGCGAAGGCCCTTCTGCTGGAGGATATCGAGAAGGACTGCCGCAAGGAGGCGTCCCAGCTGATCAAGGAAATCGAAACCAAGGCCAAGGATGAGGCTGACAAGACCGCCAAGGAGATCATCACCGGCGCCATCCAGCGCTGTGCGGCAGATCATGTGGCGGAGAGCACCTTGTCCGTTGTCAACCTGCCCAGTGATGACATGAAAGGGCGCATTATTGGACGTGAAGGGCGGAACATTCGCACTATTGAGACCCTGACCGGTGTAGATCTGATCATCGATGATACTCCGGAAGCGGTCATCGTGTCCGGTTTTGACCCCGTGAGAAGAGAAGTCGCCAGAATCGCCCTGGAGAAACTCATCGTGGACGGACGGATCCATCCTGCCAAGATCGAGGAGATGATCCAGAAGGCCCAGAAGGAAGTCAACCAGACTATCCGCGCTGAGGGTGAGCAGGCCACCTTTGAGGCTGGCATCCACAATCTGCATCCTGAGCTGGTCAAGCTTCTTGGAAGGCTTCACTACAGAACTTCCTATGGGCAGAATGTCCTTAAGCATTCGATCGAGGTCAGCCATCTGGCAGGTCTGATGGCCGGAGAACTTGGTTTCGATGTGAAACTGGCCAAGAGAGCCGGACTGCTCCACGACATCGGCAAGGCTCTGGATCATGAGTACGAGGGGACCCACGTGGATATCGGTATCCAGATACTGAAGAAATACAAGGAGTCCGAGGCCGTGATCAACGGCGTAGCTGCTCACCACGGGGATTACGACCCCAAGACACAGGAAGCCGTCCTGATTGCCGCAGCTGACGCACTTTCCGCCGCCAGACCTGGTGCCAGGAGAGAGACTCTGGATGTCTATATCAAGCGACTGGAGAAGCTGGAGGAGATCGCCAACACCACACCTGGTGTGGACAAGTCCTATGCCATCCAGGCCGGAAGAGAGATCCGCATCATCGCCAAGCCAGAAGAGGTCAAGGACGATGAGATCGCTCTGCTTGCCAGAGATATCTCCAAGAGGATCGAGTCCGAGCTGGAGTACCCGGGCCAGATCAAGGTCAATGTTGTCCGGGAGACCCGTGCAGTTGATTATGCGAAATAACTATTTTTATAGGCCGCTGCCGCAAGGTTGCGGCCTGATGTGTAACAGAGGAACCTTATGATCTATTTGGATAACAGTGCTACGACCAGACAGGATGACCGCGTGACAGAGAAGATGCTGCACGCCATGCGGGAGGATTTCGGCAACCCTTCCTCCCTGCACACCCTGGGGCTTACGGCGCAGAACCTCGTGACTGAGGCACGCAGGGAGATGGCTTCTGCTTTGGGAGCCCGCCCGGAAGAGATCGTATTTAATTCCGGAGGTACAGAGGGAGACAATACGGTGATCGACGGCGCCATGAGATCCGGCAGACACCGGGGGCATAAGCTGATCACTACAGAGGCCGAGCATCCGGCTGTGCTGGAAGCCTGCCGTCGGCAGGAGCAGGCAGGTGCCCAGGTGGTTTATCTGAAGGTAGATGAGAAATGCCGTCCAGACATGGAGCAACTCGCTGCGGAACTGGATGAGGAGACAGTGCTGGTCTCCATGATGGCGGTAAACAACGAGATCGGGACCATATTCCCGGTGAGAGAGGTGGCGGATCTTTGCCACAGGCACAAAGCTTTGTTCCACACGGACGCCGTACAGGCGCTGGGGAAGATCGATCTGGGGAACACCGGTGCGGACTTCATCACCATCAGCGGGCACAAGATCCACGGACCAAAGGGTATTGGCGCGCTTTGGGTCAGGAAGGGAGTCAATCTGCCGGCCTATATCGTCGGCGGGGGACAGGAGAAGGACCGCCGGTCAGGAACGGAGAATGTTCCGGGGATCGTCGGTCTCGGAGAAGCGGTCAAACTGACCAGAGAGGAACTGGCAACCTGTGAGGCTGTTCGCGACGGCAGCGAGCTGGCGGGGATGTATCGCGTCAGACAGTATCTGCTGGACGGCCTCAGAGAAAGCATTGGGGACATCCGCGTCAACAGTCCGGAGGATCCGAAGGAATGCGCCGCATCGGTGTTGAATGTCTCCTTCCTGGGGACCAGAGGAGAGGTGATCCTCCACACACTGGAGGGAGAGGGGATCTACGTGTCCACCGGTTCCGCCTGCTCCTCGAACAAGAAGGGAAGGAGTCATGTGCTGAAGGCTATGGGGCTTTCAGACAAGGAGATCGAGGGTGCGATCAGATTCAGTCTGTCCAGAGACAACACGATCCAGGAGATGGACGTGGTGATCGAGAAGGTGAAGCAGGCAGTGGAGCGGTTCAGGCTGCTGGGCAGCTTTCGCTGATAGAGGAGAAGTGCTATGAACGAACAGAATATTCTCATCGTGCGCTGCGGCGAGGTAGCGTTGAAGGGGATGAACAAGCCATATTTTGAAAAGACGCTGGTAGAACGGATCCGCCGGAACCTGAAAGGATTTGATGGGGTGGATGTGAAGCGCCACGAGGGACTCATTTTCGTGAGAAGTCCCAGGAAGCATCAGGAGCAGGATCTGATCCGGGAGATCAGCAAGGTCTTCGGAGTCGCGTCCATCAGCCCGGCGGTGGAAGCTCCTAGCGACCTGGACGCCATCGGAGAAGAGGCCGTACGGTTCATGCTGAAGCAGATCGAGGAGAGGGGCATCAAGACCTTCAAGGTAGAGGCCAAACGAGCTGACAAGCGATTCCCGGTGAAATCCCCGGATATCGCCAGAATCATCGGAGCCAAGGTGCTTATCGGCTGCAAGGTGCTTTCGGTGGACGTACATGAGCCGGACTGCAGGCTGTTCGTAGATTTGCGGCCGGATCGGACGTACATTTATGATCAGAAGATCTCCGGATTCGGAGGACTTCCTCTTGGTACCAACGGAAAGGGAATGGTTCTTTTGTCCGGTGGGATTGATAGCCCTGTGGCAGCGTGGATGATGGCCAAGCGAGGGATGCTTATCGAGGCAGTCCATTTTCACAGCTATCCCTATACCAGCCAGCGCGCCCAGCAGAAGGTGGAGGAACTGGCCGGGATCGTGGCTGGCTATACAGGGAGATTCAAGATGCATGTCATCAACCTGCTGCCGATCCAGGAGGAAATCGTGAAGAACTGTCCGGAAGAGGAGACTACGATCTTGGTACGTCGTTTCATGATGCGCATCGCTCAGGAGATCGCCCGAAAAGCCGGTTGTATGATGTTGATCACCGGCGAAAACCTGGGACAGGTTGCCAGCCAGACCGCGGAAGCGTTGGTGGTGACCGATGCCTGTGTACAGATGCCGGTGATGCGGCCGTTGATCGCCATGGACAAGGTGGACATCATGGACAAAGCCCAGGAGATCGGTACTTATGAGAAGTCCATCGAACCTTATGAGGATTGCTGTACTGTGTTCCTGCCCAAACATCCCACTACCAAGCCCAGGCTTGCACAGATCGAGGCATCCGAGTCGAAACTGGATGTAGAGGGGCTGGTGAAGGCCGCGGTAGAGTCTCAGGAGACCATTCAGATCGAAGTACAGTAAGATGTATACCAAAAGAAGGTGATTCGATTCCGAATCACCTTCTTTTCGTATAAAGCCACACTGAAAAAACACCATTTATTACTTGCAAAAAGTATACAAGTATGGTTAAATAAATATGGTGTGGATTTGTGTTTGTGAAAAATATAACTTTCACAGGGCATCCGCATCAGCTAACGTCAGACGGTTAAAAACCTCCCTCGGGAGAGGGACCGTTATTATAATCTAAGGAGGCATTTACATGAACTTTCTACAGACGAAGGAACAGGAATTCGTAAGGAAAATGGTAAGAGACTTCGCCGAGACCGAAGTTGAGCCATTGGCTGCTGACATCGACAAAGAGCACAGATTCCCTGAAGAGACTGTTGCCAAGATGGCAGAGCTCGGCATGATGGGTATCCCGTTCCCAACCAAGTACGGCGGAGCTGGCGGAGACGAGATCTCCTATGCGATCACCGTGGAAGAACTGGCTAGAGTATGTGCATCTACAGCGGTTATCGTTTCCGCACATACATCCCTCTGCTGCTGGCCGATCTACGCTTACGGTACAGAAGAGCAGAAGATGAAGTACCTGCCTGACCTGCTGAAGGGTCGTAAGCTTGGTGCTTTCGGTCTGACCGAGCCTAACGCAGGAACCGATGCTGGTGGACAGCAGACAAGAGCGGTCCTGGACGGCGATGAGTGGGTTCTGGATGGAGCCAAGGTGTTCATCACCAACGGTGGCTATGCAGACACTTTCGTAGTCATGGCTATGACCGACAAGAAGAAGGGTACACACGGCGGAATCAGTTCCTTCATCGTAGAGAAGGGTGATCCGGGATTCTCCATCGGTAAGACCGAGGACAAGATGGGAATCCACGCCTCCTCCACCACAGAGCTGATCTTCCAGAACTGCAGAATTCCTAAGGACAGACTGCTGGGAGAAGTTGGTGACGGATTCAAGGTAGCCCTGTCCACACTGGACGGCGGACGTATCGGAATCGCTTCCCAGGCTCTGGGTATCGCACAGGGTGCATTCGATGTTACCGTTGACTACATGAAGGCCAGAAAGCAGTTCGGAAAGAGACTGTCCCAGATGCAGGCACTCCAGTTCGAGATGGCTGATCTGAAGACAAGAATCGAAGCTGCAAGACTCCTGGTTTACAGAGCTGCGTTCCTCGAGGATGCTCACAAGCCTTACGGTGAGGCCGCTGCCATGGCTAAGCTGTTTGCTGCTGAGACTGCAATGAAGGTAACGACTAAGTGCGTCCAGTTCCACGGCGGATATGGATACACCTGTGATTATCCGGTTGAGAGAATGATGAGAGACGCCAAGATCACTGAGATCTATGAGGGTACCTCTGAAGTTCAGAAACTCGTAATCGCAGCTAATACTTTCAAATAAAGATAAATAGGAGGAATTAGAAATGGCATTCAAGATTATCGTATGCGCAAAGCAGGTACCTGATACAAACGTAATCAAGATCAATCCGAAGACCGGAACCCTGATCAGAGACGGTGTACCAAGCATCCTGAACAATGACGATGCTAACGCTCTGGAAGAAGCATTGAAGATCAAAGATAAATATCCAGATACAACCATTACCGTTATCTCCATGGGACCGCCGCAGGCTAACGATCTGCTGTTCGAGTGCATCGCTAAGGGCGCTGACGAGGGTATCCTGGTATCCGACAGAGCAGTTGGCGGATCCGATACATGGGCTACCTCCAACACACTGGAAGCAGCTGTACGCAGATGGGTCAAGGACAACGGAGATTTCGACCTGCTGTTCACCGGAAGACAGGCTATCGATGGAGATACCGCTCAGGTTGGACCGCAGCTGGCTGAGAAGCTGGGACTGCCTCAGGTTTCCTACGTTGAGGAATTCGAACTGGCTGAGGACAGAAAGTCCGTTACCGTTAAGAGACAGCTCGAGGATGGTTATGAACTGATCGAGGTTCAGCTGCCTTGCCTGCTGACCACCATTAAAGAACTGAACACTCCGAGATACATGAGCGTGAACGGCATCTATGGTGAGAAGAACATGAAGACCTGGAACGCCAAGGACATCGAGGTTGACCTGACTAAGGTTGGTCTGGAAGCATCCCCGACAAACGTATTCAGATCCTTCACTCCTGCTCCGAAGCAGCCGGGCGTCAAGATCGAGGGCGACACTGAGAACGAACAGGCTAAGAATCTGCTGATCAAGCTCAAGGGTAAGCATGCAATCTAATTTGGAGGAGGAAATATAAATGGCTATTAACATTATCAAAGAAAAATGTATCGGTTGCGGACAGTGCTTCAAGAGCTGCCCGAAGGACGCATTTTATTTCGAACCATATGATGGAAACAAGCTCGGCAAGGTTGCTGCAATCGGACCTAGCTGCGACTTCTGTAACCAGTGCCTGACCGCATGTAAGTTCGGTGCGATCGAAGAGAAGAAGATCGAAGTTCAGGCTGACCTGGATGACTACAAGCACGTTTGGGTGTTCGCAGAGCAGAGAGACGGCAAGCTGATGAACGTTGCTCTGGAGCTCATCGGTGAGGGCTATAGACTGGCCAAGGAAATCAGCGAGGATACGCAGGTTTGTGCAGTTCTGCTGGGTTCCGAAGAAGACATCACTCCGCTGGTTGACGAGTGCTTCGCATACGGCGCAGAGAAGGTCTACAAGATTGCCAGCCCGGTTCTGCAGCACTACACCACAGACGCATACACCTATGCTCTGAAGGAAGCCATCGACGAGTACAAGCCGGAGATCGTTCTCTACGGTGCTACCCACATCGGAAGAGACTTCGCTCCGAGAATCGCTGCTCGCTGCAACACCGGTCTGACCGCTGACTGCACCAGACTGGACGTAAGAGTTTCCAGCTACATCGAGTTTGCCAAGAAGAACACCACTCTGGATACTTCCACACTGGATCCAGATGATCCTTCCACCGGCATCAAGCAGACCCGTCCGGCATTCGGCGGAAACCTGATGGCTACCATCATCTGCCCGAGAACCAGACCGCAGATGTCCACCGTACGTCCTGGCGTAATGCAGAAGAGAGAGCCTGTTGAGGGTGCTACCGGTGAGGTCATCGATGTGAAGACTACCGTTTCTGAGGACGATATCCACATCACCATCAAGGACGTTGTCAAGTCCGCTAAGGAAATGGTTTCCCTGACTGATGCTGATATCATCTGCTCCGGCGGACGTGGACTGGGCGATCCTTCCGGTTTCGAACTGATCAAGAAGTTCGCTGACAAGGTTGGCGGCGTGGTTGGTTCCTCCCGTGCAGCTGTTGACGCTGGCTGGATCGATCACTCCCATCAGGTTGGACAGACTGGTACCACCGTTAAGCCGAAGATCTACTTCGCTTGCGGAATCTCCGGCGCTATCCAGCATCTGGCTGGTATGCAGACCTCCGATTGCATCGTTGCCATCAACAAGGATCCGGATGCTCCGATCTTCGAAGTTGCTGACTTCGGTATCGTCGGTGACCTGTACAAGGTGATCCCTGAGATCATCGAGGAGTGGGACAACGCAGAAGCTCTGTATGACGCTTCCACAAGAGCATAGTCCGCTCAACATAATATTGTCACACAAACGGGACTGCCATTCATTGGCAGTCTCGTTTTTTCAGAATTTCTGTGGCCGGAAATACAGCCGTGAGGATATGAGAATGGCTGGCCCCAATGACATATTGACGAATGCCGGATTATGCGGTATCCTAGATGGAAAGACTAACTCTAAAAGGAGACAGACTATGTACATACAAGAAAGAAGTATCGCACTCTATATCATTCTGACGATCGTGACCTGCGGGCTATTCTCGTTTTATTGGCTCTACTGTATCAACGAGGATGTGAAGCACGTATCGCAGGATGGCACCATGATGGATGGAGGACTTGTCATCCTGTTGACAATCGTGACCTGCGGGCTGTTCGGTATTTACTGGGCCTATGTCATCGCAAAGAAGCAGGACGAACTGCAGCAGCAGTGGTTCGGGACCGCCCCTGACCAGACGATGTGTATCGTCACCATCATCCTGTGGGTCTTCGGCCTGTCCATCATTGATCTGGCCATCTTCCAGGATACCAACAACAAGTTTGCAAGGACGGGAGCGATGCCCAGAGGATATTATTGAAAAATCGAATATTCCTCATGCACAATTTAAACGACGCGCCTCTTGGAAATGATTCCAGAAGGACGCGTCGTTTTTTACATATTGCGGAATATCAGCGGAAGGAGACCAGCTTCCCCAGATTTCTCGCCCATGCGCCCCAGCCCTCGGTCAGCAGTTTGCGACCGGCGTACATGGAGGCCAGAGAGTCATCCAGAGGAGGGGCGATTTCCACAATGTCGAATCCGATGATGTTCAGCTCAGCAAACAGCCTCTGCATCAGCGTCATGGCCATGCGGGAGGACAGACCTCCGAACTGAGGCGTGCCGGTGCCTCCAGCGAACCCCGGATCCAGTGCGTCGATGTCGAAGGTGAGATAGACCTTGCTGAACTTCTGCATCTTCATGATGCAGTCCTCTGCCACCGCCTCGATTCCCTGATGATAGCAGTCCCAGGCGGTCTTAACCTGCAGATCCGCCTCCCGGCTGAACTGAAACTCATCCGGTTCGATAGAGCGGATTCCGATGAAATACAGGTTCTCTGTGGAGGTGATATTCTCCATCTCCAGTGCCCGCTGCTCTGTTGAGCCGTGGGACAGTGGATCCCCCTCCAATTCAAAACTCAGATCCATATGCGCATCAATATGGATGATTCCGAAGGGCTCCTTCAGCGCCGCGTTGATGCCTCTTTCCACCGGGATGGTGACCGAGTGGTCGCCGCCGATCATGGTGAAGCGAGTGCCCTGTTCGACCAGCTTCTTCACAAAGCCTTGCACCTCTGCGAATATCTCCTCTCTGTTCTCTCCGACAAAATTTCCTGCATCCAGAACACGGAAGTCCGCATAATAATCCAACTGCTCCGTACAGGGGGTGGCGTGGTCCGTGTTGGCCCGCAGCAGATCCGGTGCCTGGGCCGCACCTCCGCGGTAACTAACCCCACCGTCATAGGGGATGCCGAAGATCACCGCATCCACATCCTTCGGGTCTGCTCCCGGGTTGTTCAACCCGAACCAGGTGTTCCCATCCTGTGCATGTATATTCAGATCAATCATAATAATCCCTCCTTTTCATTTGTATCATTATACAGGAAAAAGGAGAAAATGTAAAATCGCACCTACCGCTACCTGTCTGCGGCTTTCTACTCGGTGCCATTTTGCAAGATCGCCTTCACTTTCTGGTTGATCTTTCGGTCATACAGGCAGATCAGGATAATCTCTGTCGTAGTCAGTGCAATGACGATGCCAAACCCCAGATAGGCATGGTAGAAGGTTCCTGCTCCTGCCAGCATATAACCGCCAACACTGATGTAGCGGATGACGTGGATGACCTCCCGATCCAGGATGGGGCAGTTGTTCAGCTTCTCGATGGCCTTGCTCTCAACTGTGATGGAGAGCTGTACCAGTAGAAGCACCACGATATATAGCCGCATGGAGGGCGCGTGTGCCAGAGAGTGTCCGATCACGCCCGTCGCAAAAGGCAGCAGGGTCACAAAGAACAGCCACAGGCAGTTAATCAGGAAGATGCGGTGATTGATGTGCTCCGCGTTGGCGATGCTGTCGTGGTGCTCATGCCATGCCAGGAAGATCTGCAGGAAACTGATGATGTATGCCAGCATGGTGGGCCATTGGGCCGCTACGGCCCTGAAACTGGCCTCCGTGGGAATATCTAGCTGGAGTACCATGATGGTGGCGGCGATGGCTATGATCCCATCGGTGATAGCGAGTAGTCTGTTTTTATCGATCATACTTGTCGTTCCTTTCTGTTGATATTGTCCGCCCCAAAGGCGCGATGCTCCGCTGTAGAATCCCGTTCATGTGGGCGATGAGCAGACCGTAGTTGAGGAAGGGGACTCCCTGGGCGATGCTCCGCTTCGCCCTGGTGCGTATCTCTCTCTCCGTCAACATGCATCCTCCGCAGTGGATCACTAGCCGGTAGGAATGCAGATCCTCCGGGAAATCTCGTCCCGATACGGTCTCATGCACAAAGCCTGCCTGGCTGTGTTCTCGCAGCCATCGCGGGATCTTTACTGTACCGATATCGTTGCACTGTCGGTGGTGGGTACAGCCCTCGGCAATGAGGATCCTGTCTCCATCCTGGAGGGAATCTATGGCGTGGATCCCCTGTAATGCTGTATCCAGGAAGCCCTTGTATCTGGCCATCAGAATAGAGAAGGAGGTAAGAGGGATCTCCGCCGGAATGATCGCAGCTACTTCCCGGAACACCTGGCTGTCCGTGATGACCAGGGCCGGCGCGGACATGGTCTGTATCGTCCGCGCCAGCTCGGGCGGGCGGCAACACGCGACGATGCCGCCCGCTTCCAATGCCTCTCGGAGCACCTGCTGCTGTGGCAGGATGAGCCGCCCCTTTGGGGCGGATTCGTCCAAGGGGATCACCAGGATGATCTGGTCGCCGGGGTGAAGCAGGTCGGCGACCAGAGTGCGTTGCGCACCGGTAGCCTCCGCCAGGGCGGCGGCGATCCTTTCCTTCAGTTCGGGAATGCCATCACCGGTCAGTGCGCTGACATGCAGGGGCGCCGGAAAGCCCTCTCCGGGAGATGGCGTAGTCTCTTGCAAGTCCTCCTTATTGTACACGACCAGGTAAGGGATCTCCCGTTCCCTGAACGCTTCTAACAAGGCTTTGTCCGCGGGAACCAAGGCATGGGCCTCCGCCGCAGAGCCGTCGATCACCAGGATGGCAAGATCTGTGCGGTCCAACACCTGGCGGGTCTTCGCCACACGAAGATCCCCCAGGGAACCTTCGTCGTCATAACCTGGGGTATCTATAATAACCACCGGTCCGGCAGGCAGCAGCTCCATGGCTTTGTAGACCGGATCAGTGGTGGTGCCTGCCTGGGGGGAGACTACGGCCAGTGCCTGGCCGGTGACACGGTTGACAATGCTTGATTTTCCTGCATTGCGGCGCCCGAAGAAGGCGATGTGAGGCCGCTGAGCATTGGGTATATCGTTCATTTTCCTCTCCTTAAAACCGGAAGTCCCGCTTGCCCTCGTGGATATTCGTGATATATTCGGTCGCCTTGGCCCGGACCTTCTCGTTTGGGATCACGCCCAACTCTCGCTGGATCAGAGGATCGCCTACGGCTCGGGTGGCGGGGGAGGCGTAATCCTCCAGATACTCCTTCAGAGTCATCAGGGCGTTGGGGTGGCAGCAGTTGACGATCTGCCCGCTCTTCAGCAGGCTCATGAAGCGGTCGCCGGTGCGGCCTTCCCGGTAGCAGGCGGTGCAGAAACTGGGGACGTAACCCAGTTCCATGAGCCAGCGGACCACCTCGTCCAGTGTGCGGCGGTCGCTGACGTCGAACTGGGCGGAGTTCTCTTCTTCGGGTTCTTCCTCGACATAGCCTCCCACGCTGGTGCGGGATCCGCCGCTGATCTGAGAGATGCCCAGGTGGAGCACGCGCTCCCGGCTGGCCTGGCTTTCTCTGGTGGAGACGATCATGCCGGTGTAGGGCACGGCGATGCGGATGCAGGCCACAATCTTGGCAAAGGTGTCATCGCTGATGCCGTTGTCGAACACCTCCGGGTCGATGTCATCGGCCCGGCGGACCCGGGGGACGCTGATGGTGTGGGGGCCGCAGCCTTTGGCAGCTTCCAGATGCTCCGCATGCATCAGCAGCCCGATGAAATCGTACTGGTAGTTGTTCAGTCCGAACAGCACACCCAGGCCTACGTCATCGATGCCGCCGTCCATGGCCCGATCCATGGCCTCCGTGTGGTAGGCATAGTCGTGCTTGGGGCCGGTGGGGTGGAGGGCTTCGTAGTTTTCCTTATGGTAGGTCTCCTGGAACAGGATGTATGTACCGATGCCTGCCTCCTTCAGCTTCCGGTAGTTGTCGACGGTGGTCGCGGCGATGTTCACGTTCACCCGGCGGATGTCTCCGTTTTTGTGATGAATGCTGTAAATGGTCTGGATGGACTCCAGGATATACTCGATGGGATTGTTAACCGGGTCCTCGCCGGCCTCGATGGCCAGGCGCTTGTGCCCCATATCCTGCAGAGCGATCACTTCCTGGCGGATCTGATCCTGGGTAAGCTTCACCCGGCGGATGTGCTTATTCTTGTAATGGTAGGGGCAATACTCGCAGCCGTTGACGCAGTAGTTGGACAGGTACAGCGGCGCGAACATGACGATCCGATTGCCGTAGAATCGCTCCTTCAGTTCGGCGGCAAGCTGGTAGATCTCCTCGTTCTTATCCGGGAGCACGCAGTTCAGGAGCACGATCGCCTCCCAGTGGCTGACGCCCTTTCCCTCCCGGGCCTTTGCCAGGATCTGGTCGATCAGAGCGCGGTCAGCTTTGTGCTCCTCTCCGTATGCAAGACAGTCCAGGATCTCCTGGTGGTCGATGAACGCCGATGCGTTCGGTGACATTACGTTATACATAGATTCTATTTCCTCCTTGACCAGTGTTCGATATGTTAATTATCCAATAGAAAAGGCAGAAAGTATCGCATCTGCCGATACCACCAGGGCCAGTCATGGTTCACGTCATAGCCCCAGAAATCACACCAGGCATGGATCCCTTTGGCCTGGAATACTGACGAAAGATTCCGGAGTGTCCGTACACCGTCTTCCTCCCAGGCGCCCTGTCCGCAGCAGAAGATCATCTTACGCTGGTTGTACAGGTGGATATACGGGTGGTCTTCTGGCATGTTAGGCAGGAAGCATTCCGGCGAATTGTCATACAGGGTGCTGTTCATGAAATCCCCGAAGAACTCTCTGGAATCATAGATGCCGGACAGGGCGATCATCCCCCGGAACAGATCCGGCCGCCGCAGGAAGGCGATGGCTGCGTGATTGGCGCCCATGCTGAAGCCTGTGACCGCGGGGGTCTCTGGATTCCGGCTGCGGATCTGCGGAATGGAACGCCTGCGTGCCCGTGGATCAGCATATGCATGTCGCGGTTCAGATAGCTGCTGTACTGTTTGGTTTCTTCTCGATACATTCCAAACCTCTTTTCTATGTGTCACTTCAGAACAAAACCTGCGAACTGATCCATTTCTGTCTTTGTGCGGAATTTTGCCATGTACGCGTAGCGACCCATGGCAGGCCAGTCGATGGGGGGCATCTCCTCGTGCATCACCAGATCTGCTCCGTACCGGGCCAGGATCTCTTCCTCAGTATGGTGGAAGCTGTGCCCGTCCTTGCGGCTGGCATAGGCGCAATAGTAACGTTCCTGCGGCTGGGGGAATATCCTCTTTCCGTAGGCTGCCATTTCGGCGTAGATGCGGTAGGCATCGATGGACTGGGCGTAATTGATCATATCCGGATCGTGACCGCCGGGAGGTCGCATGTTCACCTCCATAACCGCATAGTCCCCGGCCTTCCCGATGCCTTCGTGGTCTCCTGCAAGCCGAATGAATTCGAAGTGGATGAAGCGCATGCTTTCTCCAAACGCCTTCGCTGTTCGTCTCCCCAGTTCCTTCAAGGAATCGGGGATCTCAGGACTGGTGTAGAAGAAAACATTGTCACCCTTCTGTACCGCATCGATCACCGGTGCATAGGTGTTCGTTGACTCAAACAGTGGCTCGCACTGAGCATCTAACACGGCGTCGTAGGTACAGATGTCTCCGGCCAGGAATTCCTCCATAACATAGGGGACCGAAGGGAACTGCTGATAGAAAGCAAGCAAGTCTGCCTCCGTATCCAGTTTGTAAACACCATAGGCACCGACTCCCACGTCCGGCTTGGCGATGAGGGGGTACCCGGTCTCGGCAGCGAAAGCTTTTCCGCTCGCAAGATCGGTAACGCAGTGCTGTCTGGCAGTGGGGATTCCGGCTTCCCAAAAGACCTTTTTCATCTCTGACTTGCGTATGAGACGCTGGATCTGATCAGCGCGAGGACCGTGCTGAACGTTAAAATCAGTTCGCAGGCGGGCATCCGTAGGCAGCCAGTATTCGTTCATGGATTCTATCCAGTCGACTCGCCCATACTTGTGGATAAAGAAGGCGACGGCTCGATATACCTGGTCGTAGTCCTCCAGGGAGGAAACATAGTAATACTCGCTCAGAGCGTTTTTCAGCGTATCGTTCAGGGAATCATAGGGCATATCTCCGATCCCAAGAACATTTACCTGAAGTTCTGACATGCATTTGCAGAAGTGGGTGCCGCACTGTGGAAACCCAGGTGAGATATATATATAATTCATTGTCACAATTCCTTTCTGTCGTGCCGGAAGGAGGGGTGATCTCCTCTTCCGAAATCAAGCCGGTATCCAATGCGCTGCATCCGAGTGGCAAGACTGTTCATTCCTTCTACTGATTCTGCGCTTGTGCTGAGCTTGTTGTCGTACAGCTCGTATTTCTCTCTTGCGTCCGGTGGAGAAAGGTTAGGCATCACCACGTTTGCACCGGCCAGGATCCCTCGCTCCCGCCCGTCAGCATCGATGGTGGACAAAGCCGTGGTTGCCGGAAGAAGCACCTTTGGGAGCATGATTCTTGTGAGGCTCAGGCAGGCGGTTGTCAGGTCCACCGGACCTGTGGGATACCTCCGAAAGGGGGTGTCGTGATGGGGTACAAAGGGCCCGATTCCTACCATCTCTGGCTCCAGTTCTTTCAGAAACAGAAAGTCCTTTGCCAGTGTTTCGGCTGTCTGTCCCGGTGTGCCTACCATGAACCCGGCGCCCACTTGATATCCCAGATCCTTCAGATCCCAAAGGCATTGTTTTCGATGCTCCCACCGCATGCTCCGGGGATGAAGCCGGGCATAGTGCGCCGGATCTGCGGTCTCGTGTCGAAGCAGGTATCGGTCGGCCCCTGCCTCCCGCCATGCCCTGTATGTCTCCCTTGGCCGCTCGCCTACCGAAAGGGTCACGGCGCAGTCCGGGAACTCTGCCTTGATCCGTTCCACCAGTTGGCACAAAGCCTTGTCAGAAAGGGCTATGCCGCCAGCGTCAGTCCCCCAGCCGCTGTCCTCCCCGCCCTGGAGCACGAAGGTCCGCAATCCCAGCGCATGCCCCTCTCGGCAGCATGCGAGGACGGCCTCTGGCGTTAGCCTGTAGCGGGCTGCGCAGTGGTTGCTGGCGCGCAGCCCGCAGTAGTAACAGTCGTTTCTACAATAGTTGGTGAACTCGATCAGCCCCCGGACAAAGATGCGGTTCCCAAAGTGGGCCCGCGCGATCTCCCTTGCGCGGGCCGCCAGATCGGCGCGAAAAGAGGTGCTTTCTGGCTCTGTCCTGGTCAACATCTCCAGAAGCTGGATCCACTCATAGCGGTTCATGCCGTTCATTTCTCTTCCGGCAGTTTGGCGTAGACCGCCTTGGCAGTCACGCCGGGGATACTTCCGATTTTACCGGACATGGCACTGATGGCATCCGCAGGACCGTCCACCGCGATGCTGATCAGAGAGATCTTGCGGTTCCGGTAGGGCAGGCCCATCCTGCCGATGATATACTGGCTGTACTGGTGAAGGATGTCATTCAGTTCGTTGCTTCGGCTGTCGTCCTCCACAACGATGGAGAGCATTGCAATTCTATTGTCCATAAAAAGAACTCCTTTCTGGGGGTGTGACGGTCCTTATGCGATTAATCGCTAATATTTGCGATTAATCGCATAAGAGGTTCCGCATACATGGATGGAGGAAGATCGACGCCGTGCGATGCGCCCTGAAGGCGAACTGGTCAATGGCGCTTCCTGATACAGAAAAAACCCCCTGCACCGAAAAGGGCAGGGGGCTGTTAATCGCGCATTTGCGTGTGATGAACTGCTTTGGGCAGGTGCCATTGAGGATGCCTGCGATTCCTTCCCGATCGGTGATCCTTGCGGTCAGTCTGGTTCTGTTTGAGTGGTTTCCGGGCAGGCGCGCCTTTCCGGTCACCGTTGTCATCATCATAACGTAGGGAAGGGGGAAAGTCAAGTGTTTCCCACGTGATCGCAGTATTCTCTGAGGGTTTAGCCGATCTCCTGGTGGAACATCGATCAGATCCGGCCCTCCGCTTCTAATTGCTTTGTGTAGGCGGTGATTTGCGCCAGACCGTCCTTGAAGTACTCCACGTCGCCGAAACCGTAGCCGATGCGGAAGGCATGATCGATCTCGAAACACATACCGTGACAGACCAGGGTGCCCATCTCATCGAACAGGCCCTGAGAGAACTCTTCTGCAGGGATGTCGAAATCGTACTCCAGGAAGGAGGTGGAACTCAGGCTGTCGCAGACCTCGTGGTAGTGGGGGTTCTCTGCCAGCCACTCGTGCAGGGCAGCGCGCCCTTCCTCTACGATAGCGCGATTGCGTGCGTAGACTTTGTCCGCGTTCTCCAGGATGATGGCTGTGATCAGCTCGTTGATGGGGCCCTCGCAGATGCTGTTGTAGGAGCGGAAGTTGTGCAGCGCATCGAAAATGCTCATATCGCGGGTGATGATCCAGCCCACACGGGTGCCGGCGCAGGAGAAGACCTTGCTGGTCCCGAAGGTGCAGATGCCTTTCTCGTAGACATCCACGATGGAGTGCATGTATCCCTCGCCCAGACCGCGGTAGATCTCATCCACAACGACATAGGCGCCGACCTTGCGGGCGATCTCTGCCAGTCTCTCCAGGTCTTCCTTGCTCAGGGTGTAGCCGGTGGGGTTGTTGGGGCTTGCCAGAGAGATCATCTTGGTGTTCTCGTCTACAGCCGCCTCGATGGAGTCAAAGTCCAGCTTCCAGCCGGTGGAGGCATCCGCAAAGGCACGCCGCACCTCGATCCCCAGGAACTCCGGAATGGAATAGAACATCTGGTAGTTTGGCAGGACGCTGACCACATTGTCTCCCGGCTCACAAAGTGTATAGCACACGATGGAGTTGGCGCCGGTGCCGCCGTGCACAGACAGGATCATGTCCTCGGTAACAACATCGGTGTACAGGTTTGCGATGGCCTTCTTCAGCCGGGGCATTCCCTCGAAGTAGCCATAGTGCAGGCTCATCTTGTCGATTTCATCATAGAATTCCTTTGGATCAGTGCCGGTGAACTCCAGCATTTCATTTACGGTGAATGGTTTGCAGCAACTGGATCCCAGATTGTACTTTGCCAGTGGGTCATAAGGGTTGAGCCAGTATTCTACTTTAAACTTATCGATATTCATTCTGTTCTCCTTTCGTTGTGGTGGCCTGCCGGTTTCGGCAGCCCGCTTTCTTAATAGTATCTTCTGCGTACGACCTCGTAGGTCCGGTTCTCGTCCCGGGAGTCGCGTTCGATTCTTCCCGGTGCGCTCTTGACAGAAGCTCCTGTCAGCTGGAACCCGGCTTTCTGGTAAACCGCGGCAGCGCGGTCATTGTCAGGATAGTGGATCAGCTCGACGCAGCCGATCGAGGGGAATTCCTTCTTGAATTCCTCCACACAGGCATCCAGCGAGGATACGCCATTTCCCTTGCCTTGCTGGGACTTGTCGATCATGATTCGGTGCAGGAACACGTAATCCGGATCACCTTCCACGAAGTAATAAAGAACGAATCCAATCAAGGTTTCATCGTCATAGATCGCCTTCGGGATGAATTCTTTGTACAGATAGCACTCTGCGATGGAGAAGAGATTGTCCTCGACGAATCCCTTCTGACTGTCTTCCATCTCCAGATCTGTCACTGGAATCAGATTGTCCTTAGTGATTTCTTTTAACCTGATCATGTTGTCCTCCTGATCTATTCTGCCCCCAAGGGCATCAGTTCGTTGCTACTCAGAGAGGGTACATCTCAGATCTCTGCCGTCACGCCCCTCTGTTTGGCATTTGCCAGTTCGATGGCGACCTTGGCGGTGGCCATGTCCAGCGCAGCCAGGCCGGTCGCATCGAAGATCGTGATATCTTCCTCGGATGTGCGTCCCTGTTTGGTTCCGTTCAGGACCTCGCCGATCTCACCGGCGAACTCTTCTTCTTTGATGACGCCAGTCTTGAAGGGGATCTCTGATTCGCCCACCTTGCAGCACTGGGCGATGTCGTCACAGAAGACTCTGGTTCCACGGAACAGTTCCGGGTCGATCTCTTCCTTCCCGACCATATCGGCGCCGATGCAGGAGATGTGTGTTCCAGGGCGCACCCAGTCCTTGCGGAAGAGGGGTGATGTGGCCCGGGTGATGGTGATGATGCAGTCTGCGGTCTCCACCGCTTCCTTCATATCTTCCATGACCACAAAGTCCGCCTGACCGGCATCGACCCCCAGCTCATCCGCCAGCCTCTGCGCCAGTCCGTCTGCGAACTTTTCTGCGAACTTCACATCCAGTGGGTCCACAATCTGGATCCTGGTGATCTGGGGCATGGCACTGATTACAGCGGCCAGTTGGAAGAAGGCCTGCCGTCCAGCTCCTACGATGGTAAGGGTGCTTGCATCCTTACGTGCCAGAGCCCTTGTGCTGACAGCGCCTGCTGCGCCGGTGCGCATACAGGTAATATAGGATGCATCCATGACACCCAGTGGGATGCCTGTGTTGGAATCAAATGCCATCAGGACGCCGGTGAATACAGGCAGGGACTTGCTTTCGTTGGCGGGGAAGTTGTTCAACAGTTTGGCTCCGTGAATGCCGACTTCGCCGAAGACGCCTCCCGAACGGATGTCAGATACGGCATTCTCCGGGAAGTGATGCTCCACCAGAGGCCATGCCACGGCTTCTCCCTTTGCTTTCAGTTTATAAACGGCTTCGACGCCTTCTATGACACGAGGCATCTCCAGGATCTGTTCCAGATCATTTCTAGACAAGATCTTAATGTTCATGATGATTTACCTCCTTTATGTTCTGGTATAATCATACTCCAATGTTTCACCGAATACCATTCAGATTATTTGTATTCATTTACAATAGAATATGCTATATAGTTTGGGGAAAATATAAAAAAGCGGATAAAATAAGTTGTATATTGTATTTAATTCTAATAATATATGATATAATATATGAAAAATTACAGGAGGATACCATGTATTATACGATTTCCGGGTTTTACAACACATATAAGGATCGACTGAACCTCATCTGTGGCGGGGGAGGCATGACCCGACGGATCCGTTCGGCTGGTGTACTGGATTATGAATTCCTGCCGGAGCTCCGAGGGAAGTACCGTCACAGCAACTTTCAGGAGGATCAACTTGTGATCACCACGTTTCTGTATGCCCGGGACAATGAATTTCTGATTGCTGACGCGGTGAAAAACCTGATTGCCAAAGGAGTCAGCGGACTGATCATCAAGAATGTCTTTCATCTGCAGATCCACGAAACCGTGGTGCGGTACGCGGACGCGAAAAACTTCCCTATCTTTGTTTCCGACTCCGCGGATCTGATCTTCGAGGATTTTATCTTCGATGTGATGGGGAGTGTCCGGAGAATGGAGTCGTTGGACTTTGTGCAGAAGGAGATCGACGCGACTCTGGCCAATGAGACCACCGAGGAGGAAGCCTATAACCACGGGATCAACCTGAATCCTTCTTTCGAGAACCAGCATCAGGTGTTCTATCTTCCCGTGGATGTAGATGCGCCGGACTTTTCGTATCTAAACCGGTTTCAGAGTTTTCAGGACAACCCGCTGAATCGGCCAGAGGATCTGCTGACCTTCTATGACGGGGGATTTCTGTACATCCATTCCTGGGAGCATCAGGATCCGGTGGCGGTGAGGACCCTTGCGGAGGAATTAAAAAAGAACTGTCCGGAGGCGGTCTGTATGGGAATCAGTGAGGTTCACTATTATCTGGGAGAGTTGAAACGGTCCTTGAAGGAGGCCATCTATGCGGCCAGGGTGGCGTCCCATGGAAACGTAGTGCGCTATGGAGAGCTGGGGAGTCTGCAGATCCTTCTGCCGCACTGCCGCAGCGATGCCATGGAGAGCTTCCGGAGGAGCATACTGGAGCCCCTTGCGGAGTATGACCTGGAGAACAAAGCCCATCTGCAGGAGACACTGGAAGCTTACTGCGAGAACGGATTTCGGTTTTCCGATGCGGCAGCGGCTTTGTCCCAACACGAGAATACGGTGCGCTACCGTATGGAGAAAATCGCAGAGGTGACAGGCCTTCACTACAAAAGCCCCCAGGAATTGCAACAGTTGGATCTGGCCTATCGGATCCAGCTGTGTCAGGAGATTCTGGAGAAGGCGTAGAAAGAAACGGGACGAGCGTTACGCTCGTCCCAGTGACGTATCAGGCCTTAAAAGTCGGAATTGCTGAAGGGCTTCTGGCTGCTGTAGAGGAGCAGATCCAGATCGGCCAGACGGTCGATGCAGTCAACGGACATGACACCAAGCCGCACGAAGGAGCCAAGCCTTCCGCAGTTCATCAGAAGGGAGGACAGATCGCTCATACGGCAGGTGATGGTGATATCCGGATCCACACCCGGCGCGTTGCTCCATTTTCCGTCTCGGAATGCGATGTTAAGTGTTTCGTCGGTATCAGCCATTTCATCGTGGTAGCAGAACCGGGCGTTGAGATCGATGCCTGGGAAAGTACGGTAATCTGTATGCTCCACGAATCCCGCAGGATCCAGAACCTTATACATGTTGCCGATGGCAGAGACGTTGGTCTGGAGGTAGCCGAAGGGAATGTAGTTTCCGCAGAGGTCTGCAGCATCATCCAGCAGGTGATAGAAGTCTTCTTCACCGGAACGGAGCACGATGGTCTGGGCCAGATCTCCCTGGTTTCGAAGGAATCCAAGCAGGGTCTTCAGCACCGTGCTGTCGCGGTAGATCAACTCGTCTACCACCAGCTCGTTCAGTGTATAGTTGGTTTCGCTGACATCCACCATGCGGTATGCAACATAACCCACCAGTTTGCCGTCGTCGTAATAGCCTGTGCGAAAAGTACTGAAGTCCCCTCGCATCTCGCGGATCTCCTCTTCGAATTTGATGAGCATACCGTGATTGCTGCGGGCGAAGGCCTCGTGGCAGGCCAGAACCTCATCCAGGTCATCCATGGTGAGCAGGCGGAGTGCGCTGAGATCGAGGCACTTGGGCAGTTGGGCGGTTTGCATATGGTACTCGTCCATCTTGGCCCCCAGACCATATCCCATCTTCCGGTAGAATGCCATGTTGAAGGGAAGCAGGATGGCCACATCAGACCGGCTCTGGGCATAATCCTCATAGTAGCGAACCATGGCCAGAGCCACACCCTGTTTCTTATACAAAGGATGGACGGCCAGAGACATGAGTCCCACGGCGGGCTGGATCTGACCATACAGATTGAGTTTGAAGTTTACAAGCTTCATCTGCGCGATGAGTTTGTCTCCCTCAAACATGCCCACGAACTCGACTTCCTTATCGGTGGTCATGTCCAGCATGAATTTCTCCCGGTAGGACTGACGGCATTCTTTGTCCAGCGACTTGAAGGCAGGGTATGCGTTCAGATAGATCTCAAGATATTCTTCCAGGTAGTCCGGGCCAACCGGACGGATTTCGCGTTTCTTGTCCATAGCGGTGCTCCTTTCTTTATGATAATATTATAAATTATTCTGACTGATTAAGCTATCGTAAATACTTGTAGATTAATACAAAGGGCTCTTCACGGGCAGAACACCATTTCCCTCTGTTCCGACTTGGTGTATAATATGGGTATTAGTCAACGCGATCTGCGTTGAAGGAGCCTGAAAGAGCAGGCTTTGTGTAAAGGGATACCGGAGGAGATCGTGCATGGAAAACAAGAACGTAGCGACTTTTGTGAAGATCGTGGAGTTTAACAACTTTACCCGGGCGGCGGAGAGTCTGGGCTACTCACAGGCGGCGGTGACTGCCCAGATCAAGACTATGGAGAAGGAACTTGGGGTGCCGCTGTTTGACAGGATCGGGAAACGGATCAGCCTGACGCAGGCGGGGAAAACCTTCTTGCCTTACGCGCTGAACATGCTGAAGGCGGAGGAGGAAGCGATCAACAGTGTCCGTCCACAGGAAGTACTGACCGGAGAACTTCGCATCTGTTCTGCGACTTCCTATGCGTCCAGTGTTCTGCCGGACATCCTGCTCAGGTATGCACAGCGTCACCCTCAGGTGCGGCTCGTGGTAAAGGTCTCGGATTATCCGGAGGACACCACACTGAAGGTGGCCAGGGGAGAGATCGATTTCCTGATCATGTTGGAGGAGCAGAACGCGCGTCCTGAGTTTCGGACAGTGACCAGTATTTATCAGCCGCTTGTCTTCCTCACCTATCCGAACAATCCGATCCTGGAGAATGGATCGCTGTCGCTGGCGGAGATCGTGGAGAATCAGTTTATCGTGGCGGACCGGGAAATCGGATACTCAGCTCTCCTGGAAAGGCAGCTTCGCCAAGAGGGGATCCCTTTCCATCCGGTGATGGAGATGGGCTCGGTGGATGCGATACTGCAGGTTCTTCTGGGAGGCCATGGCATCACCTTTGTGCCGGCGTTTGCCGCTTCTACCTACCTGGAGTCCGGCCAGCTGGTCAGCATTGGCTGTGAGGAGATCTCTTTCGATATGTACGCAAACTATATCTGCAGCAAGGATCGTTGGATGAGCCCGGTCATGAAAGAGTTTGTCAAGGTGGTGGAGGAGTACGCGTAGGGGAGACCAGCTCATCTGGAACAACTCACACACCAAAAAACAGGGCGCCTCGGTGGGCGCCCTGTTTGCATGGAAATGCGATTTACATGTTCTTCTTCAGCTGAACCTCTTCCGGCTCCTTCGGCATTGCGAAGAGTGGGATGAATCTGTCCAGACCGGTGAAGGTGAGGATGATCAGCGTAGCGACTGCGATCATCGCCATGAAGTTGTATTTGATGATGTCCACCTGTGTGATGGAGACCACCGGGTAGACGGCAGCAGCGATTCCTACATAGAAGCCCAGGTATACGTGCCAGGGGATCAGCTGGGAACCGAACACGCCCATAGCGTCGCCGAAGGTGGCGTTACGCAGAGCCAGCTTGTACTTAGCCTGCTCGTTGGCGCACCAGACGTTGTCTTCGGTGACCTGCTTGATAACAGGTCCGATGGTAACGATCTGCGCCATCTCATCGGAGAGGGCGGCGTTACCAAGCAGGGACAGGATGGCGTTGTAGCCAAGCAGGTGGCGGACCTTCCGCGCGATCTTGGCGATGAGCTTGGCCAAAGGCTGGAAGGCATCCATCAGCTGCATGACGCCGCCGAAGGCTGCGACCCACATCATCATGGGGATGACCCAGCTGCCGGCATCCTCGATACCAACGTACATGTAGTTATCAAGGAAGTCCTGGAAGCTTCCTGCGGTACCGGCAAACTTGCCCAGAATAAAGGAAGAGACGATACCGGAGCCGATGCAGGCGAAGGTGTTGACACCTGCGATGGCAAGGCCTACAACCAGAACCAGTGGCAGGGCCATGTAGAGAGCCACGCCCTTATCTACCTGCTCCAGCAGATCCAGAGCAACAGGCTTCTCTTCCTTGATGTAATCTATGGCATCCTGGGAGAGGTTGGCGTAGATGTCGAAATGCTCCACTGCATGTCCGGACAGTCCCATTAGCTGGCCGGCAATGAAGAAGGCGATCGCAGCCAGAACCAGGCAGCTGACAGACCAGACACCCTGGTGACGGATTCGGTCAACGACCTGTACTCCCTGGATACCAGAGGATACGATGGTGGTATCGGAGATCAGTCCGATGTTGTCGCCGAAGCAGGAACCGCCTGCGATAGCACATACGGTCAGCAGCGGATCACCGCCAACGATGTGGGACAGCCACAGGAAGATCGGCGCGCAGGCCGCGAACGTTCCCCAGGAAGTACCCGTCGCTACGGAAAGGATACCGGTGCAGATCAGACCGATAGCCGCCACGGTCTTGGCGGTGACACCCAGCATCAGGGCGATGTTGACGATAGCTGCTCCGACACCGTAGCCCATGAAGCAGTTGGCCATGGTGTAGGCCAGCATCAGGATGAACAATGCGACCAGGATGTTTTTCACAGAACCCATAGCCGCGTCCAGACACTCCTGCCATTTCTTCCTCTCAACCACCATCGCAACAACGACGGCGCATACGAACGCCAGAGGTGCAGCGATCATGGCATCTTGCCCGGAGATCATCAGTCCGGCCAGCAGGAACACCGGGACGAACTTCAGAACTCCCTTGATAAATCCAATCATAAAAACTTCCTCCTATAAAAAACCATAGTATAAGGCTGGCTTCCATCAAGGAACCAGCCCATAATTGCTATTATAGGATAACACATTCTTTTTTAGAATTGTAATAAATAATTTCTATTGAAACGATTGATATAAGTGATTGATGGTTTGGGGAATGTATTCCGTGATCAAATAGTATCTTCTCTAGATCCGTCACGGGGCCAAAACCGTGTCGGCTTGGATTGTACGGACGGATCACCCAGTTCTTCTGGATCTATGCTCGATAGATAATATTGATCGAAAGTATAAAATTTATTAGTTTTACAAAACATGAAAGGCGTGCTATTATACAGATAAAGAAACACAGGGCGCGCACCCCTTCTAAACATACTTACGAAATGTTAAAGGAGGAAATACAATGAGAATTAACAAGAGCACAATCGCAATCAGCGGAATCGTTACCATCCTTGCAGCAGTGGCAGCTTACCTGACACAGGACAACGTGGTAATCTACACACTCTGCTCGTTTCTCACCATGGCAGCCCTGACCGTCTGTGCAACCAGATGGATACACTACTCGTTTTGGAAGGAAAGGGCTGAGGAGAAGGTCGTGATGAGGGCAGAGCTTCTGAAGAAGCACTATCAGCCGTCCAGAGACTTGATCACGCAGGCGCAGTAATAATCAGAAAAAGACCGAAGAGTCCGGAAGGGCTCTCGGTCTTTTTTGCTTTGGTGTGCAGGATCAGTGATTCGGCTCAGACCAGCTGTACTTGGGGATCATGCTCCACCGGTCTGCCTCTGTGTGTAGAAGTTCGTGAGCACGGTGGGACATGGGTGCTCCCAGGTATTCCTTGTAGGTCAACTGCACTGTGGGGTTCTCATGGGAGAACCGGATGTGTTTGGTACTGTCGATGTTGTACAGCTCGCTGCCGCGCAGCTCTGCCATCTCGGTGCCGTCGTGGATGGGCTGTCCGCCGCCGCCGGCGCATCCGCCCGGACAGGCCATGATCTCCACAAAGTCGTATTCCACCTCTCCGGCCTTGATGGCCTCAAGAAGCTTACGGGTGTTGCCCAGGCCGTTGGCCACGGCGACCCGGAGTTTTCTCCCAGCGAAATTGAAGGTGGATTCCTTCCAGCCGTTCATGCCACGGACGTTCTTGAAGGCCTCTGCCGGCGGGTTTTCCCCGGTGACCAGGAAGTAAGCGGAGCGCAAGGCTGCCTCCATGACGCCGCCGGTCGCTCCGAAGATAACGCCGGCACCGGTGCCTTCTCCGAAGAAGTTGTCAAAGGGCGCTTCCTTCAGCTCTTCCACGTTGATGCCGTCGGCCATGATCAGGGAGTCCAGTTCACGGGTGGTGATGACCACATCTACGTCTTTGTAGCCGCTGTCGTTGACCTCCTCCACGTCGCACTCGTATTTCTTGGCGGTGCAGGGCATGATGGAGACGGAGTAGACGTTCTTCGGATCGATTCCCAGCTTCTCCGCCATGTAGGTCTTGGACAGGGCCCCAAACATCTGCTGCGGTGACTTGGCGGTGGACAGGTTGGGCAGGAATTCAGGATACTCGGCCTTCACGTACCGCAGCCAGCCCGGGCAGCAGGAGGTGAACATGGGCCACTTGTGCTCGTCTCTGGCTCCCAGCCGCTGGATCAGCTCGCTGCCTTCCTCCATGATCGTCATGTCTGCGGAGTACACGGTGTCGAATACATAGTCGAATCCGATTTCCTTCAGGGCAGCCACCAGCTTGCCGGTGGTCTGCTCCACCCGGTGCAGGCCCACCTTCTCGCCCCAGGCGACACGAACTGCCGGTGCGAACTGCACCATGACCACCTTCTCAGGATCGGCCAGAGCGTCCAGCACAAAGTCTGTATCGTTCCTTTCCTTCAGGGCGCCCACCGGACAGTGGGTGATGCACTGCCCGCACAGGGAGCAGCCTGCCTTGTCCATGGTCTTGCCATCCCGGACACCAACGGTGGTCCGCTGGGCTGTGCCTACCATCTCCCAGATGTGCAGATCCTGGATCTTGTCACATACCTGGATGCAGCGCATGCACTTGATGCACTTGCTGGCGGTACGGCGAAGAGGGAAGTCCCTAAGCCAGTTGTACTTGTCTGCGATATCGTCGTACTTGGGTGAAGAGATGCCCAGGTTGCGCGCGATGGTCTGCAAGGCGCAGTTGCCACTCCTGGTGCAGATGGCGCACTTGCAGTCATGCTCCGACAGGATCAGACGGACATTGGTCTTCCGAGCCTGACGGACCTTGGGACTGTTGGTGAGGATCTCCATGCCCTCTGCTACTTCGGTGTTGCAGGCGGAGATCAGTTTCTCCATGCCCACCAGTTCCACCACGCAGACACGGCATGCGCCGATGTTGTTCAGTCCCTCCCAATAGCAGAGATGGGGAATTTCGATGCCCGCATCGTGGGCGGCATTCAGGATAGTGGTGCCGGCCTGCACGGATATTTTCATGTTGTTGATGGTGATGTTTACCATTTGACCTGCCTCCCTCCTCTGAATGCGCCCAGGCTGTTGCAGTCACAGCGCAGGCAACGACTTGCTTCCTGGATGGCTTCCTCGAGAAGAAGCCCGTTTTCGAATCCGTCGAAGTCCCGGTTTCTCTCATCCGGATAACGAGAGGTGAGTTCGGAACGTCCGCAGGGGCGTTTGTCCTCCAGATCGGCATCCGGAATCTCGATGTCCAATACGACCTCATGATTGTATCCCAGGTAGTTGTCGATATTGGCGGCAGCTACCTTGCCCTGGGCGATGGCGTTGATGACTGTGGATGGTCCCGTTACGCAGTCGCCGCCGGCGAATACACCTTCCATACCGATGACCTTCATGGAAGAGTTGGTGTTCAGCTTGTTCCACAGGACGGAAACGCCTGCTTTCTCGAAAATACTGGAGTCGATCTCCTGACCAATGGCGGCCACCACGATGTCGCAGGGAACCACCTGCTCGGCTTTGTCGCAGGGGAAGGACTTGGGGCGGCCAGAGGAGTCGTACTCACCGACCTTCTGGGGCTGGAGCACCATGGCGGTAACGTTACCTTCCTCATCGGACTCGATGCGGACAGGGGTACGCAGTTCCAGCAGATTGCACCCTTCTGCGATGGCACCCTCGATCTCCTCGGGCAGGGCGGACATGTCCACCTTCCGCCGACGATAAGCGATGTCTACGTGGGAAGCCCCCAGACGCATGGCGGTGCGGGCCACGTCCATGGCCACGTTGCCGCCGCCGACAACGACCACGCGCTTGCCTTCGAAATCAGGATAGATGTTGTCGCCGATGGCCCGAAGCATATCCACGGCGGAGTAGACGCCGTTGCTTTCCTCGCCCTCGATGCCGATCATCTTGTAGTTGTGGGCACCCAGCGCCACGTAGACAGCGTCGTAGTCTTTGATCAGTTTCTTGATGCTGGCCTCGTTGTTGATATTGGTCTCCAGCTTGACGTCGATGCCTGCAGATAGGATGGAATCGATGTCCCATTCCAGTTTCTGGCGGGGCAGGCGGTAGCTGGGGATGCCGTAGCGGAGCATGCCGCCCAGTTGCTTGCGCATCTCGAATATGGTGGGCTTGTGCCCCATCAGTGCCAGATAGTAGGCCGCCGTCAGGCCGCTGGGGCCACCGCCTACGATGGCGATCTTCTTGCCAGTGTCGTCCATCTTCTGAGGGATGGGGACGGTGTCGGCACAGTGATCCACTGCGAACATCTTCAGGCCGCGGATATTCAGCGGGGCGTCCAGAATGTTTCTGCGGCAGTGCTTCTCGCAGGGGTGCTCGCAGATCAGGGCGCACACGGTGGGGAAGGGGTTGTCCTTCCGGATCAGCCGGACTGCATCGTCGTATCGGCCTTCCTTGACCAGCGTGATGTAACCCGGGATGTCCACCTCTGCCGGGCACTTGGCGATACACGGAATGGAGTGCCGGGTATCCCGCAGGTGATCAGCGCAGCGGTTCTTCTCGATGTGGGAGATGTAATCATCGCGGAAGCTCTTCAGTCCCTTCAGGACCATTTCGGCGGATTCGGTGCCGATGGCACAATCGGAGGAGACCTTGATGGATTCCGCGGTCTTCTCCAGGAGATCCAGATCCTTCATCCGGCTCTCGGTGTTCAGGCTCAGGATCTTGCTGATCATGATGATCATCTGCTCGATTCCCACCCGGCAAGGTACGCACTTGCCGCAGGACTGCGCCTGACACAGTCTGAGGAAGGATGCCGTCATATCCACCGGACACTGGCTGGGGGGACTGGCAATGATCCGTCTTTCCAGGTCCCGGTAGAGGCTTTCCATCTGCCGCTGGGCCTGATCCTTCTGTTTAAACTCTAATCTGCTCACTTGGTGACCACCATCCTCTCGTCATTTGACATATAATGTAACTTTTCATTCAATTTCACTACTTTGGCTCATTGTATCATATAATTATTGTGAAGGAAATATCGAAATTTGTATTTTACGAGAAAATAATCACGACGGTTGAATTCCGCGGCAGCTCATGGTATGATCGAGGTGGAGGATACTGTCCAGATTTATAGAGAGCCAGGGGCTGCACGCTCCTGGCTTTGTCGTGGCAGAGGAGGTGATATTGTTGGTATTTGAATGAAGAGGCCTGGACGAGTGCGGCAGCAGGCGCGGTTGCCAGATTCGCTTTTCAGGCACAAAGCATTCCACAAGCCTTGAGTAAGGGGATGTTGGGATACAAAATTTCTGAGAAACCGGGTTTTTCGTTTCCCAAGTGAGGATTGGTGAACCGGGGGGAATAGATGGAGCATGATCAGCCTTGATGGATACGGAAATCAAGGTTTTTTTGTTTTTTTGTATCCCGCACTCGTGTTTGAGAGTACAGAGGGAATGAACGCGCCAAATGAAAGTATATTGGAAACGGATTATATGTAAGATGTGGGAGGTGGAAAAATGTATTATGATATTGACAGCATTTTGAGGGAAGAGCTGGAAGCAGTGAACTACCTGCTGGACAACCTGGAGGTTCAAGATGATGGATCGATGCTCATGGTGAGGCCTTGCAAGAAGGAGTTCACATATCATCGCCGAGTTGCAGTTGTTGGGGAGGATGGAGAGCTCCATCGACACTCCGAGAAGTTGGGCAATGAGCGGCATCCCAAGGTGATCGAGATCAAGCAACAGAAATACAATCAAACGTTCCGGAAATTATTGGAGGAAGCCAAGGCCTTTCTGGAGGAAAACATTGGAAAATACAAGGGGTATGACATGGACACTGTGGAGGATGCCATGCCGGCTGTTTATCGGGATACGACGGGTCTGGTGAACAAGGATCCTGTGTTGATGACTGCTGAGGAATGGAGCCGTCGTCCTTACAAGCGGAACCGCTATCCATACGGGCCGGAAGCCAATGTGAACAGCAAGGGCGAACGAGCGCGATCAAAGTCTGAGGTCATCCTGCATGATCAGTTGACCTTTCTGGGCATCCCCTTTCAGAGCGATGTCGACATCCCGTTGGTGGACGAATCCGGTGCGAAGATCCACAAAGATGCGGATTATCTGATCGGCACGATCCATGGAAAGAACCCGATTCTTGAACATCTCGGAATGCTATCCCATCAGGAGTATAGGGACAAGGCAATTAAAAAACTGGAACTGTACATCAACAATGGCTACACTCTGAACAAAGATCTGTTTCTGACGGCAGATAACAGAGATGGGAAGATCAACGCCTATGCAACCATGCAACTTCTGCGACGTATGATCTTGCCAAAGACTCGGGCCTGATGACAGAGTGCCGGCCCCCTTCCGGGGGGTCGGCCCTGATACGTGGACCGGCTACAATGCTGCAGTAGGTGCGGGCTATAATGATCAGTAGTGCGGGCTATAATGATCAGTAGGAGGTGGGCTATAATGATCAGTAGGAGGCGGGCAATAATGCTCTGTAGGTGGCGGTTGCCCAAATCGAAAATTATGTGTTTTCTGTTGCATGTACAAGGGAAATAAGCCGCTGGGATACGGTTTTTCTCAGAAAGACTGTTTTTCGTATCCTGAACAAGATATTTGTGAAGAAATGTAACGTTTTTTTTGAAAAATGACATCAGGGATACGGAAATCGTGTTTTTTGAGGTTATTGGTTTCCAAGCCTCTGTATGGGGGTAAAATGGAAACAAAAGTAGTGGAATCCTAGGTATTGGCAACGGTCACCGCACGTCAGCACCAACGGTCGCCGCATGGCAGCCCCTCCCCGGCACCGACCCACACCACAAGCGCCCGACCGCTGGAAATGTCCACGATTATCGTGTATAATAAGCTCGTTGCAGGCGGTCGCTTCGTCCTCGACGTGCGAGCACGTCAGGAGCTTTGCTCCGCCTTAAATGATCAGCAAACAGGAGGGCGCAGTGGAAAAGCAGGGAACGAGTATCTTTCATAATACAGTGGTGGTGTGGGGGACCGCCATGCTTTGCTGCGCCCTGTGGGGAAGTGCCTTTGCGTGTGTCAAGAAATCCTACCAGGTGTTCGATGTGGCCGGAGGAGACACGGCGTCCCAGATCCTGCTGGCAGGCTGTCGGTTTCTGCTGGCGGGACTCATCGTCATCGCCGTGGGAAGCATGCAGCAGCGACATTTCCTGTTTCCGGCCCGAGGCCATCTGCGCTACGTGGCCACACTAAGCCTCTTTCAGACGGTGGGACAGTATGCGTTCTTTTTTATTGCGCTGGCCCACATGAGTGGCGTGAAGGCCTCCATCATGGATGGGATGAACAGTTTCATAGCGATCCTCATTGCCGTATATGTCTTCCGCCAGGAGATCATGACCCGGCGCAAGGTGGTGGGCTGCCTGCTGGGCTTTGTGGGACTGGTGCTGGTCACCATGGATGGCAGCACCATCACCTGGGAGTTCCACTTGCTGGGGGAGGGGGCCATCCTGCTCAGTGCCATCAGCGCTTCCACCTCCACCGCCCTGATCCGTCGGTTCACCCAGCATGCCGATCCGGTAATGCTCAGCGGGTATCAGTTCACCCTGGGAGGCCTGGTGATGATCCTGCTGGGGCTGGTGTTTGGAGGGCATCTGCATCTGCTGGCCTGGTGGGGGATCCTGCTGCTGGTCTATATGGCCTGCATTTCTTCGGTAGCATACACCCTGTGGGGCGTTCTCCTGAAGTACAACCCGGTGTCCAGGATCAGCATCTTCGGGTTCACCACACAGATCTTTGGGGTGGCCATCTCGGCAGTGGTCCTGACGGAATATGAGAAACTACAGCCGGTGCTGTTGCTGTCGCTGGCGCTGGTTTGCGCAGGAATTTATATTGTCAACCGAGGGGGAGAGGCGTGATGACAGAGCAGTGATCAGCCCAGCATGTACTTTACCGCTCGGTCTACCAACATGGGTGTCTGGTGCAGCAGGTCCTCCAGATACACCCGCTCGGTGAGCTTGTGGAAGTCCTTGCCCCAGGGTCCGATGTTGATGCAGGGCATGGCGATGGCGCAGATGGCGTCTACCGGGAGATCGTAGAGGTCGCCATACAGGGGCATCTCCTCCCGCAGCGCCTTCTCCACTCCGGCGGGGTCGCTGAGGCCCGTGAAGCTCAGGTCTGACAGCCCGGAGAAGAAATACTCTTTGTCGTACTTCTGGCCGAACTGGTCAGCCGCATAGGACTGCAGTTGGGGGAACAGCCCGGCGATCTGCGGGTCGGTCTTCTCGTATTCCAGATTCGAAACGCAAGGATAGTAGGGCGGTACCAGCCCGTAGACTATCCGGGGCGCGATATCTGGCACATAGTCATAGACAAAATCCACCAGCGCCAGATCGCATTCCACGATGGAGAGGTTCTCCTGACGCATCTGCCGCCGGAGGGATTTTTTCTTTTCGGCAAGGGCCTTGCGGAAGGTTTCTCCGCGAGCAGCCTCCGCCTCTGCACAAAGCTCTCTGAACCCGGTCACCCTGTTCTTCCATGGAAGGTCGGCTTCCGGCCGTCCGGTCTTGGCGCAGAAGGTGCGCCAGGCTTTGTTCATGGAGGAGAGCACCGCATCAAAGGAATCGCTGCAGATCTTCTGAAGGTGTCGCAACAGTTCCGGAGGCGTCATGGTCAGGTTCAGCACGCTGAGACAGCCGTAGGCGCTGAGGGGTAGGGACACGTCATAGACGTCCTTGCTGTCTTTGGCGTAGAGCCAGGTTGGGGGCATGGCGCTCTCCCCCTGGCAGAAATCGGCGAGGTCCATGTTCAGCTCCGTGCGGCGGACGATCTCGGACAGGACGTTCACGGGGTTCAGGCCTTCGAACACCTTGCCGCAGTGGGACAGAGACCCGCGTACGTATACGAACGCCATCATCTTGCCCATGGACCCAAGGGAGATGATCCCGGTATCCGCCTTGCGGCGCTGGTGGGGCTCGGAGTTGATCATCAGCTTGTAACGCAGTCCGTAGTTCTCCTTCATTTCAGCCAGAAGGCGTACCGCGCCCCGCATGCCAGCGGAGAGGTTTTCTTCGTCCGGAACGCCGATGACGATCACGTTCCCCTGGAAATCAGGGAGTTCTGTGTACTGCTCCAGCAGGGTATACTGGATGGCGCCGCCGCCTTTCATGTCGCAGATCCCCCGGCCAAAAGCGTAGTCACCGCTTTCGATGTCCGCCCGGGTCTCTCCGGAGAACAGGGCGATGTTGTCCAGGAGCTGCTCCCGCAGGGCATCTGGCGCCAGGGCATAGTCTTTCAGGTCGCGGAAATCTTCGATCCCCACGGTGTCGTAGTGGTGAACCATGACCACGGTGTCCGGCCCCTCTCCCTTGCACAAAGCCCAGAAGACCCCGCGTTCATGGGGATCTGCGGGGATCCGGTAGATGCCGTAGTGATCCGGATGGGCCTGGTAGTAGGGGATCGCAGAGAAATGATCCAGAAGGAAATCCTCCACATTCCGCTCCTGCCGGGTGTCGGTGAAGGAGCAGACGTTAACGTACTGGTGAGCCGTCTGGGCGATGCGCTCGGCCGCCCGTTCAAAATCGATGGGGTGGTTCATGGGAGCCTCCTTGGTCCCGAAATTGTACAGTAGGTGCACTTATTATAGCACAGATTATCAGGTTGCTACGTGCGAGAAATAATGATATCATAAAAACATGATCTGCGGAAGGAGACGACCATGGAATACAACATTCTCATATTAGGCGATTCTAACACCTGGGGCTGGGTGCCCGGCGGCATGGGAGCCAGATATCCCCGGGATGTCCGGTGGGCCGGCCGCCTGGCAGGGCTGCTGGGACCGCAGTACCACATCATCGAGGAAGGACTCTGCTACCGGACCATTTGCGCCAAGGACGAGGTCCTGACCCACATCAGCGCGGTGGACTATATCGTCCCCTGTCTGAAATCCCACGCTCCCATCGATCTGGTGGTGGTGATGCTGGGAACCAACGATACGCGGGGCAGGTTCTCCGACTCTGCCTACGGCATCTCCCGGGACATGGACCGGCTGGTGGAGATCATCCAGGGCTCTGGCGCGGGACCGGGGGAGAGCGCGCCTAAGGTTCTCCTGCTGTCGCCGCCTCACATCCGGCGGGAGCTTCTGGGAAGTTACCTGATGCTGGAATGGGATCTGGACGACAGCGTGGTGGACAAGTCCGAGGCGCTGGCGCCCCTGTACCGGCAGGTGGCGAAGGAACGGGGCTGCGGATTCCTGGATGCGGCGGAGTTCGCCCAGGCCAGCCTCATCGACTGTCTGCATCTCCCCGAGGAGGGGCACAAAGCCCTGGCCGATGCGGCAGCAGACCAGATCAGAAGGATATGTAAATAGACGGAAAGCGGCGCCCGCAGATGGTATCTGACGCGGGCGCCGCTTTTTCTAGGGCAGAAGGCTTTGTGCAGGGATCAATGGCCGAGAACCTTTCGGCTCACCGCAAGATAGGCCGCCAGCATGACGAACATGGTAACACACCAGCTCAACGGATAGCAGATCAGAAGGGTGGGGAAGGTGTGCCGCATGGGGAACACGAAATACACCCATAGGATCCGTACGCCGCAGATGCCGATGAGGGAGGTCAGGGCAGGCACCAGGGAGTAGCCCAGACCGCGCATGGCGGCAGACAGGGTCTCGTTGATGCAGTTGAAGAACTCGAAGGACAGCAGTGCTACCACGCGGATATGTCCCATGGCGATCACATCGGGGTCCGGGTTGAAGATTCGCAGTAGGGGATCCACGAACAGGATGATGGCGATGGCCAGCGCCATCGTGAAGCCCACGTTCATCCACAGGCACCATCGGATCGCCCGGCGACATCTGGCGTAGTTACCAGCACCGTAGTTCTGGCCCACAAAGGTGGTGCAGGCCTGACTGAAGGCGTTCAGGATAAAGAAGGCGAATATCTCCAGGTAAAAGGCGGCGGAAGAGCCTGCCATCACGTCTGCTCCCAGGCTGTTGATGGCGGACTGGATGATCAGGTTGGAGATGGAGAAGACCATCCCCTGCACGCCGGAGGGGATGCCGATGCGCATCACATCCTTGACGATGTAGCCGTTGATTCTGAGCTTTCGCAGGTGTACCCGATAGGGATCCGGTGTCCGGCTGCGAAGGACGTACAGAAGGATGGCGGCGCTGCATGCGTTGGCGATGACGGTGGCCAGGGCAACGCCGTCCACGCTGCGGTGGAGGCCTACCACGAACACCAGGTTCAGGACCACGTTAATGCAGCCGGTGATGCCCAGCACGATCAGCGGGGTGTTGGTGTCTCCACGGCTACGGAAGATGGCGGATAGGAAGTTGTAGAGCATGGTGAAGGGCATGCCGATCATGATGATCCGCAGGTAGAGGCCAGCCAGGGGTTTGATTTCCGCCGGGACGCCCAGGATCACCAGCATGGGATCGCAGACCAGAAGCCCCAGCACCATGACGATGAATCCGCTGATGCCCGCAACGGCGATGGAGGTGTGGATCGCGTCCTGGATCCTCTTCTGGTTGCGCTGCCCGATGCACCGGGCGATGACCACGTTGGACCCGATGGAAAGCCCCACGAACAGGTTGACCAGAAGACCGGTCAATGGGGCGTTGCTTCCCACCGCCGCCATGGCCTCCTTTCCGACGAACTGTCCCAGAACAGCCACGTCTGCCGCGTTGAAAAGTTGCTGCAGGATGCTGGTCGCTGCCAGCGGAATGGCGAACCAGAGGATCTTGTCCCATAGAGTCCCACTCAGCATGTTGATGTCGTTCTTGTTGTTTTTCGTCAGTGTCACTCCCTTCCCTGTGCTAGAAAACCGGATGGCGTCCCCTTTGGAGTCGCAGTCGTTGTACTACAGTATACTCTTTTCTTTTTTCTTTTTCAAGAAGCCGAGCGCTTGCTCCGTGCGTGATGTTGGTCGCAGATTAACGCCCGGGCTGTTGACAAAGTCAGGCTATATGTGGCCTCCGCCAGCAGCAATGTCTGTCTGCGCCCGATCGAAGAGGTCGGCAGTTCCTTCACTCTGAAGGAATTGTGGGTCTTCTGTACCTTGGGTGGGAGATGGAACCCGCCGCCTATAGCGGCAGGGGAGATCTGTCGCTCGTTATACATGGTATTATCCACGGAAATTGACTTTTCTGAACACCGAAGGAACTCGATCGGCAGTTTCATCTCACCTATTTGGGGAGTAAATCAATATACATGGGGTAGGCTTCCCCAAACATACGTGAAACCTCCCCCAAGGTTTTCCCAATGTTCTCTATTCCTTAGGGAAGGATTTCGATATACATGGAGAAGGCTTCCCTAAATATACGAGAATCCTGCCCTAACAAAAAAACAGCCGTTCTCTCAGCGGATATTGCGAGAGATGCCTTGGGCCAGCGAGCGAAAGAAACGCGTCCAGAACGCAAAACTGAAGGGCGCAGTTCTACTACTGCCAAAGTGGCCAAATGGAGTAGAACTGTTCCCATCCTGTGGCCACGGGAGGGGTGTGGATACAGGATTCCGACAAAACGGCGATTTCTGTATCCCGGCACCTCAATATGGATGATTCTGTTCCCAACGCTACCTGGTTCAGGGGGGCGGGATACGAAAACCCTTGTCTTTCAGGATTTCTGTATCCCTCGGCATGGAATACCCTGACTTTGGGAACAGAATCCGAGAAAACACGTTGGATGGAAACGGGACCAATAATACCGGTTTATTGAAGATGGCGAGGTGCCCGAGGGAGGCAGAGTTTCAGAATGAAAAAAGGAAATAGACAATTCTGTTTGGCAGTTTGCAACTATGCAGTGCTCCTGTTTAACCTGGTGTTTGTATGTGCCTGTGCCGCTACAGAGTGGGAGTACGAGATCCAAAACAAAACTATCTGGCTGCTGCTTTCGATCGGGCTGCTGCTTGCGGTTTTGATACTGTCCGGGATCCTGTTTGCGAGAGCAGAAGGCGGGAAGTGGAAGAAGAGGGGGATAGAAGTCTGCACGATCATCCTGGCGTTCCCGGTATGTCTGTTCCTGATCTTTGGGGGAGTCCTGATTGGTTTCGATGATGTTTCCGAACAAAGCTTTGTGTCCCCCGGCGGCCGATACAAAGCAGTGTTGACAAGCGTAGATGCAGGCACGTTCGGCGGCGTTACGGAGGTATCGGTCTATGAGACGGACCAGTGGATATCTCTGCCCTTTGGTACACTGAAGCATCTGAGGTATCGGGATACGAGGGGATGGATCCCACGGGACGAATTGAACCCCCCTGTCTGCCTATGGCGCGGGCAGGGGATTTGTGGTAATATGAGAAAAAGAGTATTGGCATTCGGCAGGAGGATCTATGAGATTACGAGACATCATGCAATTGCCGGAGTTTTCCGGTTTCCGGCTGTTGGCCGGAGAGGGTGGTCTGGAGGCGGAGGTGACCGCTACGGAGATCATCGATTTTGAGTTTGCGGAGGGCATCGAGTTCAGCCGGGAGGAGATGTTTTATGGGAGGAGCATCGGGCTGTCCAGTCTGATGTTTGCAAGGGAAGCCCCTCAGATGCTTCTTCCCGCAGTGGAGAAGCTGTACCAGATGGGGGTGTGTTGTCTTGCCTACAAGCCGATCTTCTTCCGGGTCCTCCCGGAAGAGGTGCTGTCGTTTGCAGAAGAGCACGATTTCCCGGTCTACGAGATCACAGATGACGCGTTCTTTGAGGATATCGTGTTGGCGGTGAAGAAGGCGGTGGGCCAGGATATGACGGAGTCAGAGATCCAGGCAGCGCTGGAGAAGATCCTGGCAAAGGATCTGAGCGCGGCGGACAGTCAGCGCCTTCAGCAGAGGATCGCACCCCAGTTGAAGAGATACATACAGGTGGCATGCTTCTGTGCGTTGGAACCCGAGGATGGGAGCACAGGGGCGGCCGCAGGGGCGGGTGTGGCGGCTGCCGCGCTGTTCGATCGGGAGCATTTCGTCAGGTACAGCAGGCGTCTTTCCCTGAACAGCCGGTACAATGAGCGGGCGGCTTTGTGCAGGTTCCGGCAGGGAGGCTTTGTGCTCCTGTCCCGAGAAGAGAAGGAGGCGGGGGATCTGGACGTGCTCCTGACGGATGTGTGCATCGCCGCTGGGATCCCACAGAAGGAGATCCAGGTGGGCATGAGCCGGGTGCTTCGGCTGGACAGCGGGTTCGACACCGCGGTCCGGGAGGCTTTCTGGGCTATGCGGGTAGCCAGGATCGAGAAGGTTCCCTGCAAGCGTTTTGAGGATATGGGGATATACCGGCTGCTGGCGCCGGAGATGAGTTCCCGGACGCTGGTCAGCAATGTGGAATCCTTTCTGGCCCCTCTGCTGGAGGGAGAGCACGGAGAGGAAGATCGGGCGCTGCTGATGGAAACGGCGGTGGCCTATGTCCGCGCCTACGGCAATCTGAACGAGGCGGCGGAGCAGCTATACTGCCACAAGAACACCGTGCGCTACAGGCTGCGCAGGATCCACGAGATCCTGGCGCCGACCTTGTCCGAGGAGGATTTTCGGGAGTGTCTGAATCTGGCTGTGCTGGTGTTGACGCTGAGCCGGGACAGCTGGGAAGGATGATGACGATATGAGACCAAAACATCTGGAACTGGATAGGATCTGGATCTATTTCACCTTGTATTCCGTGATCGGGTGGCTGTATGAGGTGTTCCTGGAGGTGGTGGTCTACCACTGGGGATTCTCCAACCGGGGTGTGCTGTGGGGACCATGGCTGCCCATCTACGGTATCGGTGCCATGCTCTTCCTGCTGGCGGTCTATCCGATGATTCGGGAGAAGACCGGAAGGCAGCGGCTGAAATGGATCCCGGTGGTGTTCCTGCTCTGCATGCTCATCGCCACCACCACGGAGTTGATCGCCTCTTACATCCTGGAGTGGCGCACCGGCGCCTGGCCCTGGCAGACTTACGCGGACTACGCCATTAACTTCCAGGCCAGGATCGCGCTGAACCCGGCCATTCGGTTCGGGCTGGGAGGCGTGCTGTTTCTGTACGTGCTCCAGCCACTGTTCGAGAAACTGACCGACTGGATGGGGGAGAGGCGCTGCCGGAAGATCGCTATCCTGCTTGCGTTCCTGTTCGTTGCCGATATTCTGTACACTATACTGCTTAGATAGGAGAACACCATGTCGAATACCTTACATGTGGATTACGAACTGAAGAGCCATGAGGAGGCGGTGCGGATCATCGGGGAGGCCATGGAGGTCGCCCGCCGGGAGATCCCAAGGGGCGCTGTGGCAGACTACATCCCGGAGCTTGGCAAGGTCGATCCCGACCAGCTGGGCATTTGCGTGTACCCGCTGCGAGGCGAGAAGATCCTGCTGGGAGAGGCGGAGAAACGCTTCACCATGCAGTCCATCTCCAAGATCCTTTCGCTCTGCGTGGCGCTGGAGATATTCGGGGCAGAGAAGCTGTTCGAGAAGGTGGGGGCGGAGCCCTCCGGAGAGGCATTCAACTCCCTGGTGGAGCTGGACCTGAACTCCAACAAGCCCTACAACCCGCTGATCAACTCCGGGGCCATCGCGGTGGCCGGCATGCTCATCGAGGAGGTGAGCTTCCACGATATGCTACGATTCGCCCGGGAACTCTGCGATGACGAGTCCATCGAACTCAACAAGGCCGTGTTTGAGTCGGAGATGGGCACCTGCTCCCGTAACCGGGCCATCGGCTACCTGCTGGAGAGCAAGTCCATCATAGAGACGGACGTGGAGGACGCGCTTCGCTTCTACACCAGGATGTGCTCCCTGGACGTGACCGCGGAGTCCCTGGCCAATTTTGCCAACCGACTGGCCAATGACGGCGTGGGAAACCTCACCGGCAAGCGGTATCTGTCCAGCGAGACGGTGCGGATCGTGAAGACCCTGATGCTGACCTGCGGCATGTACGATGGATCGGGGACCTATGCGGTGGAAGTGGGCATCCCCACCAAATCCGGTGTGGGCGGCGGTTTGCTGGCGGTATCCGACAAGCGGGCCGGTATCGGCGTGTTCGGGCCTGCCTTAGATTCCAAGGGCAACAGCATCGCGGGCTGCCGGCTCCTGCGGGAGATCTCAGAGACGCTGCGGCTGGCCCTCTTCTATGACACCGAGCTTGCGGGCGCTGATGCCAAGGAGTACTCGCTCAACGAGTTTCCAAAGCACAAAGTCATGCGCCGCTGCAGATAATTGCCACCCCAACCAGCCAAGGATGTGGTATAATTATTCATAGATACTGATATGGGAGGTTATCGCTATGGGTATGGAAAACAGCAGAACTTTCATTCGGCAGGACACCCTGCGGGATGCGATCATCTATGAGATCATCGACTGGGAGTGGAACATGATGATCCTTTGGAAACAGAAGACCGGGAAGGCCCCCGGCGAGGAGGAATTTGAGGACTTCTATCGGGTACGGTACAGCCAGCACGATGCCATGAATTCGGACACTCTGGCGCTCTATAAGAGCGATTTGTCGGTGGCATCCCACACGGGCAGGAACCTGATGGAGGAGAAGTACGCGTTCATCGAAGCTGCGTCCAAGGGCGTGGCACCAGCTCCGATAGACCCTGCGGCAGAGAAGCTGGTGGCGGAGATCATGCCGCTCATGAAAGCATCCAACGAAAAGTTTGCGGCCAAGTACCCGTCCCTGGCTTCGGCGGGGCAGGCTTTTGGCGGTGAGGTGTCTCCGGCCGTCTATATGGAAAGCGAACTCAGGATCATGGAAGTGCCGACGCTGCAGATGATGCTTCGGGATGTGAAACTGGACCCTGACTACGTGCAGAAGATCTATCAGGGGTTGATTGGATTCTTTGGACAGGATTCTCTGGAGAAGGCAGAGGTGTTGACAAAGGCCCAGACCATGCAGAGCTGCCGCGGGAAGACTTTGTAGTATGGTGACGTATCTCTTGCTTGCTTTGTCCATCACTTTCGAGATCTGCGCCACGTCGATGCTGAATACCACGGAAGGATTCACCCGGCCGTTTCGATCGGCTTGGGCGATCCTTCTTTACTATGCCTCGTACATCACTTTCTCCAGGGTGATCATCTACCTGAATATCGGGGTGGCCTACGCTATCTGGTCCGGGGTAGGGATCACGGCGACGGCGCTGATCTCCCGCTATTACTTCCATCAGAGATTGTCGCGTCCCGGCAAGATCGGCATGGCTTTCGTACTGGTGGGGTGTTTGGTGGTGAATCTATAGGAATCTGAGGAGGTGGACATGCCAAAACTGATGTTGGCCATCGCCATTATGTTCGAACTGATGGCGGATGTGCTGTTGAAATATTCGGAAGGGTTTACGGTGCTTTGGGCGTCAGTGCTGACGCTGGTGATGTATCTGATCTGTTTTGCCTGTTTTGCCCGGGCGCTGTTGAAGCTGAACCTGAGCGTGGCCTATGCGGTATGGTCTGGAGTGGGGATCGCCGTTCTGACCATCCTGTCGGTGGTGCTGTTCCATCAGCCGCTGACCATTGGCAATGCGGTGGGGATCGCGCTGATCACCGTGGGGATCCTGATCATGGATCTGTGCGGCACCAACGTGGAGGAATAGGAGGAGTATATGGAGACCAGGGTATTGGATCAGGCCGTCATACAGAGATTCCGGAAGGTGATTGAGAGTATTCCGAAAGAATCCCGGAATGTAGCCATCGTTGGAAGAGAGGCGGACTATTGGCCAGAGGCAGTGGTCGCCGCGGAGCAATGCGCGGCCAGTGTGATATTGATGGAAGAGAGGATGTTACTTCACGGATATAAACGGGCACTGAATGCATATGACTGTAGGTGTCTGATGTACGGAGAGGAGTACGAGGAAATGGCATACCGCGTGGAGAATGACGGGACGACACTGGTAGAGGTTTTCCTGGAGCTGTAGGCTACAAAAAGAAAATAAACGAAAAGTATAATATATCTGAAAATTTATATTGTCAAACACCTGGTATAGTTGTATAATGACCAAAAGGGTGTACTTTCAGGACTGACAGTCACGACGAGGGGGAGTGGGATTTCTGTTTTTGCTGAAAGTTTTTTTGTTGTTTAGAAGAGAGGTGATGCTGCTGGACAAAGATTAATGAGATCGCAACCAACGAGAGAGATTCGTTAGGAGGACCTAATGAGAAAGAGAATGAACTATCGAAAAAGACGTGTTGTCGCGTTGTTGATGACATTCATCATGGCGTTCACATTCTACGGCGGAGCATCATCGGTACTCGCGGCAGGGGGTGATGCCCCCCAGGCAGACGGGAATCTGAACATCAAGAGCGTGGAAGTCCTGAACCACGCAGATATTCAGAAGATCTACAGACAGTCTGTTTACAAGGGGGTATCCGAAAACGGGGAAGACCCGGACAAGTGGTATACCACCAAGAGAGGAATCAACCTGAACGATGAGCGTGCGTTTACCTTTGAATTCACAGTGACGGAAGCGCAGGTAGGGGAAGATCCGGATTTGTTCCTGGATAGCGTGAAACTCCAGTATGGAGGCTATGACCTGGAGCAGTGGGCGAACCCGAAGGGCGCAAGAGGAAAGGCGAACGCGCTTCGCAAAGAGAAGGACTCGGATGTGCCATATCTGATCACAAAGGACAAGTCCATCAAACAGAATCCAAATGGATCCTACACCGTTACAATGGTAATGGAAACTGCCTGCCCGTGGGAGGGCAAGTATACCTACGGGAGTTCGTCTCTGGAGTATGGAGACACTAACATCCCTTATGAGGGATACAATGCCAACCGTCAGCTGTACGCCTTCAGCGATGGACAATCGGCAGACAACCGTTGGTGGTGGCAGACCACCCCGACCCACAAGGGACTGGGGACCTATGCGATGACCGCGGTAGCGGGCGACAGTACACTGGCGTCTGTGGATATGGATATCCAACAGTATGATGGGGGCAATTCCTGGATTCAGAAGAACGAGTTTGCCCAGAGCCTGGTAAAGGCACTGAATGGGACAGAGATTCCGAAGTCGGCGTTTGCTGATAAGGAGATCGGCCTGATGGCCAGCGGCTATGTGGCCATGAACAAGAATGGCGGTTTTGTCAAAGGGGAGAGAAACGATTCCGTCTATGTGGAGGTCTCTATCCTCGGCTATGGCCTGACTGACAACGAGCTGCCGGAGAACAAAGACTTTAATAACTACTCCAGATATAATCCGATCTGGAACATCGTGGTCGCTCTGGATGAGGATAAGGTGGATACGTATCTGAACGAGACCAAGCCCACCATGAACGATAATCCGGAGAAACTGATCAACAAGTACAAGAATATGCCGGGAAAAGACATCGATATGATCAATGTCTTCTATCAGACCAACGTTCATGCCGATGAGATCTCCGGCATCGATCACACCATCCAATTTGTCAAAGACCTGATTGACGGAGGGAAAGCCGGAAAGAAGATCGACTACTACACATGGAACGACGATGACATGAACTTCCGTTACAGAGACCCGGCGGAGGGCTATGAGGAGTCCACCGACGGGCATGTGGTCAAGGGTGGCTACGAGGGAAGATTCAAGGACACCTCGGCCAGGGCCAAGCAGATGTTCGATACCCGCGAGGCGTTGGACAGTTTCATCATGGTCAACAACATCACCACCAATCCTGACGGGCAGGCAGGCATGAGGAGGACCAACCGGTATGCCTTCGACCTGAACCGGGATGCGGTGTTCTCTACGATGCCCGAGACTATCGCGCTGATACGAGACATCATGAAGTGGGATCCGCTGATCTTGAACGAGTGGCATGGATACGTGAGGGAAATGCTGCTCGAACCGTGTACCGCGCCGCATGATCCGGCGTATGACTACGACCTGCTCGCCAACAACCTGAGGAACCTGACGTATGCAGCCGGCAAGGCCGTGACGGCCAACACCGGATATGACAACTTCCTGGTACCGTGGGATCACTATGATGCCGGTGACTGGGACGATGGTGGTACCATCTATTCGCCGATGTTCGCAGCGCTTCTGGGGTGCTTTGGGTACACCATCGAGTTCCCGCATGCCAACAGCGATTCCTTCGACGCGGGGCTGGTGATTGACTATGCGCAGATCAATGAGGTGCTCCACGGGAAGACAGACTTCTACGCTGGTAATCGCCTGAACGGACCGCTGGAGGACGTGAATGGAAAGATGAGAGACAGCCATGAGGGCGACATCATCGACAAGAGCATGAAGAAGAACGCGATCCTGTCCAAACTGGAGACCAAGAAGAGAGGGATCGAGAATGTTGACTCCATGGAAGCGGACAAGTACTTCATCGACAAGAAGCCAGTGCTGGATGTCAATGGAAACATGATCCAGATCGGGACAGACCGCTGGGGCGATCCGATCTATAAGAAGGAAGACGTAGTTGTCGGAAGAGCAAGGCCGGAGGGCAAGTCCTTCTTCCCGGACTACATCGTGATCCCCAAGGGCAAGATGCAGTACAATTTTGCGGAAGGGATCAAGGCCATCAACCAGATGCTTGACTGGGGGATCAAGGTGGAGGTCACCACGGAGGATGTGAAGTACGATGGAGAGACCATCCCCAAGGGTTCCTATGTGCTGAGTATGTACCAGGCGGACAGGAATGTGATCTTTGAGGTCATGAGCAAGGGCTATGATGCCACCGGTTTCGCCGACATGTACGCGGATATCTACTGCAATCTGCCGGATGTCAGGGGCTTCGACAGTATCCAGATCTACGGAAAGGGCCTGTTCGACGGGAAGACGAAGGCCCAGACCGACAGCATCAAGAAGAAAGCGGACATCAAAGGCTCTATTGATGAGTATGTCACCTTCAAGAGCCAGAGCACAGATGCTGTCCGTGCGGTCAACTACCTGCTCGGCAAGGGGCTGGATGTCTGGATGCTCAGAAAGGATGTGGATGGTGTAGGCAATGCGTCTGATTACGTCATCCGCGCCAAGGATCTGAGTAAGGTCAAGAAGATCAAGAATGACGAGGTGATCGGCCAGCGCGGGATCCAGCTGGAGGGCAAGTACATCGAGGATCTGCCGGCCGAAACGACAGCATTGGTAGAGCCGATCATTCAGCTCAACACAGAAAGAACCTCACAGACGGGAGGCCCGCTGTGGTATCTGTTGGATGAATACCTGGGCTTTGGCAGCCTGAAGGACTACAACGGCGGCGCTTCGCTCAGAGAGGGAGCCAACGTGATCATCGCCAACAACGTGAACGCCAGCGGGTTCCAGGATTCCTGGGTCGATGCCATCAAGGGTGGTCAGGCAGGGGTGGTGTTCATCCGCAATGCCGCCGGTCTGGGCAAGCTCGGTGTGAAGGCGCCGACTTCGACCAACACATTCCAGGATGTGGCCATCAACGGCACCTATAATGTGGACGATTCGATCTTCACCAAGAACTATGCGGATACGACCACGTACTATGCACGCGGATTCGCCTACACGGATCTGCCGGAAGGATCCAAGGTCCTGTTCCGGAGTCTGAAGGACGGCAAGGACGCATTCATCGGAGGCTTCCAGGCGACCAATGGGGAGAAGGACGTGTTCGGTGACAAGGTCACCATCTTCAGCACGACCCTCGATGGCGAAGATTTTGAGAGACCGGTCAGTGCGGTCGCGTTCGGTCAGCAGATGGACTACCGCTCGCACTATCAGAAGCTTCTGCCTATGCTGGCCACTTCGATCTACGCCAGTGCGGCGGGGATCGTGGATGACATCGTCAGTCCGACCATCGGGGATATGAGCGTGGAGGAGAATGAATTCAGCTTCCGCGTCGAAGACAACGAAGGTGGGACCGGCCTTGCGAAGGTCTCGGTCTACAAGGTGAAGGGAGAGAAGGAATCTCTGATCTATGAGAGCGATGAGGAAGAGGTCAGATTCACCACGGATACGGATACCGATCTGGTGCTGAAGGTCGTGGTGGAGGACAAAGCCGGCAATATCGCCACCAGAACTTTCCAGTTCAGGGCGGACTCCGGAACTGTTACATCGGATGCACCGGCTGACGTAGCCCTTGATGCCATCAGGGCACTGGGTAACGCACCGACGGCAGAGACGATCGCGGTGGCTGAGGCTTTGTACAACAATCTGTCCGATGCTGACAAGGCGAAGGTCGATGCAGCGCTCGGTGCGGGCGGCGCGGCAGCTGCGATCAAGGCAGCCAAGGAAGTAGTCGCCAAGCAGAACACAAAGCCGACGGTCAAGGACAATTCGAAGGTCAAGGATACCCCGAAGGCCAAGAAGGACCCGAAGGTGGAAGCCGCCAAGGCCAAGACCGTCAAGGGATTCAAGGCCAAGAAGAAGGGTAAGAAAAAGGTCAAACTCTCCTGGAAGAAGACCGCAGGAGTCAAGACCTACCAGGTGCAGTACACTGTGGCGGGTACCAACAAGTGGAAGGTCCTGAAAAGTAGCGTCAGCAAGAAGAAAGTCAAGAGCAAGAAACTGAAGAAGGGCAAGTACCAGTTCCGCGTTTGCACCATCACCAAAGTGAATGGCAAGAACGTGTACGGTAAGTGGTCTGTCTCCAAGGTCATCAAGATCAAGTAATCGGAATGGGCGTTGCACAAAGCATTCTACATGCTGCGGGCAGCGCCCGTCTTTTTTTTGACGTCGGACACATCAGTATTTGGCGCGGATGGCGTCGATGATCTCCAGGTAACGGCTGCGAATGCCGGCCGGCTCCAGGATCTCGATGTTGCTACCAAGCCGTAGCAGGTTGTTCATCAGGCCGGTAGTGTCGTAGGTGCGGATGGAAAAGGTATTGTCTTCTTCGGAGAGGAGGAAGACGTTCTCAGTGCCCATCACATCGTAAAGCACGCTGACAGGGACAGCGGGTTCCCAGCGAATGGTGATGGCGGTGCGATCTTTCCCCAGGAAGTTGTCAGTGTTGTTGGCCACAAAGGCGTCCAGCCTGGAATACAGATCTTCCTGTCCGGTGTAGTCCGGGGTGGTCGCTGGCTCACCGGTATCCATGACTTTTCCAATGCGGTCGACCCGATAGGCGCGAAGTTCCTGCGCTTGTTCGTTGAACCCGACCATATAGAATTTCCCGTCGTTGATGTAGACCTTATACGGGCTGACGATACGGGCGTCTTTGGTATCTTTCTCCCAACGGATCCCGTGGGTAGTGCGTCGTTTCCCAAGGCGACTGTAGTGGAAGGAAATCTTCTTACGGTTTCCAATGGCCTGGAGCAGGTCATTCAGATTTCGGATGAAGAAGATGTCTCGCTCATATACATCAGGAGGCAGGAGGGTGAGGTTCTTCCGTACCAGGGCGCGGGTGGACTCGCTGGTCATTTCCAGTAATTTATTCCGGAGTTTGTAGACCCGGGGCCGCGGGATCCATGGGATCTGTGATATCGCATTGGTCAGAATCAGCAACTCCCACGCTTCCAGATTGTTATTGTCAAATCGCCCGTAGGCGCCTCGTCCGGTGTCTCGAGCGATCTTCTTTTTCCCCGTTGTCTTCGCCAGTCCCATCTCTTCCAGTGCCCGTACGTCATCGGTAATGGAATTCAGAGAGACGGAGGCGTGGTACTTCTCTTCCAGAACAGCGTGAATCTCTGCCTGGGTGAGAGCATCCTTCTTCTCTACCGTCTGAAGCAGCTTGAAGATCTCTAACAAGCGGATCTTCGAAGGTATCGTGTTTCTTCCCATGGATTTTCCCCTTTTCTTCGCGTACGCGTATCCTTTTTCTGCATATAGTATAGCATCCCTGTCGAATAATCGCAAATATTAGCGATTATTCGCATAAGGGATTTGGTACGATAAATTCACAAACAGGCCGAAGGAATACGACCGTTCGCAAAGCGAGGCGGAAGAAGCGTTCGCAAAGCGAGGTGGAAGAAGCGTTCGCTTTGCGAGGCGGGGGAAGGAAATAGAAAGGCGGTAAGACGTATGAAGAATCTCAGAATCGTATCGAAGACAAGATTTATAACCTTTGTAGTAGTGGTGATCCTGGTGGGATCCCTTTCGGTGGCCGGGATGCTGGGGGCGCTCACCGTTCACAGCAGCCAGGCAGATGATTTCCGTAAAGTGGAGGTGCAATCCGGAGACACGATCTGGGCCATTGCAGAAGCGTATTATCCCGGCGAGGATGTCCGGAAGCGCGTGTACGACATTTGCCAGGTCAACCACGTACGAGCAGAGGAACTTCAGGCAGGGCAGACCCTTCTGCTGCCGCTGCAGTAGAGTTTTGTGCGTTGATGTGTTATACTGTAACGAAGAGAGGAGGTGGAGCATGAGGTATCAGGTTGCGGCAGTACAGATGGATACTGGTTCCGATAGAGAAGCGAACCTGCGAAAGATCGAGACGTTTGCGAGAGAGGCAGCGGGGCACGGTGCTTCGCTGGTCGTGTTCCCGGAACGCGCTGATTATATGGGAAGGGGCATGCGGGAGCAGGCAGAGCCGATCCCGGGGGACGTGTCTGGGATCTTATGCAGCCTGGCAAAGGATCTGAGGATCCACATCCTCTGCGGTGTGGGCGAGGCCCAGCCGGAAGGGAATCCTTGGAACACATTGCTTCTGGTGGGACCGGAAGGCGAGATCCTGAGCAGGTATCGCAAACTTCACATGTTCAAGGTGGAGGGAGTGGGAGGCATCCATGTGGATGAGAGCCGGTTCACAGAAGCCGGTGAGGAGATCATCACGGCAAAGTCCGCTCTGGGGAAACTGGGCATGAGTATCTGCTACGATCTTCGGTTTCCAGAGATGTATAGAAGGATGGCGATGGAGGGGGCGGAGGCCCTGTTCGTCCCATCGGATTTCACCTATGACACCGGGAAAGACCACTGGGAGGTTCTGCTGCGGGCGCGGGCCATCGAAAATACCTGCTATGTGGTGGGAGCGAACCAGTGCGGACAGAAACTCAGGTACAGAGCGTATGGGCATTCCATGATCCTCGACCCCTGGGGGAGGGTGCTGGCCGAGGCTGGCGAGACAGAAGAGATCATCTACGCTGAGATCGACAGCGATGTGATCGAGGAGGTGCGGCAGAAGATGCCGTCACTGGACAATAGAAGGGGAGATGTTTACTAGTTTTGGGGAGGTAGCATGTTTGAGATCATTCTGTATATAGGGCTTTGTGTGGCAGGATATGTGGTGGCTGTGCCGCTTCGCAGCAAGCGCGATCAACTGGGCTGGGTAGGTACGGTACAAACCATCGCAGTGCTGGCGCTGGTGTTCACCATGGGACTTCGGATCGGATACAACGAGGAGGTCATCGGAAACCTGGGGTCCTACGGGCTGTATGCATTGCTTTATACGGTGGCGATCATGGTTTTGTCCGTCGCCTGTGTGTCCATGACGAGGCGGGTGATGGGCATCGATCGGTACGGACTTATGGGAAACAAAGCTTTGTCCGAGGTGGAGATCGCGGCCGGAGAGCCGCAGGAAGAAGAGGCCCCGCCCAAGGGCATCGACCGCATGACCGTCTATATCCTCTGCATGGTGGTTGCGGGGATCGCGGCGGGTTTTTTGGTGTGTCGGCAGATCTTTCGGAACGAAGAGGCGTTTACAGAGGGCGCGGCCATGACCATCCGGGGACTGCTTTGTGTGCTGCTGACCTTTGTGGGGCTGGATCTGGGACTGGAGGGGGCTATCATCGATAACTTCCGTAAGGTGGGCGTCCGGGTGCTGGCCATTCCAGCGGCAGGGATCATCGGGACTCTGCTGGGAGCGTTTCTGGTGGGGCTGGTGCTGCCCCTGAGTACCCGGGAGAGTCTGGGGATCGGTGCCGGGTTGGGCTGGTATTCTCTTGGAGCCGCCATCCTGATGGATGCCGGGATGATGACCGCTGGTGCCATCTCCTTCATGCACAACGTGATGCGGGAGATGTTTGCGATCATCCTGATCCCGGTGGTCGCCCGGAAGATCGGATACGTGGAGTGTGTGACGCTTCCAGGAGCATCGGCCATGGACGTGTGTCTGCCCATCGTGGTGCGGGCCACCAGCGGGAACACCGCCGTGTATTCCTTCATCTCGGGGACGGTGCTGTCTTTCATGGTGCCGGTGCTGGTACCGTTGTTTGTGTGAGACCGAAAAGCAACAGAGGGGCTGTCATGAACAGCCCCTCTGTGTTATTCTTCTAAAAGGAATTTCTTTCCTGCGCTGGCCAGCAGACATTTGTCGGCAAAGCGGGTTTTCATGAGGACCAGGGCTTCGATGCCGGTACAGTGCATGGGAACGATCACCTTCAGGTTCTCGCCTGCCAGCTTGTCGATGACCTCCTGCCTGGCCTGGGCGGTAGCGGAGAACAGGTGCATGCCGGCCACCACGCCGACCAGAGGCTCCCCGGGGAACAGCACCTTCACGTAGTCGATGGCGGCGGCGATGCCCTTGTGGCTGCAGCCGGAGAACAGGTAGATCCCATCCTTCCCGCGGATGGCCAGGAACTGTTCGTGGTTCAGTGGATCGTGGATATACTTGCCATCTGGTCCCTTGACCAGGAAGTACTCCGTGGCCACGTAGTCCGGCGCATCAGGGATGGTGCCGGAGACCACCGCATTCTCCGAGAGCCAGACCGGCTCCTCGGTCAGGACGACGCGTCCCGGGTAGTTTGCGGGATCCCACTGGAGACCGATCTGTTCCTCCGATGGTTCTCCGTGGATATCATCGAAGGAATCCACCAGGGCCTCCCGGTGCAGGTAGACCTTGGCGTGGTCATTCGCTTTCAGAAAATAGGGGACTCCGTTGGTGTGGTCATCGTGACTGTGGCTCAACACACAGCAGTCCACATCTTCCAGGGACTCGTGCAGACGAGCGGCATTGTGGATGAGCATGTCCGAATAGCCTGTATCGAACAGGATGGTCATCTCATCGGTGGTGATTTTCATGGAAAGACCGAACTCCGCGTCACAGCGGGGGTCCTCGGTCTTGTTTTCCGTCAGGAAGCGAACGCGGATCATCGTAGACTCCTTTCCTTATCGTACACTTCTGTCTTTCACGTATTGCATCATCTCGTCTTTCTCAATTACATCCTTGTGACGGACCTCCAGTTGGAAGATGGCCTTCAGCGGAGCGGGGGCGGCTATGCCGGTACCTGCTTCCAGCTTCTGCATGTTCTCCTGGTCGCTCTCCGCTGGTTCCATGCCGATGGCGGTCATGACCGCACGGCTGAACTTGTAGGGCGAAGCCGTGGACAGGATCACGTTGGGAGAATCTCCCTGGTACTTCTCTGCGGCCGCCCAGGCGATGGAGGTGTGGGTATCCAGCAGATACCCGTGCTCCCGGAATACCTCGCCGATGGCGGAGGCCCCCTCTTCCTCAGAGGCACAGATGCCGGTGAAGAGAGACTGGATCTTCGCCAGTTCTTCTTCTGTAATGGTGTATTCTCCCGTCTCGGACAAAGCCTTCATGTACGATGCGGTCTGTTCTGGCCCGCACACAAAGTATAGCAGGCGCTCCAGATTGCTGGAGATCAGGATGTCCATGGAAGGGGAGGTGGTCTTGTGGAATTCCCGTACCCGGTTATAGTGGCCGGTGGTCAGGAATTCGGTGAGTACATCGTTCTTGTTGGAAGCACAGACAAGCCTGCCCACGGGAAGACCCATCTCCCTGGCGAAGAAGCCCGCCATGATGTCGCCAAAGTTGCCGGTGGGCACGGTGTAGTCCACCGGATCACCTGCCTGAATGCGGCCGGCCTTCACCAATGCTGCATAGGCGGCGAAATAGTAGACCACCTGCGGTACCAGACGGCCGATGTTGATTGAATTGGCGCTGGAGAGGGAGACACCCTCTGCGGGCCTGGGGATTTCCGTAAATATCCGCTTGACCCCGTTCTGTGCATCATCGAAATTTCCACGCACCGCGCAGGCGCAGGTGTTCTTCCCCTGCTGGGTGGTCATCTGCAGGCGCTGGCTGTCGGAGATGCCGTGCTCCGGGTAGAAGACGATGATCCGTGTGCCCGGCACATCGGAGAACCCGTGAAGAGCGGCGCTGCCGGTGTCACCGCTGGTGGCGGTGAGGATCAGGATCTCATCATTGAAATCGTTCAGTCTGGCAGCCGATACCATAAAGTTCGGCAGGGCAGACAGTGCCACGTCCTTGAAAGCGCAGGTGGGACCGTGGAACAGCTCCAGTACATATCTGTCGCCGACGGGCACCAAAGGGGTGATCTCCTCGGCAGTGAACTTGTCTGCGTAGCTCGCCTCTACGATGCGGGCGATCTCCTCTTCACCGAAATCCGGGAAGAAACGGCCGAAGATGACGCGGGCCATGCCCCGGTAGTCCATGTTGATCACATCGCGGTAGTCGATCTTCAGTGCAGAAAGGTCAGAAGGTACATACAGACCGCCATCCGGTGCCAGGCCGTTCAGGATGGCCATAGTGGGGGTAGCGGTTGTGTTTTTGTTTCTCGTACTTAAATAATTAATCATTTTCTTGTCCTTTTATGTTGAATTTGCTTTAAAGATATGATACATTATTCCTGTTAGTTTTACAAGGCTTTTTAGGAGTTCATATATGCTGAAAGTGTTAAAATTCGGAGGCTCGTCCCTGGCTGACAGCGGACAGTTCCTTAAAGTAAAGAATATCGTCGAGGCAGATGAGGACCGCCGCGTGGTGGTGGTCTCTGCCCCCGGAAAACGCCATGACAACGACAACAAGATCACAGATCTCCTGTACCTGTGTAACGCGCATCTGAAGTACAACGCTTCCTATGAGGACATCTTCCAGATGATCCAGGATCGTTATCAGGAGATCAAGGAGAACTGCAGCCTTTCTGTGGATCTGGAGGCGGAGTTCACCGAGATCCGTTCCCATATGCGGAAGGGGATGTCCGTGGACTATCTGGTGTCCAGGGGAGAGTACCTGAACGCCAAACTCATGGCGGACTACCTGGGCTATACCTTTGTGGACGCAAAGGACGTGATTCGATTCGGACAGAACGGAAAGGTGGACCGCAAGGAGACGGAGGCTTTGTTCAAGGCAGAGTTCCAGAAGCATGACCACATCGTGCTCCCGGGGTTCTACGGAGCGCTGCCGGGCGGGAACATCCGCACCTTCTCCAGAGGAGGATCGGACGTCACTGGCGCCATCGCAGCAGCTTCTCTGGATGCGGATCTGTATGAGAACTGGACGGATGTCACCGGCATCCTGATGGCGGATCCACGGATCGTGGAGAACCCCCAGACCATGGCCACCGTGACCTATGCAGAGCTGCGGGAACTATCCTATATGGGCGCCTCCGTGCTCCATGAGGATACTGTGTTTCCGGTCAGGAGGAAGAACATCCCCCTGAACATCCGCAATGTCAACCAGCCGGAGGAAGCGGGCACCATGATCATGGAGGAGTTCCCCAGAGAGGACAATCCAAGGTACGTCACCGGTGTGACCGGCCTCAGGAACTACTCCATCATCAACGTCTACGGCACCAACATGAGCAAGAGCACCAGTACCCTGCGGAAAGTGCTGGAGATCTGCGAGGATTTCCAGCTTTCCGTGGAACAGATTCCCAGTGGTACGGACAGTTTCTCCCTGGTGATCCGAACAGAGTCGCTGAACGGACAGAAATACGAACTCATCAGTGCCATCAAGAAGGAGATGGACTTCCTGGATATCAAGGTGACCGAGGGCATCAGCCTCATCGCGATCGTGGGCCGGGGGATGGCCTACAAGGTCGGCATTTCCAGCATGTTCTTCGGTGCATTGGGCGAGAACAACATCAACATCAGAACGATCCAGCAGAGTTCAGACGAGATCAGCATCATCGTCGGCGTGCACGATGAGGATTTTGAAAAGGCGATCCGTGTGCTGTACGATCGTTTCGCCAGATAACTGGCGATCATCGCCTGTCAACGAACCAAAAGACTTCAGCTATGCGGGACTGCGGCCTTTGCCGTCGGTCTCGTTTCGCTATATATTTAAGGAGGTGACCGCGATGGTCATAAAATCACTATTGATACTTTGTTTCTTTGCAGTGATGGTGGCGGTAGGTCTGTATTGCCGCAAACACAGCACTGACGTAAACGGCTTTGTGCTGGGAGGACGCAAGGTGGGCGCCTGGCTCACCGCCTTCGCTTACGGGACAAGCTACTTCTCTGCCGTCATCTTTGTGGGATATGCAGGGCAGTTTGGATGGATTTTCGGCGTGTCCTCCACCTGGATTGGTCTGGGGAACGCGTTCATCGGATCCCTGCTGGCCTGGGCCATCCTGGGACGGCGCACCCGTATCATGTCTCAGCACCTGAACGCCAAAACCATGCCGGAGTTCCTGGGGACCCGGTATGACTCAGACAAGCTGAAGATTCTGGCTTCGGCCATTACCTTCCTGTTCTTGATCCCTTATACAGCCTCTCTGTTCAACGGTCTGTCCAGGCTGTTTGAGATGGGCTTCCACATCGACTATGCGGTGTGTGTGATCGTCATGGCGGTGCTCACCGGGGTCTACGTCATTGCCGGTGGGTACATGGCTACCGCCATCAACGATTTCATTCAGGGGACGATCATGCTCTTCGGCATCTCGGCGGTGATCCTGGCGGTACTGTCCAAGCATGGTGGCTTCATGGGATCTCTGGCGGAGATGGCAAAGATCGAAAACCCGGTGATGCCCGGCGTTTACAACTCCTTCTTTGGGCCGGCGCCGCTGTTCCTTCTGGTGGTGGTCCTGCTCACGTCCCTGGGAACCTGGGGACTGCCGCAGATGGTGTCCAAGTTCTATGCCATCCGCAACGAGGGGGCCGTCAAGAAGGGCACCATGATCTCTACGCTGTTCGCCATCGTGGTGGCGGGTGGCTGTTACTTCCTGGGTGGATTCGGAAGGCTTTTCGTCACTCAGGAGCAGGTCGATGCCAACGGTTTCGACAGCATCATCCCCACGATGCTTTCCGGTCTGCCGGATATCCTCATCGCCATCGTACTGGTGCTGGTGTTGTCTGCGTCCATGTCGACCCTGTCCTCTCTGGTGCTTACCTCTAGTTCTACGTTGATGCTGGATTTCATTCCCGGAGTCTCCAGAAGTGAGCTCAGCGAGAAGAGCAAGCTCACAGGAATGCGTGTTCTGATCGCCGTATTCATCCTGATCTCGGCAGTGATCGCCATCGTTCAGGCCAAGTCCCGGATCACCTTCATCGCCCAGCTGATGGGCGTCTCCTGGGGCGCGCTGGCAGGATCCTTCTTGGCGCCGTTGCTGTACGGGCTCTATTGGAAGAAAACGACTAAGGCAGCGGTTGGTGTCTGCTATGCCTTCGGGACGATGTTGATGGTCATTCAACTCTGCGTTTCTCTGGGGTTGTATGCACCTTCAGGCGCGTTCGCGGAGTTCGTTTTCCAGAATTCGCTTTACTCCGGTGTATTCGCCATGTTGTGCTCCCTGGTGATCGTGCCGGTGGTGAGCGTCCTGACGCAGGGCACAAAACCCGCTGCAACAGATGATATGTTCAAATGCTATGATATTACCGCCGTCGTCCACGTGAAGACTTCACTGGGCGATGAGGAGGATGCATAGGAGACTTGCAGGATGACAGACGACAGAGGCTATAAAACTGGAATCATCTCTATGCTGGGCTGTGATGTGCTGTGGGGCGTACTGCCTCTCTATTGGCAGGCCTTGCGGCCCATTGACTCCTGGGTGATCATCTTCTATCGGATCTTTCTGGTAGGGCTGGTGGCTGGGATCGCATCGTTGTGGATCTACGGACTGCCTGCCATCCGGGAGCAACTGGCGGTGCGCTCCAATCTATGGAAGTTTCCTCTGGCGGGTTGCCTGATCACCTGCAACTGGAGCATCTACATCTGGGCGGTGAATGCGGATCACGTGATCCAGACCTGTGTGGGGTATTACATCGAGCCTCTGATCGTGTGCCTACTGGGGATACTGATCTTCCGGGAGAAGGTCACCAGGTACAAGCTCATCGCCATGCTCTTCGCGCTGGCAGGGTTGGTTGTCATCCTGATCCATTTCATGGAGCCGCCGCTGATCGCGGTCTCCATCGCCACTTCCTTCGCCGTCTATGCGGCGGTGAAGAAATGGTTCGACCTTCCTCCGATCATGTCGGTGTTTCTGGAGACGTTGTTTCTCATGCTGCCGGCACTTTGTGTCATCATTGGCATCGAGGTCACCGGACACGGAGCGTTGGCGGTGGCGACTCCCGGAAAGTATTTGCTCCTGCTTTGCTGCGGCATCCTGACGGCCACACCACTGAGCCTGTTCGCTGCAGCGGCCACCAAGGTGCCTATGATCACCGTAGGATTGCTGGAATATCTGTCTCCATCCATCGCACTGCTTATCGGGATCTTCTTCATGAAGGAACCCTTCGATGCCGTACAACTGGCGGCCTTCGTGATCATCTGGGTAGGGCTTGTGTTTTTTACATACGGAGAGTGCAAGGGAGAGAATGATGTCTGAAAAGAAAGAACGGATCCAGCTTGGGGATCATTTTGAATATGGACGGATCATCAGGTTCGTGTTTCCCTCCATCGTGATGATGGTATTTACCTCGATCTATACCATCGTAGATGGACTGTTTGTGTCGAATTTCGCCGGGACAGTGCCCTTTGCGGCGATCAATTTGATCATGCCTGTGTTTATCATCGTGGGCGCCCTGGGATTCATGCTGGGAGCTGGTGGGTCGGCGCTGGTGTCTCAGAAGCTGGGCGAGAAAAAGCCAGAGGAGGCCAACCGGTATTTCTCACTATTCGTTTACACAGTGATGGTGGGCGGTGTAGTCATGTCTGCGCTGGGACAACTCGCGCTGCGGCAGGTGTCCATCTGGCTGGGAGCCAGCGGCGAACTGTTGGACAACTGCGTACTGTATGGAAGGATCATGCTGTGCAGCATGGTGTTCTTCATGCTGCAGAACCTGTTCCAGGCCTTCATGGTGGCTGCCGAAAAACCGCGGCTGGGCCTGGTGTTTACCGTCAGCGCCGGAGTGATCAATATGGTGCTGGATGCCTTGTTCGTAGGACTTCTGAGCTGGGGGCTTGCCGGTGCCGCCTTCGCCACGCTGGTTGCGGAGACCTTTGGAGGTCTGGTCCCGGTGATCTATTTCCTGCGGCCGAATGACTCGCTGCTACAGCTCGGGCGCACCCGGGTGATGTGGCCGGTGCTTTGGAAGGCCACCACCAATGGTTCTTCGGAGATGATGAACAGCATCGCCGCTTCGGTGGTGACGATCCTCTACAACAAGCAGCTGCTGCGACTGGCAGGGTCGGACGGCGTGGCCGCCTATGGGGTGATCATGTATGTGGTGTTCATCTTCCTGGGGGTGTTCATGGGCTATGCGGTGGGCATTGCCCCGGTGTTCAGCTTCCACTACGGTGCCGGGCACAAAGCCGAGCTTCGCAGTCTGTTCCGCAAGACCATGGTGCTGTTGTCCTGTGCCGGTGTATTGATGACAGCGGTCTCCTGGGCGCTTTCCGGGACACTGACGGATATCTTTGTAGGATACGATGCGGACCTGCGGGCCATGACACTTCACGGAATGAGGATCTTTGTGACTTGTTTCCTGCTGAGCTGGTTCGTGGTCTTCGGATCCTCCTTCTTCACGGCACTTGGGAACGGTTTGATCTCGGCCACTATCTCGTTCCTGCGGACTCTGGTGTTCGAGTGCGGTTCGGTCCTGTTACTGCCCATGATCTTGGGCCTGAACGGCGTCTGGGGCTCCATCGTGGTGGCGGAGGTGATGGCCTGCGTAGTAACGGGAGTGTTCCTGCTGAAGAAGAGGAAGGAGTATTTCTACGATTGATTCTTCTTCTCAACGGTGGTATGATGTAGAAAAGACAAAAGGAGATGAAAACATGCTGACACTTGACAGAGCGAAAGAACTGAACGAGTCCATGGTGACCGAGGAGAGCCTACGTGTCCATTCGCTGAACGTGATGGCAGCCATGGGTGCGATGGCAGATCATTTTGGGGAAGACAGAGAGCACTGGATGGCCATCGGCTATCTGCATGATTATGATTACGAGAAATATCCCGAGGAACATCTGCACCATACCGAGGAACCGCTGCTTGCGGCCGGGGTGGATCCAGAGGATGTTCGGGCGATCCTGTCCCACGGATACGGACTTTGTAACGATATCGAACCCCTGACCAACATGGAGAAGAGCCTGTATACGGTGGACGAACTGACAGGGATCATTCAGGCCTGTGCCAGGATGAGACCCCATGGGATCACCGATCTGACTGTGAAGAGCTTCATGAAGAAATTCAAAGACAAGAAGTTCGCCGCCAAGTGCGAGCGGCCTTTGATTCTGGATGGATGCGAGCGGCTGGGTATGGAAGTACGGGATGTGGCAGAGATCTGCATCGAGGGCATGAAACCCTTCGCGGAGGAGATCGGCCTTCTGGGAACAGAGGCTGAGTAAGGAAGACAACAGGAAAGATTGAGACAACGGGCATGAGCCCGTTGTTTTTGTGATGTGCCGGAGACGTGCCCTTGTCTTATCGTTTTTCCCGCTCCGCCAGCTTCTTCACGATCTCCGCATGGACATCCCGGCTGATTGGGTACTTCCAGATGGCCAGAGAGGCCAGGACCAGGAAGAAGGCAGGGAGGACGGTGGTACAGTGGGCGACCCAGGTCAGGGCAGATTCCGGCTGCACAGTGTGGGTGCCGTCAAACCCAGCCAGATCCAGAATGGTTCCCAGCAGAAAACTGCCAAATCCCAGAGCAGCCGCTTCCACCAGCCCCTGGAGCGAAACGATCATGGATTCACGGTCCTGTCCGGTGGTGAACTTGTCATACTCGCAGATATCGAAGTAGATAGAAGGCACCAAATCCCAGTACACACAGGTACAGAAGGCCAGCATCAGCAAATAGAAGAGGAGCCAGACCAGACTGCCGGCAGGTGTCAGCCGCAGGATCACCATCCCGGCAAAACCGGTCAGGAAGAACAGGATCAGCGTCTGCCGCTTGTCGATCGCAAGCGCCACCTTGCCCACGATCCAAAGAAGAGGGAGCCCGATGATGGGACGTCCCAGCAACAGGGCCGAAAGTTTGACAGAGGGAAGACGGAGGTTATAGGTCATGAAATAGACCATGTCCGACATGATCATGGAGTAGCACACCAGCGCACATATACTTGCCAACACAAGCCACCGTACCGGAGGCAGTTTCAGGATGGAAAGGTATGCCGCAAACAGCTGGCGGATGCCTGGGAGTTTAGGGCGGCGAAGCTCCGGGCAGGGCGGGTCTTTACGTTTGGAAGCCAGATAGGTCAGAAGGATCGTAATGCCGCTCACCAGGCCCATCACTCCTGCTACTGCCATCCATGCCAGGCTCGGGGTCGCGCCACGAGCTGTGAGATAGGCCACCAGGTTTGGTGGGACAGCCACACAGACGATATTTCCCAGCATGTTGAAAAAACTGGCCCAGAGGCGCAGCACAGTGCGGTCGTCATAATTGTTGGTATAGTCTACCCCAAGGGCCAGATAGGGGACAAAGAACGTGGTATAGCAGACCCAGAAGATCATGAGCATCATGCCGTAATAGAGGGATTTCAGGGGCTCAGGAAGAGGCATGTTGGTAAAAAGAAGCACTAGCGCAAGGGGGAGCGGAATGATCATTGCACGCAGAAAGGGGCGCCGTCTCCCTCTCCTGGTGAAGAGGCCGTCCGAGAGGATGCCCATGAAGGGATTATACAAAGCATTCCAGATCGCGCCGATGGCCGTCATCAAACCGGCGACGGCAGGCCGAACCCCTGCCACGGTAGTGGCGAAAAACATAAAGAAAGTGCCCACAAAGGAATAGGAAATAGAGTCCGCCATGGAGGCGTACCCGTAGCCAAGATCATCTTTCCATGTAAGTCTTTCCATTCACTTTCCCTCTTGTTTCAATCATAGTATCCCGTATGCATTATATTGCATTTTTCCTGTTTGTGAAACCCTTTTTCTTGAATATAATGGTATCTTATGTTAGAATTTAGAAAGTTTAATGATTATGTAGAAACGGGAGGTATTATGAAGAATATTTGGAATACGTGGTCCAGACTATCGCTGATCCAGCAGATCTGCATCGGTCTGGTAATCGGTATCTTTTTGGGAGTGGCCTTTCCAAAGGCCACTGGAATAGGGTTATTTGGTACACTGTTCGTATCAGCGTTGAAGGCAGTGGCGCCGATCCTGGTTCTGGTGCTGATCGTGAACGCCATCTGTCATCACGAGACAGGCAAGAAGACCAACATCAAGAACATCATCGGGCTCTATCTGGTAGGTACCTTTGCCGGTGGAGCGATGGCGGTGATCGTCGCCAGACTGTTCCCGGTGAAACTGGTGCTGAACGGAGTGGATGCGGCGGACACCGCCTCAGCACCGACCGATCTTGTTACGGTGTTGACCAATCTTCTGACCAACCTGGTGGCCAATCCTATCCACGCCCTGGCAACACTCAGTATCTCAATCGATCCTGAGACACTGTCGGCTTCCACCAGTGTCAGCCCTAACTTTTTGGGGATTCTGGTGTGGGCCTGCCTACTGGGGCTCTGCCTGATCAAGGCAAGACAGAGCACCAAGGACATGATCGAGGATTTGGCAAACTCCATCTCCCAGATCGTTCGCTGGGTCATCAAGTTTGCACCCCTGGGCGTTATGGGGCTTATCTATACTGCGATTTCTACCACAGGCCTGTCAGTGCTGGTCTCTTATGGGCAGATCATCCTGCTTCTGGTGGGTATCATGTTGCTGGATGCGCTGGTGTTGAACCCCATCATCGTGTTCACTCAGATCCGCCAGAACCCGTATCCGCTTGTACTCCGTTGCCTGAAGGACAGCGGCATCACTGCGTTCTTTACCAGAAGCTCGGCAGCCAACATCCCTGTGAACATGCAGCTTTGTGAGGATCTGGGGCTGGACAAGGATACCTATGCCATCTCCATCCCTCTGGGGGCGACCATCAACATGGCGGGCGCGGCGATTACCATTTCCACCCTGACCATGTGCTGCTGCTTTACCATCGGCCACCAGGTGCCCTTGGGGCTTGCCATCATCCTTTCTGTGCTGTCGGCTTTGTCCGCCTGTGGCGCGTCGGGTGTGCCTGGAGGATCGCTGTTGCTGATCCCACTGGCCTGCTCGCTCTTCGGGATCCCGGGAGACATTGCCGCGCAGGTCATCGGTGTTGGCTTCATCGTAGCGGTAGTGCAGGATTCCATGGAGACTGCCATCAACTCTTCCACGGATGCGCTGTTCACGGCCACTGCAGATTTCAAACGTCAGAAGAAAGAAGGCAAGACGATCAAGGTCAGCATCCTGGGCTGATCGGCGTACTGGCCGCAGAGATATACAGATGATCATCATGGTGTTGTAGATGGAGCGGGGCGCCATCTGCAGCGCCATATTGTTTTTCTGCATTTTTGTGAGGTAAACGATGTTCGTCAAACGTATATGGAATAGCACTGGAAATCTTGCTATTGTGAAAGAAATAATTCCTTGAAAGGAGGATTATCTGATGTTATCATTCCTGATCGCATTACTTGTTCTGATCTGCGGCTATCTTGTATACGGACGATTGACCGAAAAGATCTTTGGCCCGGATGATAGAGAGACGCCGGCGTATGCCATCAACGATGGTGTGGATTGCGTGCCCATGAAGACCTGGAAAGCGCTTTTGATTCAGCTACTGAATATTGCAGGGACCGGTCCCATCTTCGGTGCGTTGATGGGAGCCTGCTTCGGCCCGGTGGTGTTTCTGTGGATCGTCTTTGGTGCTATTCTCGGGGGAGCTGTCCATGACTACATGAGTGGAATGATTTCCGAGCGTTATCAGGGACAGTCCATCGCTCAGTTATCAGGGACGTTTATGGGAACACCTGTGCTCTATCTCATGAGGCTGTTCGCTATCGTATTGCTTGTATTGACAGGGACCGTATTCGTCACTAGCCCGGCAGCGCTTTTGTCCAGCCTGACGCCGGAGGCGCTGACGAATGGTTTCTGGATCGTTGTGATCCTCATCTATTATGTGTTGGCAACGTTGCTTCCCATCGATAAGGTCATCGGGCGTCTGTACCCGGTGTTCGGGGTAGTGCTGATCATCATGGCTATCAGCATTGGCGGTGGCATCTTCCTGTTGTCGGGGTACACGATCCCTGAGGTACAACTGAAGGACCTGCACCCTGACAATCTGCCGATCTGGCCGTTTATGTTCATCACTGTGGCATGTGGCGCCATCTCCGGGTTTCACGCGACCCAGTCTCCCATGGTGGCCAAGTGTATTACCAGTGAGAAGGTAGGCAGGAAGGTATTCTACGGCGCCATGATCATCGAGTCTGTGATCGCGCTGGTATGGGCAGCCGCCGGGGTGGCCTTCTACGGCACCACCCATGTTCTGAGTGATGCCTTAGCAGACCTGGGGCAGTCGGGGGTTGTCTACCAGATCAGCCACGATATGCTCGGCAGTATCGGGGGTGTACTGGCGGTCATCGGTGTGGTGGTCTGTCCCATTACCTCTGGTGACACGGCCTTCAGAAGTACCAGACTGATTCTGGCGGAGTGGAGCGGTCTTGACCAGCGACGTATCCGAAATAGACTGATTCTCACTTTGCCGATCCTGGCGGTGGCAGCACTTCTAACCCAGATGGATTTCAATGTCCTTTGGAGATACTTCTCCTGGAGCAACCAGACTCTGGCGATGATCTCTCTTTGGACGGCCACCTCTTATCTGATCCACAAAGGCAGGTATAAGTGGGGGTCATTACTTACAGCTCTTCCCGCCACATTCATGACGGGAGTGACTGTGACCTATATCCTGATGGCACAGGAGGGGTTCGGTATGGGTGCATCCAAAGCCTATCCTATTGGTATCATCGCAGCAGTATTCATGATCGTGGTCTATTTCATCGAGATGTATCAGTGGAGTATCGCGGAAGAACAATACAGCCTGAAGTGGGAAAGAGTAGGCGATATCAATAAGAGGGCTTAGGCTGCCTCGTCAATGCCTGTTTTTGAGGCATATGTTGACTGTACGCAATCAGTTGAAACTAGTTACCTGGTTGCGGGTGGTGTGGAAGTTCCATGCAAAACAGGGGAATGGGCGATCTGCATGGAACTTTTCGTGGCTGAAGTTCCATGCAAAACGAGGAAATGGCTGATCTGCATGGAACTTTTCGTGGCTGAAGTTCCATGCAAAACAGGGGAATGGGCGATCTGCATGGAACTTTTCGTGGCTGAAGTTCCATGCAAAACGAGGAAATGGCTGATCTGCATGGAACTTTTTGTGGCTGAAGTTCCATGCAAAACAGGGGAATGGGCGATCTGCATGGAACTTTTTGTGGCTGAAGTTCCATGCAAAACGAGGAAATGGCTGATCTGCATGGAACTTTTTGTGGCTGGAGTTCCATGCAAAACGAGGAAATGGCTGATCTGCATGGAACTTTTCAACCTCTCGGAGTTCCAAACAGAATGTAGATCGCACTTTCAAGGGAAAAGACTCCTTAACCGACTAGTCTTATCGCATAGAAAAATCTCATCGCCCGATTCGGACGATGAGATTTTGTTTTTAGCCATCCATTTGCTCACGCAAATGGGGTTAGGTCTCCCAGCCGTAGGTTGCAGCCAGTCAGCCATCGTCTCCGACTCGGCTTCCTGGGCAACCCTGACAGGGGACCTACCATCCATTTGCTCACGCAAATGGGGTTAGGTCTCCCAACCCGTGTTTTACGCGGTCAGCCTCCTCGGCTGTCTTGGCGTCGTTCCAGTTATCCATAGTACCTACCAGGTAGCCTGTGATGCGGCGGATCCGCTCGAAAGGAACGTGGCTAAAGGTATAAGTCAGGCCAACGTACTCTGGATCCTGCTCGTCCACCTCGATGGTCAGGTCGTTCAGTGTTCTATGATACTTCTCCTGCAGGTAATCAACGTAGTTGTTCGCTTCCTGTTCGCTTATGTTGTGCGGCTTATGCAATGTCATAACGGTATACCCCCTTCTATATCATTCAATTGTTCTATATGATATTATACACCATATCTTGTGTCGCAAACGGAAAAGTTTGTCTAAATATTGTATTTTTGAAAGTGCAAAAATATTCACCGAAAAGTTCACAGTTGTGGTAGAATGGAAGGGAGTTTTGGACGGGAGTATGCGACTACTATGAATAACCTGAAAGCAAATTTCGGATACGCGGAAATTTTCGCTACATACTGGATGGCTTACTGCATGATTGCAAGTTTTAGTTCAGTGTTTCTGCTGGCCAACGGATACAGCAACACAGAGATCGGAATCCTCATCGCCATCGGGAATCTGGTATCGGTAGCCATTCAACCTTTGGTGGCGAATATGGCCGATCAGTCGGAGAGGGTCAATGTGTTTGATATATCCTCAGTGATGACGATCCTGCTGGTAATCGCCATGGGGATCCTGCTGGTTTTCCATGGACGCAGTCTGATGGTGTTCTGTACGTACCTGCTGATGTTTGCGGTCCACGCGGCCATGCAGCCATTGCTGAACTCCATGAACGCCACACTGTCCTACCGTTGCATCACGGTGGACTACGGGATTTGCCGGGCAATGGGGTCTCTGTTCTATGCGATCATGTCGGCAATCCTCAGTTGGATGGTCGTTCGATTCACAGAACTGTCTCTGCCCATGGCGGGAGCTGTCGCGACCGTGCTGCTGTTAGCAGGGCTCTTCTATCTGAACCGCCTGTACAACGCTGCCCGGTCGGGAGCACACTCACAAGGGGAAGACGGGGAGGGGGAAGAAGATGCGATCCAGGATACCCCTATCACACTGGGAGCGTTTGTCAGACGGCACCGGGTATTTCTGGTGCTTACCTTCGGAATCTTTCTGATCTACTATGATCATCAGATCATCAACTTCTTCATGCTGCAGCTGTTCAAGAACGTTGGCGGTGGGAGCACGGAGATGGGAACCTATTACTCCATCATGACTGTGCTGGAGGTCATCCCACTGTTCGGATTCACCTGGCTGACCAAACGTTTCAGTACATCTTTTCTGCTGAAGCTGGCCACCATCGGCTTTGTGCTTCGGGCGGTGACCATGCAGCTGGCGGGCACACCGACGATGTTGCTGCTGACACTGGTCGTGCATCCCATCGGTTTTCCGCTATTCCTTCCCACCATCGTGCGGTATATTGGCGAGATCATGGATGCGCGAGAGGCGGTGCGGGGCCAGTCCCTGTACGTCATGGTCATCACCGTCAGCGGTGTAGTAGCAAGTGCCACCGGCGGCTGGGTGTTGGATACGCTGGGAGCAGGAGCGCTTCTTTGGATCTGTACGGTTACCTGTGTGCTGGGCGCTGCAGTGATCATGCCATTGGTAGAGAAAGCAAGGAAGGAGTAATGCATGAGAGATAACGCGATCACAAGTCCGACCTATCTGGCTCGGAAGATCATATTGGAGTATTTGCAGCCGGGAGACCTGGCGGTGGATGCCACCTGTGGCACCGGGCAGGACACTGCCTTTCTGGTAGGTTTCACCGGCGGTATGATGCAGGATGCAGGCGGCAGCGTATTCGCCTTCGATATCCAGGAGGAGGCCATCCGAAGGACCAGGCAGCTTCTGGGAGAGGGGGCAGAACGGAACGTCACCCTCATCCAGGAAAGCTTTGTGCACATGGACGAGTACGTGGAACCGGGCACCGCTGCGGTAGTGATGTTCAATCTTGGATACCTTCCCGGTGGCGACAAGTCCATCACCACCACCGCAGAAGAGACGGTGATTGGGTTGGAAAAGGCGCTGGAAACAATTCGGGTAGACGGTCTGGTGTCGGTAGTGATGTACAGCGGGCATCCAGAGGGCGCCCGGGAGAAAGAGGCGGTGATGGAGTGGGCAGCGGCGCTGGACCCCCGGCAGTACCACACTGTATATCTGGGATTTCCAAACCAGCCCAGCGATCCACCGGAAGTCCTGCTGATCACAAAGAAATACGGAGGTGACTGGTATGACGAAGTATGACATAATCATTGTGGGAGCAGGTCCGGGCGGGATCTTTGCAGCCTATGAGCTGATCCATCTAGCCCCGGAGTTGTCCATCGCGGTGTTCGAGGAAGGGCACGAGCTGGCCAGACGCCATTGCCCTATCGATGGCGACAAGGTCAAGGCTTGCATCGGCTGTAAGAGTTGTTCCATCATGAGTGGATTCGGTGGCGCGGGGGCATTCTCTGACGGCAAGTACAACATCACCAATGATTTTGGCGGTGATCTCCACAGATACATCGGCAAGCAGAAGGCGCTGGATCTCATGCACTACGTGGACGAGATCAACCTGTCTCATGGCGGTCAGGGCACAAAGCTTTATTCCACGGCGGGCAGTGCCTTCAAGAAAATCTGCATGCAGCATAACATGAAACTACTGGATGCTTCTGTCCGACACCTGGGCACGGACATCAACTACGTGGTGCTTGGGAATTTGTACAAGGAACTGCAGGAGAAGGTGTCCTTCTTTTTCGATACACCTGTGGAACATCTGCGTCACCTGTCCCAGGGCGGGTACGAGGTGGAAACAGCGGACGGTTCTTATCAGGCAGACCGCTGCATCGTGTCCGTTGGACGAAGCGGCAGCAAGTGGATGGAGAAGGTGTGCAAGGAAATGGATATCCCCACCCGTTCTAACAGAGTGGATCTGGGGGTGCGGGTAGAACTGCCGGCGCCAATCTTCAGTGACCTTACCGATGACCTCTATGAGAGCAAGATCGTATACCGTACCGCGCAGTTTGAGGATCAGGTCCGTACATTCTGTATGAATCCCAATGGCATCGTGGTCAGCGAAAACACCAATGGAATCGTAACAGTGAACGGCCATAGTTACGAGGGCGATGACCTCAAGACAGAGAACACCAATTTTGCGCTATTGGTATCCAAGCACTTTTCGGAGCCCTTCAAGGACAGCAATGGTTACGGCGAAAGCATCGCCCGCTTGTCGAATATGCTGGGTGGCGGCGTCATCGTCCAGCGGTTTGGAGATCTGATCCGCGGGCGCCGTACCAATGAGAAGCGCCTGAAGGAAGGCCTGGTGACACCGACTCTTTCGGCAACTCCCGGGGATTTGAGTCTGGTGCTTCCCAAGCGGATCCTGGACGGGATCGTCGAAATGGTCCTGCAACTGGATAAGATAGCCCCCGGTACCGCCAATCCGGACACGCTTCTCTACGGAGTGGAAGTAAAGTTCTACAATATGGAAGTCTCTCTGGATGAGAATCTGGAGACCTGTTATCCTGGCCTGTTCGTGATCGGAGACGGAAGCGGAGTGACGCATTCTCTCTCCCATGCTTCCGCCAGCGGGGTCTATGTGGCCAGACATATGGCAGGGCAGTAGGGAAGACATAGAACTCAATATAGAAAGAAGGAGTGTTTTTGTACATGGCCCTGACCAAAGAAGGTGACAAATACATAAGATCCGAATATGAGGCGCTGGCCGGTGTGTTGGCCGGCAGTCCCATGGAGCGGATGTTTCATCTGGATATGTATCGGTTCGCCTGCTGGGCGCTCACCATCGATGAGCTGAAGCCGGCAGACAAGATGTCGTACATAGCACAGATCACGGGCATGGAGGTGACAAAGAAACGCGTTCGCGACTTTCCCCCCATGGATCCGGACAGTAAGCTGTCTGTCATCAGTGCGCTGACAAAGCAGGACATCGATGCCGGAAACACGTTTGGGGAAGAGACAGAGAGTCTGACAGAAAGGTGCCTGCGTTTCATGGAATTGTTTGCCTATGGGATCTGTACCGTGGGACGGCGGAAGTTTTCCCAGCTGGAAAAGGACCGGATCGAGTCCTATATCTCAAGCCAGCGGGCTGAGATGCGGCGCGCGTTCGAACGGGCAGAACAGGCGGACGCCCCAGCGCGCGCCGCGGCTGAAGGTAGCGCCGGCGACACAGACCCTGCCGGCGCATCAGGTGCGCGCCGCCCGAACCCCATGAGCAGGGCGGCGCGAGACCGTATGATCGCGGACTGCCTGAATGAGCCCGCGCCGGCCGCTAAACCGGAGTTGTCCCCCCTGCAGAAGGCCAGGGGACAGAAACTGCTGGTGGCCGGGGTAGTCGGTGTACTGGCAGGTTTCTTCCTGATCGCGCTGGTGATCCTGCTGATCGATGAATCAAGGAGCAATGTGGCGGTGTTGGAATCCTATACCGGAACCACGTACACCAAGGAGCAGATCGCATTGCTCATTCAGGAGCAGAAAGAAGCCCAGAGGGAATCCCTTTTGAATATCCTGTGGACAGTTCTAACACAGATCATGCCTGGATTGCTGGGGTTTGTCACCCTGGTGCGCAGCAGCCGGCCAGCGCCGGCAGGCGCACGGAACCGGCAAGAGGTCCTGGCTTCAGAGAGAAGGAAACCCGGGTGGGGTACACTGGTGGCCGGAGAGGCTTTGTGCGTTGCAGGGATGATCAGGACCATCGTCATGTTGGCGATGGGTCCATCGTGGATGGCGCTGGCCGAAGTGCCGCAGATCTTCTGGTTGGTGTTTGCGGCGCGGTATCGGCGATGCATGTAGGAGGTAAGGCATGAGTAAGAAGATTCCTTTCAGGTATGTGCGAGTCCAGGGTAAGGAACTGGCGGAGAACACTATGTTTGCTAAAGGGGTTTTCAGCATGTGCTGGCAGATGATTCAACAGGATATCATGGAGGAAGAGGACGCAGAGCTTTTTCAGGAGATCGACGACTGGTTTGCGGAGTATCTGCCCTGGCCGGAACCGTGCAAGCGACAGGAGCCGGTGGTCTGCTGGTTCAAGACGGAGAACGCCCAGGAGATGATGAGGATGATACGTCCGGCGATGTGGCTGCTGGAGAAGTACGATCATCCTTACTATGTGGTGTATACCAACACTCCGGGAGAGATCGTGTACGAGGACAAGTATCAGATCGCGGCCAAGACAGATGGATTCCTGCAGATCGATCCGGTACAGACATCCTGGACGCCGGAGGATTGATGGAAGAACTGCTTCCGGGAAGTAATCATTAAGTTATTTTAAGAAAAATCCCTCTTTACAAATCGCTCCGTATACTATATACTTTCCTCGATGGACGGTATCCCTCATTTGGGAACTGTACCGTATGACGAACCGGATCCTGGAACTTGGAAAACACGTCACCTTTTTATGAAAGAGGTGATCGATTGAAAACAGGATTTGTTGGAGCAGGGAAAGTAGGATTTACACTGGGTAAATTCTTTAGGGAGCAAGGCAAACAGGTTGCAGGCTACTACAGTCGCAACACCGAATCTGCCGAAGAGGCAGCACAGTTTACTGAAACGGCAGCTTACGCCACTCTGGCGGAGCTAGTACAGGACAGTGACGTGTTGTTCCTGACCGTTCCTGACAGCAGCATCACCTCGGTCTACGAGGAGATCCGCCGTTATCCGATCCGGGGAAAGTACATATGTCATTGCAGTGGAGCGCTCTCATCCGAGGCGGCTTTTCCAGGCATTGACAGCACAGGTGCATACGAGTATTCCGTTCATCCGCTGTTCGCGGTAAGCGACAAGTACCACGCTTACCAGGAACTACCGGATGTTTTTTTTACCATCGAGGGACAGCAGGACCATCTGGAAGAGCTGCGGAGCATGTTGACAAACATGGGCCTCACGGTAAAGAGCATCGATCCCGCCGCCAAGACTCTGTATCACGCGGCAGCCGTCATGGCCAGCAATCTGGTCACCGGTCTGCTGGCAGAAGCGGCAAATGTCTTTGTGCAGAGTGGGGCAGTGGAGGATACGCAGGAGGCGTTGGCTGCCATGGAGTCACTGATCCGCGGGAACGTGGAACACGTGCTCCGGGAGGGGCCGGCCGCGAGTCTGACGGGCCCGGTGGAAAGGGGAGACGATGGAACGGTCCGAAAGCACCTGGCCGTGCTGAGAGAAAACGAGAGGAAGCTATACACGGCCCTGTCACAAAGCCTTGTGGCACTGGCCGAACAGAAGCATCCAGACCGCTCATACGAGACCATCAAAGAACTATTGTCCAAGGCGGGCGAAGAAACCCGCAATCGTGGAGGTAACCATTGATGAAAAACACTGTTTTGACTTTTAAGGAAATGAAAGACAAGGGAGAGAAGATCTCCATGCTCACATGCTACGACTACTCTACCGCCAAGCTGATGGATGGCACCGTCAACGGCATCCTGGTGGGGGATTCCCTGGGGAACGTTATGTTGGGCTACGAGGATACCATCTCTGTGACCATGGAGGACATGATCACCTACGGCGGCGCGGTAGCCCGCGCCTGCAAGGAAACGCTGGTGGTGGTGGATATGCCTTTCATGAGTTACCAGATCTCTGCAGAACAGGCACTGACCAACGCTGGACGTCTGATGAAGGAAGCGCACTGCAATGCAGTGAAGCTGGAGGGAGGCCGAGCGGTCTGTCCTCAGATCAAGGCCATCACTCAGGCGGGCATTCCGGTGAACGCCCACATCGGTCTTACGCCCCAGTCCATCAACGCACTGGGCGGAAACCGGGTGCAGGGCAAGACCGAGGAAGCGGCGAAAGCACTGCTGGAGGACGCCCTGGCGGTACAAGAGGCAGGAGCCTTCGCGGTGACGCTGGAATGCGTACCGGCACCCCTGGCCAAGCTGATCTCCGACAAGCTGGAGATCCCCACCATCGGCATTGGTGCAGGTGTGGGATGCGACGGACAGATCCTGGTGTATCAGGATATGTTGGGCATGTTCCACGACTTCAAACCGAAGTTCGTGAAGCATTTCGGCAACATCGGGGACGAGATGGTAAAGGCCTTCCGTTCCTATGACAGCGAGGTGAAGGCGAAGTCTTTCCCGGACGAAGCCCATTCCTTCAAGATGAATAACGAGGAACTTTTAGAGAGATTATATTAAGGAGACAGAACGATGAAAACAGTAACAACGATTGCAGATCTGCGCGCACAGGTAAAGGAATGGAAGAAGGAAGGGCTGACCGTAGGGCTTTGTCCCACCATGGGCTACCTTCACGAGGGACACGCATCACTGATGGACAAGTCGGTCTCCTGTTGTGACCGCACCGTGGCATCGGTGTTCGTGAACCCGATCCAGTTCGGGCCTACCGAGGATCTGGCTACCTATCCGAGAGATTTTGAAAGAGACTGCCAGTTGCTGGAAGAGCATGGCGTAGATCTGGTATTCCATCCGGAGGACAGAGAGATGTATGCAGAGGATTTCAGCACCTTCGTGGATATGCAGGTGCTGTCCACCACTCTCTGTGGTGCTTCCCGGCCAATCCACTTCCGAGGCGTGTGCACCGTCATCACCAAGCTTCTGAACACGGTGAACCCAGACAAGATCTTCTTTGGTCAGAAGGATGCCCAACAGCTGGCAATCATCCGCAGAATGGTCAGAGACCTGAACTTTGATGTGGAAGTTATCGGCTGCCCCATCGTCAGGGAACCGGATGGTCTGGCCAAGAGTTCCCGGAACACCTACCTGTCTGCGGAGGAACGCAAGGCGGCGCTGATCCTCTCCAGATCCATTCGTCTGGGACAGGATCTGTGCGAAGGTGGCGAGCGTAACAGCGCAGCGCTTCTGGGGGCCATGAAAGACAAACTGGCTACCGAGCCTATGGCAAACGTGGAGTACGTGGAAGTGGTGAACGGCGAGAACATGCAGCCCATCGACACCTTCCAGGAAGGAGATCTGGTGGCCATGGCTGTACGCATCGGGAGCACCAGACTCATCGACAACTTCACCGTGGGTGATCCCAAGATCACCTTCGCAGAGTAAGGAGGGATCCATGCAGATCGAGATGTTGAAAGGCAAAATCCACAGAGCTACCGTCACCCAGGCGGAACTGAACTACGTGGGTAGCATCACCGTGGACACGGAGCTCCTGGAGAAGGCTGGCATCCAGGAGTACCAGCGAGTGGAGATCGTCAACGTGGATAACGGCGAGCGCTTTGCCACCTATACCATCGCGGGGGAGCGGGGCAGCGGCATCATCTGTCTCAACGGTGCAGCCGCTCGCTGCGCCTGCGTTGGGGACAAAATCATCCTCATGGCCTACTGTCAGATGACCCCGGAGGAGGCCCGGGAGCACAAGCCTTCCGTGGTCTTCCTGGGAGAGGGGAACAAGATCGAGAGGATCACCGATTACGAGAAGCATGGCGTGATCGCCTGAGAAGAAAAACCGCTGCCCGGCGCATGTGCGCTGTGGCAGCGGTTTTGATTTGGTTCTATGGGATTGGCCTACAGGGAACTGCCCAGGTGGTAAGCCTCGTCGATTTCCGGTTTTCCTTCCGTGTCACCGGGCTGGGTCACGTGGCCGCAGAGAACCTTGCCCAGACTCTTCCAGCCGATATGCTGTTCCAGGTGGTCATACCAGAACTCGCTCTCTTCAAACCCGGCTCCTTCGGCCGCCATGATCAGCACGCTGTCCTTCACCGGATTGCGATAGCCTGGATCACATTCTGCGATGGCGAACAGGCGGTCAAACGCGTTTTTCAGGAATCCGGAGATGGACCAGTAGTAGAGCGGAGAGGCAAGCACCACGATGTCAGCCTCCTTATAGGAAGGGTAGATCTTCTCCATATCGTCTCTCTGAGTGCACGGGTGTTCGGGATCCTTTCCACCGCACCAGCACCCCAGGCAACCGTTGATCTTCATCTTCGGCAGGAAAAACTCCTGCACCTGGTGCCCTGCTTCTTCGGCGCCGCGCCGGAAGGCAGCGGTCAGAGCGGCAGTGTTGCCGTTGCTCCGGGGACTGCCGTTGAGTATTATGATTTTCTTTTCCATATGATTCCTTCCTTTCGTCAGTGCTCGTTGACATGATATTGTCTCACCGTTATAATTATAGAAAACATGTGAAAGAAAAGCAAGTACGCACATTTTGGATATATACTATCCTGGAGGGAAGTGTTATGGAAGCGAAGTGCATATCCGATTGCCAGTTGGGAGACACCGGGTTCAACTACACCATGTCTCTGATACAGGGGAAGTACAAGATGATCATCCTCTACACCCTGATGGAGTTTGGGGTGGTCCGATTTAACGAGATGAAGAAATACATCGGGACGATCACCTTCAAGACACTCAGTTCCACCCTGAAGCAGTTGGAGGCGGACGGCCTGATCCTACGCAAGGAGTACCCCCAGATCCCGCCAAAGGTGGAGTACAGACTGTCTGCGCGAGGCGCCTCTCTCATGCCTATCCTGGATCAGATGTGCGAATGGGGAGACAAGAACCGACGGTAGGAAAGGATGTGAAGCGATGAAGATCGAACGTATCTATGGAATCTATTTCAGTCCCACAGGGAGCACGGAGCAGGTGGTGCGGGCAGTGTCCGCCGGTGCGGCGACGACCTTCGGGAGCATCAGTCCGCAGTACATCGACCTGACACCGCCCCAGGCGCGTACGGCGGACCTGCAGTTTGGCCCCGGGGATCTGGTGGTCATCGGTTCGCCTACCTATGCCGGGCGTCTACCCAACAAGGTCATGCCGGATCTGCGCGCCCATATCCTTGGAGGAACACAAGACCCCGGGCCCCTTTGTCTTCCGGTGGTCACCTTCGGGAACCGCAGTTACGACGAGTCCCTGAAGGAACTGGCACAGCTCATGAAGAAGAATGGGTTTACGGTGGTGGCGGGCGCGGCGGCAGTCTGCCGTCACGCCTTCACGGATCAGCTTGCGGAAGGTCGGCCTGATGCTGCCGACCTGGATGATCTGGCTACCTTCGGCGGCCGGGCCGCAGGACGGATTCTGGAAGGCAGTGCGTCCCAGGCGCCGGGCACCGCCCTGACCGCCCTTCTGGAGGAGGAAGTCGGCTCGTATTACACTCCCAGGCAGGAAGACGGTACTCCGGCAAAATTCCTGAAAGTCAAGTCCAAGGCAGATCCGGGGAAGTGCAACCGGTGCATGCTTTGTGCGGCGGTGTGTCCCATGGGGAGCATCGACCGGGGCGACCCCTTCAGTGTACCTGGGATCTGCATCAAGTGTCAGGCCTGTGTCCGTAAGTGTCCGGTGGGGGCCAGGTATTTCGATGACCCGCAGTTCCTGTCTCACGTGAGGATGCTGGAACGGGATCACAGAGACCGGAAAGAGAATGTATACCTATGAAGATCGAAAGTCATGAAAACCAGACTATAGAGAGGATCGCTGCGCTGGTGGCGGAAGCCGGAGGCCGGTGTTTCTACGTGGGCGGATGCGTACGGGATGCTTTGCGCGGGGAGTCGGTGAAGGATCTGGACGTGGAGGTCCATGGCCTGAAGCCAGCAGAATTGGAAGGGATTCTGGACCAGGTCGGTGAACGGATCGCGGTGGGCGAATCTTTCGGGATCTACATGCTTCGGGGACACGACATCGACATCGCCATGCCAAGACGAGAGAAGGCCAGGGGCCGAGGGCACCGGGACTTCGATGTGTTTGTAGATCCGGATCTTGGGCTGAGGGAAGCGGCCAGGCGGCGGGATTTCACCATCAATGCCATGATGCTGGATGTGCTTACCGGAGAGCTGCAGGACCCCTTCGGGGGAGAAGCGGATCTGGAGGCAGGGGTGCTTCGCCATGTGGACGAACGGTCCTTCGGGGAGGATCCATTGAGGGTGCTCCGCGGGGCGCAGTTTGCGGCGCGGTTTCGGTATGAGATCGCAGAGGAGACGCGAAGGCTTTGTGCCGGGATGGACCTGAAGACGCTTCCCAAGGAACGCATTCTGGGGGAGGTGGAGAAGGCGCTGTGCAGGGCCGAGGAACCGTCGATCTTCTTTCGTCAGCTAAGGCGCATGGAGCAGCTGGACCTTTGGTTTCCGGAACTGGCGGCGCTGATTGGCGTGCGGCAGGACCCGCGTTTCCACCAGGAGGGAGATGTTTGGAACCACACCATGATGGTGCTGGACCAGGCGGCGCGGTACCGGGAAGAGACAGAGGATCCAACGGGATTTATGCTGGCGGCACTGTGCCACGATATGGGGAAGGCGATCTGCTATCAGGAAGAGGGCGATCGCATCCATTCCTACGGCCACGAAACCGAGGGGCTGCCACTGGTGCGCGCGTTTCTGGAGCGGATCACCGGCGAGAAGGCGCGGATCCGGTATGTGTTGAATCTGGTGGAACTACATATGAAACCAAACGGAATGGCCCACGCCCATTCCTCGGTGAAGGCCACCAATCGGTTGTTCGACCGGGCGGTGGATCCGGCGGCGCTGATCTACCTGGCGGTGGCAGATAGCAAGGGGATGTGCCCGCCGGCGGACGATACGGCCCTGGCGTTCCTGCTGGAGCGTCTGGACCTCTACCGAGAGTATATGGCCCGGCCCTACGTGACCGGGCGTGATCTGGAAGCGGCAGGGGTGCGTCCCGGGCCTGGCATGGGAGCCCTGTTGGCCTACGCCCACAAGCTGCGGCTGGCAGGGGTACCGAAGGAAGAGGCCCTGCGGCAGACTTTGGGGATGGCACGCTCAGGAAAGGGCATATAGGGGCAAGCTGGAATGTGGTGCGGAGTTGCAAGGTTGTTAGTAGTTGCAGATCAATGTGGAGTATTCGGTGGAAGGCTTTGTGTGAAGGAAGGGGAATTCCAACATATTCCAATTTTTTCCTTCGCAAATAGCCCATGTGCCATTTCTAAGGAAGTTTAAACATTCCCGAGGGGATTTGGATAGCTTTGAATCCGAAATAGTAGGCATTATTGTAAATTAATGAAGGAATCGCGCGGCTCCAAAGCGCGGCCAAAAGCGTGGTCCAAAGCGTAGAAGACGTATCTTAAGGAAATAAAGGGGAAGGATGAAAGACATTAAGAAACTGGCCACCGCAGTACTGGTACTGGCGGTGGGGATCGCGGCGGGGGCGTTCGGCCTGCAGGGAAGTCTGCCGAACCTGTCAGCAGAGGTGCCGGAACAAGGTGTTTCTTCGACGCAGGCGCCGGCGACTTCGGAGGCTTATGACGTAGTGGAGGACAACCAGCCGGCCTTTGATGCTGCCCAACAGAAGCAGGCCAGAAACTCCTATATTACACTGGGACCTCTGGACAAGAGAGGAAGGTGTACAGCCTGCACCGCCAGCCTGTCCCGAGAGACCATGCCCGGTGCAGGACAGGAGAGGGAGGATATCTCCATGGTACACCCCACTGGATGGCGTTCCGGGGAGGGGTGGGAACGATGCCATCTGATCGGGTATCAGCTCAGCGGCCTAAACGCGGAGAAACGAAATCTGATCACCGGAACTCACTATTTCAACGTCACCGGGATGCTGCCCTTTGAGAATGAGGTGGCCGATTATATCCGAAGGACAGGCAATCACGTGCTGTATCGGGTCACTCCAAAATTCCGGGGGAAGGAGATGGTAGCACGATCCGTGGAGATGGAGGCTTTGTCCGTGGAGGACGATGGCGCCGGAGTGCGTTATCATGTGGAGGTCTACAACAAAGCCCTGGGCGCGGAGATCGACTACAAGACAGGGGAAGTTCTCGGAGAAGAGGGAATCCATTCCAACGACAAGCGGTTGTATGTGATCAACACCAATACCGGGAAGTTCCATTACCCTTCCTGCAATTCCGCCAAAACCATGGCAGAGAAGAACAGGAAGGAAGTGAAGGCTGCCCGGGCGGATCTTATCAAAGAAGGGTACGAACCCTGCGGAAGCTGCGAGCCATAGGGACGCAAGACACTCGCGCATTGACAAGCTGTGTTTTCTGTGTGAAAATGAAAGGGTGAAGGGGGAGAAATAAGTGAAACATAATCTTAGGAAGCGGATTTTAGTCCTGGCAACGATCCTCACCATGCTGATATGTGTGCCGACCGTGAACAGCTGCGCAACAGAGGTGCCGAAGGAAGATCCGATTCAGACGATCGTTCAAAATATGACCCTGCGGCAGAAGATCGCCCAGTGTCTGATGATGGATTTTCGGAAGTGGAACGATGCAGAGGGTGAAGCACAAAACATGACCAGGCTGGCGCCTGAGGTGAAGACCATCCTGGAGGAGTACCAGTTTGGCGCGGTGATCTTGTTTGCGGAGAACATCCAGAAAACAGGAGATACAGTTGCTTTGACGAAGGAAATGCAGGATGCGGCCACCGCCAAGGGAGGCCTGCCCCTGCTGATCGCAACAGATCAGGAGGGCGGTATCGTGTACCGTTTGGGAAGCGGGACGGCACTGCCCGGTAATATGGCCCTGGCTGCCACGGGAGACTCCAATAACGCCAGGCTGGCCGGCGAGATCATCGGTCGGGAACTGGAAAGCGTGGGGATCAACACCACTCTGGCTCCGGTGATCGATGTGAACAACAACGCCAACAATCCGGTGATCGGGCTTCGCTCCTTCAGTGACGATGCGAACATGGTCGGAGAGTATGGCGCGCAGTACATCAAGGGTCTGAATGCGTACGACACCATCGGCTGTGCTAAGCACTTCCCGGGACACGGCGATACAGACACCGATTCTCATACGGGACTTCCGGAGGTGAAGAAATCTTTGGATCAGCTGAAGAACAACGAGCTGAAGCCCTACACCATCGCCATCGATAAGGGGATCGACATGATCATGTCCGCCCACATTCTATATCCGGGATTGGACGACACGACCGTTCTGTCCGAAAAAACCGGAAAAGAGGAGCGTAGACCGGCGACTTTGTCCCACAAGATCCTGACCGACCTGCTTAGAAATGACATGGGATTCCAGGGTGTCGTGGTGACCGATGCCATGAACATGGAAGGGATCTCCAAGAGATTTTCCATGGGACAGGCCACCACGGAGGCGCTGAAAGCCGGCGCGGATCTGGTATGTATGCCGCTGACCGGAATCACAGATAAGACACAATGGACCAGTGCTATGGGAGAGATCCTTGGTTATGTGGAAAATGCGGTCGCAGAGGACGAACTTTCGGAAGCGCGCCTGGACGAGGCCGTTACCAGAGTACTGACCCTGAAACAGAAGAAGGGAATTCTTAACTACGACGCCTCCCAATACACCCAGACACGTGCCAATGATACGGTTGGAAGTGAACAGAACCGCAAGCTGGAGAGGGAGATCTCTGCCAAGGCAGTGACCGTCATCCAGAACCGAAAGAGTACGCTTCCTGCTACTGCAACCAAAGACACCAGGGTCCTGATGATGGCGCCCTACGAGAACGAGCTCGCCCAGATGGTAATGGGATTCAACCGCGTCAAGAAGGCTGGTCTGGTGCCGAAGGCTACGGAGGTGGAGATCTATTGTTACAGCGAAGGTGATTATGAGATCGAAGGGGACCTGAAGGAGGCTTTGGATTGGGCGGACGTGGTGCTCATGAACTCCGAGGTGTCCAGAGCAACGCGGTTGACTGGCGAACACTGGACTTCTGCCGGCCCAATGGCCTATACCAGATACTGCAAGGAGCATGGCAAGAAAAGCATCGTTCTCTCCGTGGACAAGCCTTACGATGTGCAGATCTACCCGGATGCTGATGCCGTCATGGCGGTCTACGGATGGAAGGGCTCCGACATCAAGATCAACGGAAAGCTGATGCGTGGGGATCTCACCGCATACGGCCCTGCCTGCGGTCCCAACATCGTTGCCGGTGTAGAGGTCGCCTTCGGAGTGTTTGGCGCGTCCGGCAAGCTGCCGGTGAACGTGCCGGCGCTTGACAAAGCAAACAAGGTCTATACAGACCAGGTGAAGTATCCGAGAGGCTACGGTCTGACCTACAAGGCGCGCAGGCCAGAGGCGAAGTCCGTGCCCGCTACACCAGCGCCTGACCTGAAGAAGGCGGCGATCAAGTCCGTGAAGGCGAAGAAGAAAGCGCTTAAGGTGAAGCTGCGCACAAAGCCTTCTGCCAGGGGCGGCACCCACTACCAGATCGCTTTCAAGCTCAAGTCCGACAAGAAATGGAAATACAAGACAACGACCAAAGCCAAGATCACGCTAAAGAAACTGAAGAGGCACAAGAAGTATGTGGTCAAAGCCCGCGTTATTAAAAAGATGGGCGGGAAAACCTACTATGGTGCATGGAGTAAGAAGAAAATCAAGAAGGTAAAATAACAGTTCAATAGTATTTTAAAGAGGGTGTTGTCCCCATACACGGATGGATACTTCGCACGATCATCACATAATAAACCAAATAATAACAAGAGTCCTTCCAATTCTGTTGACGATGAGTTGCTATACTTGTGGAAACCAGGCAAGTTAGAGTCAAGACAGGATGGGAGGACTTTTATGTTATATTGGAAGGCAAAGAGTGCCGCGATCGTCAATCATCTGAAGAAGTTGAGCATCAGGAAGATCGCAACTGTAACCATGGCAGCACTGATCGGGTTGATGGCTCCGATCGCAACTGTCGCAGATATCTATGCGGATGACAAGGCCGGCAGCGCAAACACACAGACGGAGCAGCCGGCCCAGCCACCCTCGGGGCAGCAGAACGGCCAGCCGCCCAACGGCGCCCCTCCGGCAGGGGATCCGCCTTCGGGAGCGCCCCAGGGACAGCCGCCTTCGGGTTCGGGCAGCGGAGCAGATACCCAGTCGTACGACTACAATGGAGATTTGTCCGCCAGCAAGACAGCCGACGGCAAAGCGGTGACCATTGAGAATGAGACGATCTCGTCGACGGAAGCGGACAAGAATGTGGCGCTGGCAGAGAATGGCGGTACCCTGACCATCAGCGGTTCCACTCTGAACAAATCCGGCGATAGCCAGAACGCTGATAACACCAACTTTTACGGCACCAACGCTTCCGTGCTGGCAGTGGGGGAGAAGAGCCAGGTCTACATCGATAGTTCCGGGATCACCAGCACCAGCGAAGGCAGCAATGGGATCTTTGCTACCGATAACGCTTCCGTGTTTGCCAACAACGTGGCCATCACCACCAGGGACAGCAACAGTGCCAGGGGGTTGGATGCCACCTATGGTGGGACGATCATTGCGAACAATATGACCATCTCCACAGAAGGCGACCACAGCGCGACCCTGGCCACCGATCGGGGTGGCGGCAACCTCTCTGTCACCAACAGTACCTTGAGCACCAAGGGCTCCGGCTCGCCACTTCTCTACTCCACGGGGAATATCCAGGTGGACAACGTCACCGGCACAGCCAGTGGCAGCCAGATCGCCGGCATGGAGGGGAAGAACCGGATCCTCATCAGTCGTTCCACTTTGGACAGTACCAACGATAACAAGAGCGGCAGCGACCCTATCAAGAACGGGGTGATCCTGTACCAGTCCACCTCCGGAGATGCGGATACCAGCACGGATGAGGCAGCTTTCTTCCAGGCGGTGGATTCCACCCTGAAGACCAGCATTACGGATGGTGCCATGTTCTACGTCACCAATACCGAGGCCAACGTGGTCCTCTCCGGCACCACCCTGGACTTTGACAGCCAGAAGGTAAATCTGATCTCCTCGGTGACCAACGATAACAACTGGGGGCAGAGCGGCAGTAACGGCGGCAAGCTGACCTTCACCGGTATAGGCGAGTCCCTCAGCGGTGATGTTCAGGTGGACAAAGCCAGCAGCGTATCGCTGTATCTCCTCTCCGGTAGCACATGGGACGGCGCTCTGGCGAAGGGGAGCACGGCGAAGAACCTCACCGTGAACGTAGATGCGGATTCCACATGGACCCTTACGGAAGATACCACTGTCGGTACCCTGAATGCGGCCAAGGGAGCCAAGGTGGTGGATCAGGAGGGGAAGACTGTGAGCATCGTGCAGGATGGAAAGACCCTTGTGGAGGGAGACAGCGGTGTCACCCTTACCGTCAGCAAGTACACCACCAAAGTGAAGACCAGTGATACCAATAAGGTAAGCACGGATACCATCGATCGGACGGACTTCGATCAGTACTACAAGACTACCACCGCCTACGGGGACAATAGCGGTAGCAGCGGGGCGGATCTCGGAAGCACCTCCGACGGAGAAAGTATTCTGGATAGGATCTCCAACTGGCTAAAGGGGGTGTTCGCATGAGAGGTAAGTGGATAGGGATTCTGGCTACGCTTTTTGCCGGGGCTCTACTGCTGGCAGGATGTGCCGGGAGCACGGAGAACTCCTCAACAGCGGTGACCAGCGAAGAGGAGAAGGCGAACATCGAAAAGACTCTGAATCTGGCCAACAACGAAAACCAGGAATGGGCATATGACACAGAGGCAGATGCCTGGGTGCTGTCCATCGTGACGGCGGTGACCAACCCGGAGAATGCGGACGAGCAGGGGGTGTCTGTCTGCGTGCCTGGCGTTTACGTCAAGGGCGTCGACACGGATAAGGACGGAAAGGCGGATACCACCGCCAAGACCTATCAGAGTGCGGTGAAGGGATCCCTGGTCATTGACGGAGAGGCGACCATCAATAGCAGCAACGGACAGAAGTATACGGCTTCTACTGCGCCGGTGATTCTGAATACCGGCGCGGAGGGCTACAGCGCCCAGGAAAACCAGCTTGCCCAGACCACCTATGCCAAGGAGGGCTACATCAATGTGGCCTGCGGTAACCGGGGCAAGCAGAACAGCACCACTGATGGCGCCGGGAATACAGTCTATTACGGGGATGCTCCCAGCTGTCTGGTGGACCAGAAGGCAGCAGCCCGCTACGTCAAGTACAACATCCTTCTGGGGAACCTGCCGGGCAGTGTGGATCACTTTGTGTCCACGGGCGGATCGGGTGGCGGCGCCCATGCCACCATGTTCGCCGCCACCTCCAACAATCAGGACTACTACAATTACCAGATCGAAGCCGGCGCTGTGGGCGTCTACAGGACTGAGGATGGCTATTCCACCACCGTCACCATCGACGGAAAGGACTACGATCTGTCTGACGGAGCCTGGGGCTGCGTCGCCTACAGCGCCATTTCCTCCCTGGAGGAGGCGGACATGGCCATGGCCTTCGAGTATTACATGGATACCGACTACAACTTCAACACATCCTTCCAGAAGCAGCTGGCTCAGTACCTGTCTCAGGAGTATATGGACTACATCAACTCCCAGAAGCTGTCGGTGAAGGAGGCGGAGGTGGGATTCGACCTGAACAACGACGGGGACAAGGAGGACACCATCCAGCTCACCATCGAGTATGATGCATCCAAATACAAGGATACCAACGGGTACGGCGGTACCTACCTGGATCTGTACCTGGCGGAGTTCCAGTCGAACCTCCAGAAATATCTGGACGATCTGGACTACGCCGAAGGGTGGACCTGGTTTGACGAGGACGGGAAGGCTTTGTCCGACAAAGCCGTGTCGAAGATGTCTTCTGAGGACAAAGCCAAAGCTTTCATCGAAGGCCGCTACACCAAGTCAGAGGCGGACAGCAATCAAATGAAGGGCCCCATGGGGCAGCAGGGAGGTCTCCAGGGGAAACCTGACGGACAGCCGCCTACGGGAGCACTGCAGGGGGGACAGAACGGTGGCAGAGCGGGTACACCGGACGCCGGTACCACCCAGGCCTCCGGGAGCAGCAAGGACTCCGGAAATTACAGCAGCTACAGCGACATGTTGCAGGAATACCAGTCCGACATTCAGGAGATTGAGAGTGGGGACAAGTATGGCAACAATATCGTTTCGCTGTATAATCCGCTGAACTATATCGGTGCCGAGAGCACGGAGGCGCCGGCCTGGACCAGGATCGTCATGGGAGCGTCCGAGGGAGATATGTCCATGTTCAACTCCCTGAACCTACAGATCGCCTGGCTGAACGCCGGCACCGATGCTGAGATCGAGTGGCAGTGGGATGGAGGTCATGTGCCCAACGAGATCTTTGGGGATTCCCTGAGCCTCTATGTGGATCAGATGTATGCAAAGTATGTGGAGGGCGCGGCCACCGTGGAAAAGGAAGCCGCTTCCAAGACCACCAGCAACGGCACCGCCACAGAGGCCACCGGTACAGACATCAGCAAGTGGGTCAACTATGGGGATCTCTCCAATGTGTCCTTCACTTTGGCGGATGCGGTGAGTTACCGGACCGCCGGCGCCAATAAGTCTACGCCGGGATTCGACACCATCGACTATGGTCAGGAGGACTACGTTTTCGGCAGCAGTACCAAGGATGCTCGCCACTGGAACAAGTACCTGTTGAAGGTACTGGAAGAACATCAGAGCGATCTGGAGAAGCTATTCAACAAGGGATAACACAAAAACGATATGTTTTGTTCGCAAAACCATCACATTTCTCTGTTATGATAATAGTGTCAGAAGGATAACAAACGACAACAACTTTCTTTTCAACATTCTTTCTCAATAACAACTCCTAGCAGACCTCGCCATTGGCGGGGTCTGTTTGGTGAAATGACCAGGCCAGACCGGTTACCGTTCAGGTGATCGGTTCTGTTTTTTTGCTTTTCTGTCTGAGACGGAGACCGTAGAGGCGGTTTGGAAATATGGTAGTGGCCACGCCATGATCATATACGAAAGTAACCACTATGAAACGGAAGTGTGCGTGAAATGATAGTGGTGGTTTAGGAATATGGTAATGGCTACGCCACTATTATATCCAGGAGTCGACTGTATGAACGGACGATGCCTGCAAGTTAACAGTTGCGAACGACATGTTTTGCTTTAATTATACGTTATGAGGTGCTACAATATAAACATGATGGAGGATGAGGAGTATACGATCTTCACATTCCGGGTATATGGAAAGTACATAACTGCGGTCGCTTCTGAGATTGAAGAACTTGGACGAAGTGACCGGGCCGAGGCGATTGGGGCGCTTGCGGAAGAATTGGAAACCAAGACTGAGCAGTTCAAAGAAGGTCTGGTCACAGAGCCTGCCTATGTGGAGGAATGCCTCTGGATCTGTCTGGAAGCGTCGATGAAGATCGTCTGCGCTTATCTGGCTATCGTTGACAAGCGTGGAATCACTGATTTCGCAGAGGCTGGACTGTTGTTTGCACTACAATATAGCCGTCTTAAGATGTATAGGCAGGAACAGGCTTTGTTGGAGAAATATCTCCGGTGTCAGCGACGTCTGGATGGGAAACTGGAGAGGCAATTCGTCGCATTTCAGGAAGAACTTACCGCACAGGCAGATCAGTTCAATGTGTTGATACAGGAGGCTTTCTCGACGGATTTTCGAACATCTCTCAGAGGGTCAGCAGATCTGGCGCGCGCGGCAGGTGTAAAAGAAGCAGATATTCTGGAAACGATTGAGGACGTGGATGCGTTTTTCATGTGATTCAACAACGAACAGACTGGCAAAGCCAAATAATGTTAGAACAGGTAGGTGATATGATGAGAAAACGAACGGCAATGATCATCGCAGGAGCGGTATTCGTGATGATGGCTCTGACAGGGTGCATGAGCAAGCAACCGCAGACAGCAACACTGTCACTGGACGCAAATCCGACGACTGGCTACGAATGGAGAGTGGAGCAGGAGCCGGAGATCTTTGACATTTCCTCCGAGTATGTACAGGACAAAGCCGACGAGGAGCTGGATGGCGTCGGAGGAACCGAAGTGTTCACTCTGACACCGAAGAAAGAGGGAAAGGCCAAGGTCAGCTTTTACTACGAACGGTCGTGGGAGAAGGACAAAGCCGATACCAGTCTGACCTATCAGATTTCTGTGGACGGGAACAAGCAGATCAAGGTAGAAGCCCAAAGCGGAGGGCTGCCCGGAGATATTTCAACAGTGCCGGAAATTCCGGAAATGGAGATCCAGTGATTGGCAGACGACGGAAGGGCGCCGACATGATATATATATTAAATTTTTTGGATGAATAATATATTATTAACATCTTATTTGTGGTAGTATATAGTGTAGAGAGGTGGTCACATCCAAATCGCACATTTTTTTAAGGAGGAAGTGAGAATGAAGAAACTGATGACATTAGCAGTTGCTGCAATCATGGTAGTATCCGCACTTACCCTCACTGCCTGCGGCGGAGGGGGAAGCTCTGACCAGGATCTTTCTGACAGCAAATATGTCGGTACCTGGAAGTCTGTGAGCTTTGAACTGATGGATGAGTCTGAATCCCCCGAGGAAGGGGAGGAGATCTTCATGACGCTCAACGGAGATGGAACGGGGACTATGACTGGAACATCAGAAGGCGAAGAAGAAACAAGCGACTTCACATGGGAGCCTACTAGCAATGGATTTAAGACAAAGGGTGATCTCAAACTGAAATTCACAGATGATGGTGACAAGATCAAAGCCACCGTAATCGGCGTTGACATGATTTTCGAAAAACAGTAACAGTGACAGGATCAGGCGCTCTGACATTGCGGAGCGCCTTTTTCGAACTATGGGAAGTGATATTGTGTTTGCGAATAAACTGAAACCATACATTCAGGCAATGCCTGATCTGTTTAATTATGAGATCGTTTCCAAAGTGCTGCTCGGCATCCTGCTCTATCTGTTAGGGCAGATTTCGCAGGCGCTACTTGAAAGCAGTGGAAGAGTTGCGGTGACCTCAGGCGATTACCAGTTCCTTTTCGGCACATGGCAAGGACTCCTTATTTTGGTGGTTGGAATCGTATCACTGTTTATCTATGTGGCCATTGACCTGAATGCCACGATCGCGCTCTGTGGCGATCTGGTTATCGGAAAAGAAGTATCTGTTACACGCAGCATCAAGGAAGGATTCGTATCGATCCGAAAGCTGATCAGCCTACAAGGAATTCTGGTGGTGTTGTACATCGCATTGATCGCGCCGATTCTGGGGATCGGCCTCTCGGTCTCCGCGACACGGGGGTTTTATATTCCTAATTTTATATCGGCCTTTATCAAAGATTCGGTTCTCTATTCTGCTCTGGCAGGAGTAGTGGCACTCCTCTTTCTGTTTATCGGGATTGCGAATCTGTTTCTGCTTCACGGAATCGTAATCGATGGGTTGTCTGCTGGCTCCGCAAGCGATCAGTCCAGAAGACTCATTCGAGATAACTGGAAGGATTATCTGAAACAAAACGTGCTTTGTTTTGTGACGATCACCGCACTGCTTGCAGGGGTCGCCATCCTATTCCTGTTCTTGCCTCTGAAACTGATCACGCTGCTTCCGGCGGGTGTGATCAGCCGGATCCTGACGATCTTCTTCGTTTCGGCGGGGGCGATCATTTCGATGCTGACAGGGCTGTTGGGCATTCCACTGTATCTTATGAAGATGACACAGTTGTTTTATTCCTATAAACAGGGGGAAGAGTATCCGTACCATGAGGTCGAAAAAGCAGAACTGTTCAAATCCCGCAAGGTGACGATCGGTACCCTGATTGCGATTGCGGCTGCGGTACTGCTCATGTTCGGATACTTTGATCAGCTGTTCCCGCAGAGGACGAGTGTGAATGTCATCGCGCACCGCGGAGGCGGCAGCGAGGCCAGTGAGAATACTCTGGCAGGTCTGGAGTCGGCCTGGAACAACGGCGCTTACGGGAGCGAGATCGACATCCAGAGAACCAAAGATGGACACTATGTGGTGAACCACGACGGTACGTTTAAGCGTGTCGCGGGAGATGAGAGAAAACCGGAGGACATGACGCTGAAGGAAGCCAAGAAACTGACCATCGATGGAGAGCCTGTAGCGACCCTTCCGGAGATGTTGATCACCAGCAAGGGAAGGCTCGTGCTGTTTATAGAACTGAAGGGGAAGACGGCAGACAAGAAGATGGCCGAAGATACCGTGAAACTGGTGAAGCAGTTCCAAATGGAAGAGGAGTGCGTGCTGATCTCACTGAAGTATGACCTGATCAACTATATCGAGTCGACCTATCCGGAGATCCAGACTGGGTTCCTGACCTTCGCCTCTTACGGGGAGACCGCACAGCTTAACTGTGATTATATCGGACTGGAAGAGGAATCGGCGACAGCCGATGCCATCAGTGCCATCCACAAGGAAGGGAAGAAGGCGCTCGTCTGGACCGTCAATGAAAAAGGCGCTCAGAAGCACTTCCTTTGCACCAAGGCAGATGGGATCATTACCGATCATGTGAAACAGGCGACCGAGCTCTCCTCGAAACTGGATCAGAGGTCAGATCTTGACCGCATGGTGGACAAGGTCAAAACGATACTGTAATAATCAAGCAAAGAGACCGGAGGAATAGGCACATGAAACTCGGAAGATATTTGAGAAAGCTGAAGAACAGTTACCGCAGCAACAAGAAAACATTTGCGTTCTATATCATACTTCGAATCATGGTTGTGCTGACCCTGATCCGTAGCCTTGTGGCCCATAACTATGAAAGCGCAGCGACCTGTATTCTCGTGCTACTGCTGTTCCTGCTTCCGGCATTGATCGAGGATCTGATGGATCTGACGATTCCTCCGCTATTCCAGGGCATCCTGTTTGGGTTTATCTTCGCTGCAGAGATACTGGGCGAAGTAGATCATTACTATGTGAAAATACCGGGTTGGGATACCATCTTGCATACGCTGAATGGATTTCTCTTTGCTGCAGTCGGGTTCTCTCTGATCTATCTGTTGAACAGAGGAAGCAAAAGCTTCAATCTGTCTCCCTTCTATCTGACCTTGGTCGCATTCTGCTTTTCCATGACCATTGGTGTGATATGGGAGTTCTTTGAGTGCGGTATGGATCTGTTCTTTGATATGGATATGCAGAAGGACTTTGTGGTGCAGAACATCAACTCGGTCACATTGGACCCGAAGAATGGGGGCAAGGTGATCCATGTGGATGACATAACCAGCACACTGATCCGGACTTCCTCCGGGAAGACATACACGATCCAAGGAGGCTATCTGGACATCGGCATCCTGGATACCATGAAAGATCTGTTGGTCAATCTGATCGGGGCGGTGGTATTCTCGATCATAGGTTATACGACATTGAAAACATCCAAAACAAGCAAAGTGGCAGATAGCCTGATGATCAGACCGAATGAGCACGCGGTCCAGGAGTGAGCCGGCAGGCCTCCGACGCTACAGCGGCCGAACAGGCAGGTCCGGATACAACGCGGGCAGGCGGTTTGCTGCTACTGGAAATGAATGTCGGTATTTCTCGACATCGTCTTCAATGTCATAGATTAGAAGGCCTTCTCTGTCTGTCATCAGAATCTCCCGATCGCCGGCAGCGACCGGAAGGAATTCTCCTAGGGGATTTACCGCCGCGCTGCATCCCCCATAATGAAATCTCCCATTTCGTCCTACACAGTTCACTGCCAGGATGTATTGCTGGTTCTCCATGGCGCGTGCCTGGAGCAACGTCTTCCAGTGGCTGTACTGGTATTCCGTTTCCTCCCAGTTTGCGGGCAGCAGGACCAGGTGCGCCTGCTCCGACAGTTTGCTGATGAGTTCAGGGAACCAGAGATCATAGCAGATGAACGTACCTGTCGGGATTCCGCAGATCTGGCAAAGCGCCATGTGGTCCCCGGGGCGAAATGCCTGCCCCTTCCTGGCTCCCTGGAACAGATGGATCTTGGTATAGTCGCTCAGGATATTTCCGTCCTTTCCGACAATGGTGTAGTGGTTCTCATATTTTCTTCTTTCAGAGGGGGGCACTGGCAATGCGTCCCGCCTGACCCATCCGAATCCGATGGCGAGGCCGTAATGCTCTGCCAATCGGAGATTCTCCTGCACGATCCGGCAGTCCTCCAGCGAGTTTCCGGCGAAAAACCCGTCATAACACGTTTCCGGCATCAGAAAAACATCCACCCCATCGCTGGCTGCTCTTGCAAGCTGATGGCGGACCTTAGCGTAATTCCTGTCCTCATCGTTCCATACAATATGCATTTGATAAAGTGCGGCTCTCATGGTGTGTCCTCCTGAGGAAAGTATATCACAGACGGCCGATCTGTGATACTATATTACTGAGCAAAGGGAGGAAAGTGAATATGAACAGAGATATAGAACACAGAGCAACAGAGTTGTATGACCGCTTCCGGCAGCGGTCGTCGAAGGACGATGAGTTTCATGATTGGGAGGAGTACCGCGCCCAGTTGACGGACTTCGTCGTGCAGAATACCCGCAAGGGGGCATCGCTGTTGATCCTGGGAGCGGGGAAGTGCAACGACCTGGATCTCGGGATACTTCGGGAGCACTGCGGGAGCATGGCTTTGTGCGATTACAGACCAGAAACAGCAGAAGAGGCTTTTCGGCGGTACGAACTGGAGCCGTCTGCGCACCTGCGGTTCGTGCAGGCAGATTTTGTGGGTATCACAGATGAGGACTACCTTGCCTACACAAAGCATTTGCTCCGGGTGATGGAGAAGCTGCAGGCGCAGGCAGGAGACAGCCTGGAGGATATTGCAGGGGAAGAACTGCAGGCCTTGCAGGAGGAGCTGGAACGCATCTACAGTAACAACGACTCGTACCAGATCGATTTGGGAGACGATACGTATGACAATGCTGTCATCGCCGGTGTCCATAGTCAGCTAAACAACTCGTTTCGGGGGATCTTCCAGTATGTTCGTAAGGATGTAGAGGATGCGGGCGGAAAGGTCCGGTATCTGAAGGAATTGAACGAGGCGATCTTCCAGTGCACCAGAACACATACGCTGGATCTGGTGCGGCGCTTCAATGAGGCGGTCTTTGGAGTTGTCCGTGATGGCATCGTATACGGGTATGAGGACAGCATCATCTTCACCCCGGAGGGCAGGCGGCTTCCAGTGATCGGTACAGTGGACGGCGCGCGGCAGGCCGGAGAAGAACTTGAGGAACTTCCGGTGACAGAGCAGATGAAGTGCCTGTGGCCGCTATCCCGCAGAAGAAGGATCAAATTCGATATGATCGTGTGCTACATAGATTTCAGGAGGGGTCTGAAACATACCGATGCTACATAGATTTCAGGAGGGGTCTGAAACATACCGAAAGGCTAGAAATCTTTGAGGCCACCGATCGGGATGTGGACAGGATTATCGAGATCGAAAGTCACCCGGAGAACAGAGACTTCCTATGGGTGGGGACACCGGAAGAGCATCAGGAGGAGATCAGGGATCCAGGCCATTTGTTGCTACTCTTCAGAGACAGCCAGACGAAAACGGACTGGGATCCCGCCACGGATGGCTACCCGCATGTCTCCCAGGAGATCAAAGGGTACGCCCTGATCAGGCTCGACCACAAGTCCGATGTGTTTGAGATCAGGAGGATCGCGATCACAGAGAAGGGAAAAGGCTATGGAAGAGAAGCCATGGAGGCATTGATCGAGTACGCGTTTGAAGAGACGCAGACCAACCGGCTTTGGCTGGACGTGTATCCAGACAATCCCGCAGGGATCCATCTGTACGAGTCGTTGGGCATGCACAGAGATGGCGTGCTCCGGCAGAACTACAAGGCAGAGCGCGGCTATCTAGATCAGATAATCTACTCCCTCCTGCGAGAGGAGTATGAAAACACGAAAGGAGAGTGAACCGTATGTATGGAGCGATCTTAGGAGATATGATTGGAGCACCGTATGAGTTTGACAGAGGTGATAAGCGCAAGGATTTTGAGATGTTCAATGACCGGGTGCAGTTTACCGATGACACAGTAATGACCATTGCGGTGGCGGAGGCATTGGATGGACTCGTCCCGGAGGCAGGGGACCAGACCGTCCGGGAGGCGGTGGTGGAGTCCATGAAGAGATGGGGCAACCGATATCCCGATGCAGGCTATGGGGCAAGGTTCATTCATTGGCTGTCCCAGAGCGATCCACAGCCATATAACAGCTGGGGGAACGGATCTGCAATGCGGGTTTCCAGTGTCGGATGGCTGTATGACGGCCTGGAAGAGACCAGAAGGATGGCTGCTCTGACCGCCGAAGTCACCCATAACCATCCGGAGGGAATCAAGGGGGCAGAGGCGACGGCAAGCGTCATCTACCTTGCCAGAACCGGCAGCGACAAGGACGAGATCCGTGAGTACGTCCGCAGGGAGTTCGGGTATGATCTCTCTAGGTCCTGCGACGAGATCAGGCCATGGTACCACCATGTGGAGAGTTGCCAGGAAACGGTCCCGGAGGCCATCACCGCCTTCCTGGAAGGGGCGGATTTTGAAGATGTGATCCGGACAGCGGTCTCTCTTGGCGGAGACTGTGACACCCTGACCTGCATCGCAGGGAGTATGGCGGAGGCTTTCTTTGGTGTGCCGGAAGAGATGCAGGCAGAGTGTCGGAGACGTCTGCCGAAGGAAATGCTGGAAGTACTGGACCGATTCGATGCGATCAGGCGCTCTCGAGCATCATGTTTGTAAGGGCGTAGGGAAGCAGGGTGTCAGGATCGGTGGAAGGATCGATCCAGGCATCAACGATATGCTCCGGGAGCATGAGGGGCATGCGGTCGTGGATATGGGCGACACTGCCCGAGGGCTCGCGGGTGAGCACCACAAAATGCGGCAGGCCGCGTTCCATGCGGTACAGGCCACAAAGCCATGTTGTTTGTGCACCCTCCGGTTGGATCATGAACTTGTCACCAGTCCGCGCCTTCCCGTCTGCGTCTGTGTAATGGGCCCACTCAAAATACCAGGAGGCAGGGATGATGCAGCGATGCATCTTCCAGCCTTCTGCGAAGGTTTTCTTCTCGGCTGCCGTCTCAGAGCGTGCGTTCAGGAGCAGGGATGGTCTGACGCCTGATGCTCCCGCCATGGTATAGCCCCACTTCATGGGGAATACTCCTTTCCGCCGGCTCCTCCCGGTGGCGATCACCGGAGCGACATCAGAGGGCCGGATCTCTCCTTCGCGTTTCATCGTATCGCCGAGTTCCAGGAAATGGCGGGCGATGAACGTCCTGCCCGCCAGGTCGACGTACGGCAGCAGATCTGCGTTCTCCGGTTCGATATAGTAGCGTGTACACATGGCGATCTCCTCCTGGGGTAAGTATAGCATAATAAAGAGGCCAAAGAAAGATACAGAGGAAATACCCTAATACGGATGTGTATATGTATAACGAGCAAGGAAGGGGATACGGTTGCCCAAATCAATTAGTTGGTCTTTTTTGTTGCATTTACAAAGAAATAGTTCGGTAAGGATACGAGATTGTCTGAATAAACTGTTTTTTGTATCCGGAGTTGTGAATTCTGAGACGGGAGTAACTGAAATACTGATAGCCGTTGTCCGGGATACAAAAATCAGGGATTTTCGCATTATTATAGGAGTGAATGTATGAAGAAAAGGGTCTCCCCTGGCGGAAGACCCTCGGCGGAGTCAGGTTCAGGCATTTTCAAAATCTCGTTTCATCTGCTGCACGCGTTCCTCATCGCTGAAGATCTTGGCGATGGTGAGCGCGATGAGAGCTGCTCCCTGGCGCATCACATCGTGGGCATGATCGGAGCGGACTGCTTTTGCGAATTCCCTTGTGTGGATGACCACCTCCTGGGGTGTCAGCTGCAGACAGGGGTGGAAGGTGGGGCAGACATAGCTTACATTCCCCGCATCCGCAGATCCGAACACGGCTTCGTAGTCACCGTTGTCAGGGATGTCCAGCTCGCCGAACACCTCGCGCAGGGCATCTTCGCCTGTTTGATTCGGCCGCAGATCTGCGTACGTCTCCGCCGTGGGGTGTACGTCATAGGTGGTCCCTGTCGCCAGGCAGGCACCCTTGATGCAGTTCTCTACCTTTTTGTTGACTTCCTCCATATAATCTCTCTGTAGAGCTCGCACATAGAATTCCGCCGCTGCCCGCTCTGGTACCACACCGGGCATTTTGCCGCCCTCATGGATCACACCGTGGATACGCACATCCGGTTTCACATGCTGACGGAGCATATCCACGCCGTGAAAGGCAAGCTGCACCGCGTTCAGGGCGTTGATTCCCTCCCAGGGAGCAGCGGATGCGTGAGCGGCCTTTCCGTGGAAGGTATACATGTCGCTGCGCAGCGCCAGAAGTCTGGCGCGCACCAGGTTCTGATTGTATAGATGCACCATGATCGCCATATCATAGTCATCGAATACACCGTCCTGGACCATCTTACATTTGGCGCCGTCGATCTCCTCCGCCGGGGTACCGATGACGTGGATGTCCGTGTCCAGTGCCTCCTGAAGATCACTCAGTGCCACGCCTGCAAGACAACTGATGGCTGCGCTCAGGCAATGGCCGCAGGCGTGTCCGATCTCGGGAAGCGCGTCGTATTCTGCCATGATTGCCACCTTATACTGGTGGTCGTTGTTGCCACAGATGGCCCGGAAGGCGGTCTCGATCCCGTCGAAAGGGTATTCTGCCACAAAGCCATTCTCAACGAGCTTGGTGACGATCCGCTCTGAGGAGGCGTACTCCTCTCCCGATAACTCCGGGTGATCAAACAGATCATCGCTCATCTTGGCAAACTCTCCGTGACAGCCTTCGATCACTTCTTCAATACTTTCTTTCATTTCTGCATATTCCATGTCAATTCCTTTCCTGGTGGCTGATGAAACAGCCTCTTCGTCCGTCTACGATGGTATTGTCCTTCATGGCGATGCCGCCATCGACAATCACAAAATCAATTCCGATGGGTGGTTTTTCGCTCTCTTCAAAGGTGGCTCCATCCAGGATCGTCGCTGGATCGAACACCACCAGATCCGCGTCTGCGCCGACCTCAATCCGTCCTTTTCGGCAGAGGCCGAGCCTCTCGGCCGGTGCCAGCGTCATCTTCCTCAGTGCCTGGCAAAGGGACAGAGCGCGTTCTTCTCGAACATACTTTCCCAGCACTCTGGGGAAGGTGCCTGCGGCACGGGGATGGCCTTCTCCCCGCAGCAGGATCCCGTCACTGGCGATCATTCCGCGTTCATCCGCTACAGCCTGTCGTATTTCTTCCTCCCGCATCACAAACGCGACAGCTAGCATATTCGGGTATTTCTTTCGGGCGTCCTCAAAGATCTGTTTTGTGCATCGCTGATAGAGGAAGGGTTCGCCAGTGAGCAGAATACTGTCATAGTCGCGCCCCCACTTCCGGAAGCAGTCGTCATCGGCAAACACCTCTGAGCCGATTGAGGTGGAGAAGGCATCGTAGGGATAGGTATCATAATCCAGCCGTGGATCCTGATCCATCGCTTGATGGATCATCTGCAAGGCTTTGTCCATCTGCCCCATGGCAGCGCCACTGGAAAGGTGAGAGATCTGGAATTTTCCGGGGATCTCCGACTGCACGGCGATCATCTCTCGGATCGCAGCGTAGATGCCATCTCCGTCAGCGCGGTAATGAGCTGCCACCAAATGCTCCGGTGACTCTGCGGCCTGTGCTCCCTGTAGGAATTCCTCCGTGGTGATCCCGGGATCATACTCGATCCCGAAGGACACGCCAATGGCACCCTCCGCTAATTCTCGGCGAAGTATGTCGCGGATTCTGACACGGTCATTGGAACTGGCCTCTTCATGCCGGGGGATCCCCAGTCTGTAACGGCACTGATTGTATCCGGCCAGCATCATGTAGTGAATGGGAGACCCGTCGAGATGACGGATCATTTCCCGGAAAGCCGTCAGGGGCTGCTTCTGGTGACCGCAGTTGCCACCTACCGCCAGAGTTACGCCCATACGGAGCATTCGCTCTGCAATGACGTAGGTCGGACCTTCTCCTGCAAAATCCTCCTCGTGCATGTGTATGTCGATGAAGCCGGGGGAGACCACGCGGTCCTGAACATCGATCACCTGCCGTGCGGCAGGCTCGCCCTTGCCGATGTATTCGATCACCCCGTCACGGATCCCGATGGAAGCCTGTGTAAGCGTGTTTTGTGCATAGTCCGGATACTTTCCGTTGATTAGAAGATAGTCTAGCATTTGGTTTCACCTCCCCGCGTAAACAAAAAATGTCCGGGCACTTGCGGCCCGGACGCACTGAATAATTAGAATGGCCCAAGACCGATCGCCTGTGCAATGACGACGAAGATCAGCCCGAGCAGATACTGCAGTCCGATCAGCGGCAGGATCCACTTGGCCCACTTGGACCATGGAATCTTGGCCAGGGCCAGACCTGCCATGAAGTAGCCGGAGGTCGGCGTGAAAATGTTGGAGATTCCATCTCCCAACTGGAACGCGATGGCGGCTACCTGACGGTGAACGCCGACAAGGTCGCCCAACGGGGCCATGATCGGCATGGAGACGGCTGCCTGTCCGGAGCCTGAAGGCACCAGGAAGTTCAGCAGGCACTGGAAGATATACATACCCACAGCCGAGGCCATGGCAGGCAGGTTCCCCAGCAGCTCCGCACTTGCGTGCAGGATCGTGTGCAGGTTGTTGGCATCGTTCAATACCACCAGAATGCCTCTGGCGAATCCGACCACCAGTGCTCCAGAGGCGATACCTGCCATCCCGACACCCAGGTTTTCTGCATACTTGTTGAAACCCATGCGGTCGATCAGAGCGACGATCATCGACATTCCGAAGAACAGGGCTGCAATCTCGTTCATGTACCATCCGAACTTGATGACACCTACGATCAGCAGAATGATGGAGCACAGGAACACGATCAGGATCGCTGCATCCTTACCGCCGAATTCTTTCAGCTGGTCCATCTCGATCTTGTCTTCTCTCTGCTGATCTGCCTCGTACATCAGAGAACGGGTGGGGTCCTTCTTGATCTTACTGGCATAGCGTACGACGAATGTCATGGTCAGCAGTACCATACACACGTAAATGGCGATACGGAAGCCCATGCCTGACAGCAGCGGCAGCTCTGCAATACCCTGTGCTACCTGGATGGTGAAGGGGTTGATAAAAGCCCCGGCGAATCCCGCACCGGCGCCGCACAGTACGATGGCTGTACCGGTAAGGGAGTCATAGCCCATGGCGATGCACAGAGACACAAAGATGGGGATGAACGGAATCGTTTCCTCAGCCATTCCGAACACGGAACCGCAGAGGGAGAACAGGAACATGACGATGGGCAGGATGATGATGTTCCAACCCCGTAGCCGCCGGACCAGCCGGCCCATTCCTGCTTCGATCGCTCTCGTCTCCTGCAGCACTGCGAAGGAACCGCCTACGATAAAGATGAAGAAGATGATCTGCGCTGCTTCCTGCATACCCCTCGGTACCGAGGTCAGGAACTGCATCAGCGTGACCGGTGTCTTGTCCACCTGGTGCCATGTCTCGGCCTGAATGATCTCTCTCCCATCGACTTCTTTCATGTCATACACACTTGCCGGCATCACATAACTGAGGATTGCACAGATGGCAATGACAGCCAGCAAGAGGATGTATACATGAGGGACGGATAACTTACGTTTCTTTTCCATATAATACCTCCTTGGATAATAACAACAATGGGGGATTTCCCTGATAGTAGTTCAGTGTAGCACACTCCTACTAACGCCCTACTAACAAATAGACATGCAAAATACCTCCTGTGAGTCTTTTTGTTCCTGTATTCTACAACTATCCGTGTGTAGGGCAGACAGAGCCGATTACCGACCTGTTGAGTAATTTCAGTTTGAAATTGTCAGAAAAATGCTTCAATATTATATGATAATGATGTATAATGTATGAAAAAGTTCGGATATGATTGTATAATCAGGTAGTGATAGGAGGAATTGAGATGAAGAAATTAGCAGCCATGCTGTTGTCTGTGATGATGGTGTTCCTCTTCACCGCATGTGGAGGAGGGAACAACGATTCTGAACCGGCACCGGCAGATGAACCGACCCCACAGACCAGTGAAGTGTCCGGCATCGTGGAAGATCTCACCGACGGGGAATTGTCGATCTATACCCAGGCGAAGGAGAGTCTGACTTTCAATATCGAGAACGCCGAGATCGACACAGAGGACAGCATCGAGAGCGGGGATACAGCTACAGTGGAGTACACCGGCAAGATCTCTGATGGTCATACGGAGGATTGCGAGGTAAGCAAGGTCACAAACGAGAAGGGAACAGAGTCGAAACTGGAAGGTAAGGTCAAGGAGATTAGCCAGGCTAGCGGATCGATCATGATTACCAGCGACAACAAGGACTATCTCTTCGATGTTTCGGATGCGAGAGAAGAGGCTGCCAAAGCAGCTGTTGGCGCGACCGTAGAGCTCAAGTACACGGGACTGTTGGAGAATACCGATACGACTCACGCTTACATGAAAACGCTGAAGGTCACCAAGGCACCTGAGAAGAAGAGAATCGTCGACACCGTCAAGGTCAAGGCGGTAGACGAGAAGGTCTGGACCACCAAGAAAGTCAAGATCATGGATGATGCCAGCAAAGACGCCAAGAAGCTGGGAAAGGTCAAGAAGGGAACCAAGCTCAAGAGGACCGGTGTCCTGGAGAACGGTTGGAGCCGTGTAGTCTACAAGGACAAGGATGCTTTTGTCAAGACCAAGACCCTGTCCACCAAGAAACCCAAGGCCAAGAAGGACAAGAAGATAGAAGAGGCTGTGACAGAAGAGAAGGCCCAGGAAGAGCAGAAGGTCAAGACCGATAGCTCAACCGGAAAAGCCGAGGAGGCTGTGGCTGAAGAGTCCAAGAAATCCGCCGTTGAGGAAGGGGATCAGACCACCGAGGAGGAGAAACCTGCTGCGGAAGAAGAACCGCCTGCTGAGGAGGAAAAGCCTGCTGCAGAAGAGGAAAAGCCCACCGAGGAGGCGCAGGCTGAGCCTGAAGAAGAGGCGGAGCCTAAGACTCTCACAGACAAGGGTGTCTGCGAGGATTTGGACGAGAAGACCATCAAGCTGGACAACGGTAACAAGTATAAGATCAAGGACGCCAAGTTCGAGATTTCTCCGGCAGATGATGCCATCGGACAGAAGGTGAAGGTCGAGTACACCGAGGGGACCGATAAGGCGACTCGCGTTTATCTGGCTGACGGTGCCAAGGCTCCGGATGAGGCCGGATCCGGTACCAGTCCCGTCGCATGGATCGTCGGCGTTATCATCGTTGCCGCCATCGCCGCTATCATCATCGTACGGAAACGCCGCAAGGTTTAGCACAAGTGCACGATGAGTTAACAGAAGATAATCAGAGGGAAGCGATCAAGTGATCGCTTCCCTCTGTCATTATGGTGTTCCTGTTATTTCTCTGCCTTATGGGTCAGATGTCTGGTTTCCATTGTACGATTCATTACATCATAGAGGATGCCGAAATATTCGTATTCCTCTGTGGAGATGTCCTTCTGGGTAACCGTGAGGCCACGGACACCCAGAAGGATGGGGCGGTGCCCCATGGCGGTCTTCAGGTAATTGCCGTCCTTGTCGTACCAGTCGTACAGGAAGGTCAGAACATTGTTGGGCTTGAATTTCCTGTAGCCCCGGGGCATGCCTTCCTTGTCGAAGTTGTCTGTGTCAGCGTCCGCCGGCAGGTAGCCCAACACCTCGCCATCGCCTTCGTTGTCCCCCTCGTTTACCCATTGCAGGTAAATGGTGATAGGGGTGTTATAGTTCAGTGTGGCGTCTACCGTGCCAGTATAGACGATGGTGTTCTCGTCCACCTCGATGGGAGGCCCGGGGTGAAGCGCCACCAGCACATCGTTGATGGCCACCCACTTCTTGTCGTTGCCGACCATGTAATGGCCGTTTTCATCACGGTCGTAGATGTTGTCGCTGCCCAGATCAGCGTAGCGAGTACCCACCTTCAGATGCATACCGAGCTCGTAGTTAGTGATTAACGCCCAGTCTTTTTCCGACAGGTCGATGACGTGATTCTCGTAGCGGAGTGGTTTCCCCGTGTATTTCTTCAAAGGGATGTTCTGCCTGTACAAAGAAAGATCGTAGTTGGCGAAATCTTTGTTGAACCAGTCCTCGTGACGGACTTTTAATTGAGTGGTAACCTTGCCTCTTTTGGTGGTCTTCTGGCTGGCCAGGATGCTGGCGAAGTCATCGTAGATCTTCGCCTCTCTTTTCATGCCCAGTTCCCTTAGCGCTTTGCGAGCCGTACCGTAGCCTGGAAGGTTTTCAAAAGGCATATACACCGATAGGCCATTGATATGGTTGGCACTTGCCTTGTTCCGGACCACCACCGCATCCTTGATCCGATCGATCATCTGGGATTTCCGTGAGGAGGGCAGGTCGCTTTGTTTCAGATAGTCGATGAGGTCGATCTGGTCGTCCATGAGGAACTCGTATGTTTTGGAGCGGGTGGTAGACATCGAAAGGAAACTGTCCTTGTCATGCCGGAAAGAGCGCTGTAACTCCTTCAGGTAACCGAAGAAGGTGTCCCGTACAACCGGAAGGAATCGGAGGTCCACCAGTGACAGGGTACTGCCCGCCTGCTCCGTTCCCTTGTACAGCACCAGCGACTGGTCGAAGGAGGCGCACATCATGGAGCCGAACTCCACGGTGCTCATGCCCGGGTTCTTGGCCAGGGCTTGGAAGGCGGCAGTATAGTACATGCCTGTGCTGGGTTCGCCTTCCTCCGAGGCCAGCAGGTAGTCGGCATAAGGCTCCAGACAAAGCCCTACCTCCAGGGACTGCATCAGACATGCGTCAAACCCGATTAGATCGTAGCGGACACCCGAGGCTTTCAGACTGTCCCGGATCTCTTTCATGGACAGCATATCCCTGCCTACCCGTGGATTCAACTGATCCATCCCGTATCCAGCGAGGGCGCCGCCGTGATCCCAGAAAAACAACATGCGGCGCTGGGATGGATAATGCCTGTTGGCCCACTGCAAGAAGGAGCGCAAGGCCTCGGGTTTGGACATACATACGTTTCGTCCCAGATCTTCCAGCAAGGTCACCTTGCCGCCCTGGATCATGTACCGACCTGCTTTCAGGTTTTTGATGCCCTTGGTGAACCAGCGTCCGGATCCTCCAGCCTGGACGATAAACCTCAGGTTGTCGCTGGCGGCAGTGGCATCCTTGATCTGGGCCAGATTGACGGAAGCAGAGCCCTTGGCTTCTTCCAGGTCAGAGCCGATCATATACAGGTAGACGGTAGTCTCGGTGAATCCGGCTTTGTGCGGGAAGTAGAGGTTACGCACCCCCTCTTTGTTGAGATTGCCGTCCTGAAAGCGGGGTGAGATGACCGGACCCCTGCCGGATACTTTGCCTGCGGTGGCGGCATAGAGTTTCTCGTTGTTTTTCAGGATGAAATAGGCCGGCTGGTGTTCCGTCAGGACAAAATCGGCCACGTGCGCTGCAGCGGCCCCCAGAAGAAGGAGGGCGCAGACCAGACTCAAGATCCCTTCGGCCTTGGTGCGGTAGGCCAGATTGTGTCTTTTCAGCGCTTCGCCCCGGAGTTTGGCGCGGTATATGCTGAACCTGCTGCCGGGAAGGGCCAGGATCCCCAGAAAGATGGGATTCAGGAACAACAGCCCCATCAGGAACAGGATGTCGTGACCGAAGGCGAAGGCCAGATGCTTGTACTTCAGGATCTGCAGAAGCAGGTAACAGATCAGCGCCAGGGACAGGAGCCTGGTCTTGATGTAGCCGGGGAAGGGCAGGTTCATATCCATATAGCCCGTCAACGGAACGATGATGGACAGAACGATCGTCAGACTGGTCAGGACAACGTAGGGCCATCCCCTCCAGCAGCGTCGGAAGATCTGGTAGTCGCCGATGATTGGAACCAGGCACAGCCAGGGGCGGATGTGCATCTTCCGAAATATGATCCACCAGCATACCATTCTGGCCGCAAGAATGCACAGGACGATGTAGGGGAGAATGTTTGTGTAGTCAGAGGAATAGGTTAACATAGTTGCTTTCTCCTGATGTCAATGTGGACTAAACCCCGGTGTCGATCTCCAGAGAACTGCCTTCTCGGGTCTTTCGGACACGGATCTGCTGGGGAATGTTCTCGATCAGTTCTTCCCTGTGACTGATGACCCCAACCAGTTTACTGGTGCCGGATAACTGGAGCAGGATCTCCATGGCGTTATCGATGGAGTGACGGTCCAATGTACCAAACCCTTCGTCGATAAAAAGCGCGTCCATCTGGATACCTCCCAGGTTGGAGGAGACCGTATCAGATAAGCCCAGTGCCAGACTCAGGGAGGCCTTGAAGCTCTCCCCGCCTGACAGGTTTCCCACTGGTCGGCGATGGCCGGTGTAATTGTCCTGTACCATCAGATCAAGGAAGGTGTTGCTCCGTTTGCCAGGGGCATCTTCCTGCCGATATAACTCAAATTGACCGTCACTCATGGGCCGAAGCCGACGATTGGCCGCCTGGATGATCCCATCGAACCCGGCCGCCTGTATGTACTGCTCCAGAGTGATCTTTCCTTTGCCGGTGGTGCCCCGAACCAGTTCGTAGAGACGCTTGCAGAGGCTGTACTCCTTCCGGGCAGCGTCAAGCGATGCCTGCTGTGCTTCCATGTTCTGGCGTTTCTCCTGGTTGCTGTGCATCCGCGCATCGAGCTCGTTCATGGCGGTGCGGACCGTGTCTACATGCGTCTCCTGCTCCTCGCACAAAGCCTGCAGCTCCCCAACATCCACCATGGTCCGTCCTGCGGCATCGACCTCTGCCTGCGCAAGCTGTGACTCGTTGGTGGTCAAAGCCTGCTGGAAAGCTTGGATCTTCCGTTCCGATTCAGATATGGACTCTTCTGCGACGACGTATTCCCTCATCTCCTCTGCGGAGGAGAAGATACTGGCAGCAAGCCTGGTGTCCAGGGCAGATTTAAGATCGTCGGCCGCCTCCTGCTGCGTCTTCAGGGCCTTCTCCAGAGTGGTGCATTCCGCCACCAGGGCAGTCAATGCGTTCTCTGCAGCCTTTTGTTCTCTCTCTGCAGTACGGATGGCTGTACGGATCTCCCGGACAGCTGCAGTGGCAGTCTCCTTGGCAGACTCGGCTGCATGCCAGTCCTCGAAGGGCAAAGCCTGCAACGTCTCCAGTTTGGCAGCTGTCTCGGTTTGGGCTCTGGTGGCCCGGCTCTTTCTGGTCTGGAGATCCTCCTGATGCGAGGTAAGCGCCTGGCTGTCCTCGTTCTCAGCCCTGGCCAGATCAACTTCCGTGTGTTCCAGAGCAGAGCAGTCTCTTCGAAGGGATTTTCGAAGGGCCTCGTTATGTGAGATCATTTCTTCCAATGTCGTACATGCCCCCGCCGCGTCAAGGAGAAGGTCATCCAGGGACAGTCCCTCTGTTTCAATGGATAGAGGCGGCGTGGCCAGGGCGTCCAGGAGCGCATTGCGAAGCTGTGTCGAGGAAAGTTCCAGGGCGGTCTTCGCCTTTTCGGCTTCCGCATTGGCGCGGGTGTTCTCCTCCTGGAGTGTCTGTTCGGCTTCCTGTAGACGGGCGCAGTCTTCCTCGGTCATGGCGGTTACAGGAAGTGACGCTGGAGCAGGATGCGTCCGGGAACCGCAGACAGGGCATGGCTGTCCTTCCTGCAGGTGTTGAGCCAGAAGCCCGGCCCGGTTGTATTCCAGGATCTGTTCTGCTTCTATGCGCGCACCCTGAGCCTGTCGGAATTGCCCGGCGACTTTCAGATACTGTTCCTGCTTGCGGTGCAGGTCTTCCTGCCGTGCCTCCCACTGGGGAACCTGTTCGTCCAGGATCCGCAGAATGCCCGCGAAGGTATCCTGAAATACCTTTCCTTCCGCCTCTGCCCGCGCCAGCTCCTGTGGCCGGGTCTTCCATTCCTCTCGCATGGTCTTCAGCTTGTCGATACGCTCCTTAAGGAGGCGACCTTCCTGCGCCAGCTGCGTCGCTTCCTCCTCCATAGACGTCAGATCCTGTTCCAGTTGCTGAAGGGTCTCTGTCAGACGGGCACGTTCTCTGTACCTGTCCGCGTCTTCTTCGATTTTCTGGATCGTTCTCTGCAGGTTTTCGGCATCCGGCTCTCTGGTCAGTGACTGGGTCAGTGTCTGAGCGGCCTTTTCAGCTCGGTCGAGGGCGGCCTGTCTTGCCTCCTCCTTTGACTTGAGCTGGCCTGTCGTAGAGGCTGCTTCGTCCTGCTTTCGCAGATAAGCCTCGTCCGCCGGGTGCAGTTCATGGGTAGCCACTTTCTGTCTGGTAAGGACTGCCTCCAGCGTATGGATCTCGGCCTTCTGGGAGTTGAGCGTCTGATGCTCTTCTCGGAGATGCTCCAACCTGTCCAGGAGGTGGTTGTTCGTCTCTGCTGTAGCAAGAGATTCCCGGCTCTGGCTCAGTGCTTTCTCAGCCTTCCGGAGAGAGGTCCTGATGTCCGCAAGACGCACCTCATCCGAGGCACGCACAGAGTCGAGGAGTGTCAGTATCTCTGTAAGGTTCCATGTGCTGTGGGTCTCTGAGGCCTGCTTCTGCAAATCCGCAAGGGCAGGGGACAGAGGGTTTGCCTCGTCGGCGTACACATCCCGGAAATACTGGAGGATGCTCTCCTCGATCCGGGTCTTACGGGCGAGGCTGGCGTTCATCTTATCCTTCAGCTTATATTCCATGGATTTGTAACCATCGGTGCGGAATATGGTCCGAAGGATCTCGGTACGCTGATCGGTTCTGGCATTCAGCAGGTTCCAGAATTCTCCCTGGGCGATCATGGCGATCTGCTTGAACTGCTTATCATCGATGCCCAGCAGTTCCCGAATCCGGTTGTTGACCTGGGTCTGTCCCTCGATGGGGGCTTCCTCGTCCTGATAGAGAATGGCTTTCTCCTTTTCGGTCACCAGACCTTCGCCCCGCAGTTTACGACGTTGGTAGGAGGGGGTTCGCCTTACGCGATAGGAACGACCCTGATGGGTGAAGGAGAAGTCTACAAAACTCTCGGTCTCCGGGTCTGCATATTCACTTCGGAGGTTGCGGAGATCCCGGTAGGATCCGCTGGTGGTGCCATACAGAGCGAAACAGATGGCATCGAACAGGGTGGTCTTCCCGGCGCCAGTGTCTCCGGAGATCAGGAAAAGGCCCTTCTGGGAGAAATCATCAAAACAGATTGCCTCGGTCTCCCCTGCATAGGGGCCGAAGGCGCTAATCACCAGTTTAGTCGGTCGCATCGATCACACCTGCCTCTCTGGCGGCCATACGCATGATGGCCATCTCTTCCTCGCTAATGTCGCACTGGTAGATCTGCCGGTAAAAGTCCCCGATCAGCTCGTCGAAGGATCGGTTGCCGGCGATCTGTGAGATATCTACCTGTTCCACTTCACGGGTACGGGTGTTGTCGTAGTCGATCTTGACCGTGTTAGGGTATACCTGCCGGAAGATGGTCATGGCCTCATCCACAAAATCCTCATCGGTGAGCGTCGCATAGAGGAAATCCTCGGAGCCTTCAGTACCCTGTAGAAGGTCGGCCAATTTGCCTCTTACGTGGCGAAGATCCCGCAGGGGGGATAGCGGCAGCAGGTCTATGGTGATGTTGCCTTTCCCTTCGATGGTGATGAGGGGAACAGACTTGTGGTTCTCCGCTTCGCTCAGCGAGTATTTCAGAGGAGAGCCTGCGTAGCGAATCTCTGGCCTGCCCACCTGTTGGGGGGAGTGGATGTGGCCCAGTGCGACATAATCGAACCGATGGAAACAGTCATATCCGATCTTCTCGACCGTGCCAACACTCTTGGCCCCCGCGCCTTCTGAGCCGCCCAGGGCAGGATCATCACTGCTTCCCGTAACAAATTGGTGGGCGACCATAATGTTGATCTGGTCATCCTTGATGTCTGCGTTTTCAAGAACGGTGCGTACGGCATCCTCGTAGGTCTCGATTCTGACCTCCGGGTAGTAATGTCTCACCTGGGAGGCCTTGATGAAGGGCAGAAGGTAGATGTTCGCAGCGGTCTGTCCATCTTCCAGTGTATGTCTGATCATATGGCCGTCGAACACGGCGGAGATGTAGATCCGGCTGGAGGCGAAGAGGGTGCTGCCGTACTGAAGCCGATCATCGGAGTCGTGATTGCCGCTGATCATGTAGGTGCATATCCCACTCTCGGCCAGAATGCGCAGGAACCCATCCAGCAACCTGGTGGCTGCTTCACTGGGGATGGACTTGTCGTACACATCGCCGGCGATGAGCACACCATCCACCGCCTCACGTACTGCGATGGCGAGGATCTGGTCGAGGATATACTTCTGGTCCTGGAAGAGGCTGTAGTCACCCAGAGATCTGCCCAGATGAAGGTCTGCCAGATGTAGTAATTTCATGAGGTCCCTCCTTGGTTTATCTATGTATGGATTATACCATAATCAGGCCTGTAGCACAAAACAAACAGCTCCCTCGTGAGGGAACTGCCTGAAGTAGTTTTATTATGTGTCAGACGCGTTATGCGTGATTGACCTGTTTGCGGAAGGCCTGGGTCCTGCCCGATGCCGGCTTCTGGAAAAGGTGAGCCAGGGAACGGTAGTCTACTGCCAGATCTTTGGCGGTGAAGGGATCGCTTCCCAGCTTTCCGAAGAAGCGAAGCAGGGAACTGAAATCCACGGCCATATCCTTTGCGGTGAAACGGATGTCTTTCTTTGTATTTCTCATGATGAACCTCCTTGATGGTTTTCTGTGTTTTTCTTATCTCTTGACTAAACTTTAGCACAGGAAGTATAATAAGTAAAATTCATTATTTTAACGAGCATAGTGAATAATATTCATGTATAAAGGGGATAGTATGGCGAATTACGCATATGAGATATTTCACGAGGTGGCCAGACAGAAGAGCTTTGTCCGGGCGGCAGAAGCGCTTCTGCTCACGCCCTCTGCCATCAGTCACTCCATCGCCGGATTGGAACATGAGTTTGGATTCCCTCTCTTCACCAGAAACAAGAAGGGCGTGGTCATTACAGAAGCGGGGAAGGAAATGCTGGTGCGGGTGGAGGAGATCCTGCGGAGTGAGCGGTTGATGCGAGAGGAGGCGGCGGAGATCGCAGGGCTTGCCAGAGGATCTGTAACCATTGCCGGGTTCAGCAGCTTCTGCGGTGCCTGGCTTCCGGATATCATTTTGGAGTTCCGGGAACAGTACCCGGGGATCGACATCCGGGTCCTCCAGGGGGACTATGACGAGATCTACGACTGGGTCATCACAGGGCAGGCGGATATAGGCTTTGTGTCGCTGAGGGGGAGTCGGGATGTGATGGAAACACCGGTACACTTGGACACCTTCTCCTGCATCACGCCCAAAGGAGTGGCCCCCAGAAATGGTCGGTTTTTTACGGCAGAGGAACTGGAGTCGCTACCGGTGATTACCACTACCCGCGGATATCGTGCGGATCAGGAGCGATATTTTCACGAGAACGGGATCCGGATGAACGCACACTTTTCGTTTACGGATGATGCGCCGGTGCTGTCCTTTGTGGAGAAGGGACTGGGGATCTTCTTTTTGCCGAAGCTTACAACAGAGCGGGGCGACTATGAGGTGGACGTATATCCTCTGGAGCCTCCTTTCCGGAGGACGGTGGGTATCATAACACCGAAGATCGTACAGCCCTCACCGGCGACCAGAGCCCTGCGGGCAGAGATCGATCGATTCCTGGAGGAGAGAGGATTGCGGAACATAAGAGATGAATGAATACACATGAGTAATAGACGTATTTTGTGCTAAATAAAGGATTATTGACTGACAATTATAGAAGTGTTAAACTAACTTCAAAGATGATCGAGAGGGAAGATGGGGGGGGATAACCTGCAGCCGAAGGGCCTGCAGGAGCTGAAGGCCGGCGATTCCATCCAGTTCGTGTTCGACTACTATGATGACGCCGGAAAAATGGTGAAGACAAGTGAACAGATAGAAGCCCCAATAGAGCATTAAGGAGGAAAACATGCTGAACATCAACAAGACACAGAAGGACAGTACACTGACACTGGCGCTGGAGGGAAGACTGGACACGGTCACCTCGCCGGAACTGGATGAGGTAGTGAAAGAGGCACTGGATGGTGTGACTGAGCTCGTGTTTGATTTCACGGAATTGCAGTACATCTCATCCGCAGGACTCCGGGTTCTTCTGTCCGCACAGAAGAAAATGGCGAAACAGGGGAGCATGAAGATCCTCCACGTCAACGAGACAATCATGGAGATCTTTGAAGTCACAGGGTTTTCCGAGATTCTGACCATCGAGCAGTAAGCATGAATAACGAGATCAAGAGCAGACACAGCGCCTTTCTTCGGGTGGTGACCATCTTTACGATCGCTATGATGGTAACGGGACTTGTCGCCTTTGTCTCCCAGTACCGTTCTTCTGACGAGAAGGTGGAGAGGGACGCCCGGGAGAGGGCCGGTAAGATCGCCGAAGAAGTCAAAGAGGCCGTGATGGAATACCCAGCCCATGACTGGCTGATCGAGTATTGGTATGAGCATGCCGGAGACATGGATGTGGAATATGATGTGGACTTCGGGAAAGGCACCCGTACGGAGAAGAAATGCAGGAAACTGGCAGCCGATCAGCCAGCTCTGCAGCTTCGGTATGCGACTGCCGAGGAACTGGAAAAGCTTCCCCCAAAGGATCAGAAACTTTATGCGGAGATCACTTACTCCTGGCTCATCACCCATCTGGATCAGATCAAGAAGACCTATCAGATGGAATTCCTGTACGGGTGTTTTGAACAGGCGCCCTATGACCGGCAGTTCTTCCTGTTCAGTGCAGGTGAGAAGGGCGTTCCACGAGGTACAGACTTCGGTCAGGTGTATACCATGGGTGTGGATGTTGAGGTGGCAGAGGTCCAACAAAAAGCCATGAAGATGGCGGCAGAGACCGGGACATATTTTGCCATGGAGAGATCCTATGTGGATTACTATTCGCGACTGACGAAAGTAGGCGATCACGTCCTGCTCATCGGTCTGACCTATGACCTTTCCGCGTTGATGGAGCAGGTGATGGGCGAGACTTTCGGAGGGACAGTGTCCGCCATGATGTATCAACTTCTGTTGGCCATACTCTGTCTGGCAGCGACCTGGTTCTATGTCCTGCAGCCACTGCTGGCGCGGAACCGCCGTATCACAGCAGAAAAAGAGCGCATCGCCACCGAACTGCGGCTGGCAAAGGGTATCCAGGCTGCTATGTTGCCGCACATATTCCCGCCATTTCCGGAGAGAGAGGAAATCGATCTGTTTGCCAGCATGGATCCCGCTCGAGAGGTGGGGGGCGACTTCTATGATTTCTTCCTGATCGACGAGGATCATCTGGCGCTCCTCATCGCGGATGTATCCGGAAAAGGTGTGCCTGCGGCGCTCTTTATGATGGAATCCAAGATTATCCTGGAGAACAATAGCAGACCGGGGATGTCTCCCTCGGAGATCCTAAGTCTTTCCAACAAGGCCATTTGTTCGAACAATCCTATGGAGATGTTCGTCTCTGTATGGCTGGGCGTGCTGGAGTTATCCACCGGGAAACTACAGGCTGCCAACGCAGGTCACGAGTATCCTGTGCTGAAACGTCCGGGAGAGGCGTTCGAACTGGTACACGACAAGCACGGTCTGGTCGTGGGGGCTATGGATGGGATCCGTTACAAGGATTATGAGCTCATGCTGGAACCCGGCACAAAGCTTTTCGTCTACACAGATGGGCTGGCGGAAGCGACCATCGGAGATGGAGAAATGTTCGGGACGGACAAAATGCTGGAAGTGCTGAATCAGAATCCGCAAGAGACGCCGGAAATGGTGATCGCAGCCATGAAAAGCGCTGTGGATCAGTATGTTGGAGAGGAAGAACAATTCGATGATCTGACGATGCTTTGCCTGGAATATAGAGGAAAGAGTAATGCGTAGCAAAGAATTGACAATTGAGGCGAGGGTGGAAAATCTGTGTAAGGTGCTGGTGTTTGTGGACAGGTTCCTGAAGGAGTACGGATGCGCCCCAAAAGACAAGATGAGCATCGATGTGGCGGTGGAGGAGATCTTTGTCAACATCGCCAGCTATGCCTACGCTCCCGGAGGGGGTATGGCAACGGTGCGAGTGGAGTCATGCGATGACCCGGTGGGGGTGGTGATCACCTTCCTGGATCATGGGGTTCCTTATGACCCCCTTGCGAAAGAAGATCCGGATATTACTGAATCTGCGGAGAAGCGGCAGATTGGAGGACTGGGGATCTTCATGACGAAGAAACTCATGGATTCGATCGACTACGAGTATAGAGACGGTCAGAACATCCTCACGCTGAAGAAACAACTGTGATCAATAAACGCCCGGGACTGGATCGGATTCCAGTCACCGGGCGTTTTGGTCTTTCCGTATCAGAGGCTGTCCTGCCGGAAGATGATGTTCTTGTATTTCTGAAGCGCGTAGTACAGGAGCAGTCCAAGTACACCGCATGACAGAACCTCACCGATCCCCACCGTGAGCATCATAAAGGGGATGGGCAGGTTGATGCCATAGGCAAAGCGGAGAACGAATGGAATGATGGCCACATTGGACAGGATCGGTGGAAGGGGCGCCAGAAAAGGTTTGGCATTTCTGAGCATCCATGTGCCGTAGGCACCGATCAGGGTAGCCAGACTTCCGAAGATGATGTCAGGAAGGGCGGCTCCGCCCAGGATGTTCCCCAGCAGGCAGCCGATGAAAAGCCCTGGGATCGCCGCTGGTGTGAACAGCGGGAGGATCGTCAGTGCCTCGGCAATGCGCACCTGGATCTCGCTGAAGGAGAAGGGGGCAAACACCATGGTCAGCACCACGTAGACGGCAGCGATCAGCGCTGCCTGCGTCATTAGATGTAGTTTTTTTTTGTTCATTATACTTGTCTCCTTAGTTTTGATTTACGTGAGGATGGTTTCGAACTCACGGAACTTCAGTATATCACGACAAGCAGAAGGTGGCAAGGGAGTGTTTTGGCACACATTCACCTTGCCATCAAACGGATTTGACTGTATAATCTCTGTAGCGACTGAATGGGAGGAGAATATGGAAGAAAGAAAGATCCTCATTCGAGATATAGAGGAGAGGGACGTTCCTTTCGTGCTGGAAGTGAACGAGACCAATGTGGAGGTGCTGTCACCCATGGACGAGGCAAGACTTCGTTATTTCATGGAGGTCAGCGATATGCTCCGGGTGGTAGAGGTGGATGGTGCTCCCGCCGCTTTCCTCATCGCGCTCCGGGAGGGCTGTCCGGAGTATGACAGCGAGAACTATATCTGGTTTTCCAGGGAATATGATGAGTTTCTGTACGTGGACCGTATCGTCATCGCAGAGGGATATCGCAGACTGGGCATCGGGAGTATGCTCTATGAGGATGTGTTCCGGCGGGCGGTGGAGACCGGCGTGCCGGTGGTGACACTGGAGGTGGACATCATTCCCTACAACGCCCAAAGCCTTGGATTCCATGAGGCCATGGGTTTTCGGGAAGTAGGCCAGCAGGTGATCCGCGGCGGTGAGATCAAGGTTTCGTTACAGGCAAAGGACATGAAAGAGGCAGAGAATGAATAGTTTAGACAAGAAGAAAATACTGTTTTGTGTGGCGCGTTGCAAAGAAAGAGTCAGCAAGGGGCTGGTGATCGAGATCCTGCAGGGAGCACACAGCGTACGAGTGTATAACAAGAGGCTGAACCTGATCTCCTCCTACAGCAGCATGCATGGACGGAGCACGGAGGAGTTGGACGCTTTGATCCAGGAACTGATCGAAGAGGGGCTCCTGGCAGAATCCCCGGATGAGTTTCCTCATCTGATGTTGACGGATGAGTCACATAAGCTGCTCCATGAGCACGCAGATGAACTCACTGGGGAGGCCAGTCACTGGGAGTAGTTTCTTCCGGGGGAACAATTATCCGATTCTTTGTATTGTTTTCCAGAAGGGGTTTACGGAGAGAGGGGGCTATTGTACAATTCTCTTTAGGTAGTTTTTGGGTGCAGAGGATGGTGAGATATGGTATCATAGTATCTGCAAGGAGGGGAGACTATGCTGAAATCCACCATCAGAAAACGGGAATACCAGGCGATCTACCGCTTGCTGGACAGGGTGAGTCCTATTGAGGGCGATTGTGGAATGCTTTGTGGCTGCGCCTGTTGCGTCACCGAGGGAGAAGAGGAGATGGGCATTTACCTTCTGCCGGGAGAAGACAAGCTCCACAGCCGTCATGACGACTGGCTGACCTGGACAGATGAGCGGGCGGAGGACTACGAGTTTCCGGAATCCTGGAAGGGAGTGGTTCATTTTGTTCGATGTAAGGAGCCGCCGCACTGCCCACGGGAGAAGAGGCCTATCCAGTGTCGGACGTTTCCACTGGTGCCACACCTGGGCGAGGATGACGAACTGACCCTGGTCTACAATGACATGGAGCTTCCCTACGCCTGTCCGCTGATCGAGGAGGAGATACCTCTGACTGAGCGGTTCGTCCAGGCAACCTACACGGCCTGGAGTCATCTGATTCGCGATCCTCTGATCTACGATCTGGTGAAGATGGACTCTCGCGCCAGAGAAGACTCCCTTCGAGAACTGGCGGAGAAACTTGGATTCTGAGGCACAAAATATGACGCGCCGGCGCATGAAGACGCTGGCGCTAAGTTTTTTAAAAATATTTAGCACTCACCTATTGACAGTGCTAACAAAAAGTGCTATAACATACTTGTAAAGAGAAAACGACCGGTCAGCAGGGCTTTGTGCAATGCGCCGGCCAACATAATAAGCACCGGCTCAGAGGGCCGGGCGAGGATTCTACAAGGAGGTAGTTACAATGTTATTCCCAAGCGTATTCAGAAACAGTTTCTTTGATGATGACTTCATGGATTTCCCAGCTTACAGAGGCAACCGGATCGAGAACACACTGATGAAGTGCGATGTGAAGGACAAGGGCGACCATTTTGAACTGCATATGGATCTTCCGGGCTTTGACAAGGACCAGGTCAAGATCCAGCTGAAGGAGGGGAACCTCACCATCGAGGCGACCACCGCAACCAACAACGATGAGAAGGCTGAGGATGGCACCTATCTGCGGAGAGAGCGGTTCCAGGGAACCTGCACCAGAAGCTTCTATGTTGGCGAAGACATCCGTCAGGAGGACATCAAGGCCAGATTCGACAACGGCGTGCTGATGATCAGCGTGCCGAAGGAACCAGAGAAGCCGGCGGTGGAGGAGCCGAAGTACATCGCTATCGAAGGGTAGAAATCATTCCAAAGGGTTACCGTGGGGCCGCAATGTCGCGGCCCTGTTTCTTTGGAGACAGGGTGGGGCTGCCTTCTGCCGCCAGAGCTGTGGACTCTTGGGGCACAGGGAGGCGCTCCGTACTGCTCTCCATCGGGAATCCTTGGAAACCCGTGCGGTCATTGATCTGAAGGATTCCCTCAAACACCTTTCCGTCACTTAGCATGTTTTGAAATAATGACGGAACTGGAAAGCTACCATTTACCATGTTTTGGTAAATATATTCCTCAGGAATGCACAACACGCGGGCATTGCAAGGAAAAACGGACATCTTGTACCATCTATGGATCCATCCATTGGCAAATTACGTAGTACACCAGACGTATTCATTGCTTTGAGCGTCCGATTTCTCACATTGAATTCCGTCAAAATACATCGGATCGATAATTAACGGAAACCAATTCCTTCGGAATGTGAATCGCAGAAGATCTCAAGGAAATGTGTTAAAAATTAAATAAGAAATTTTGAAAAATGATGTTGACAAAATCATGGTTCTGCTATATAATTCTTAATGTTGTCGGCTAAGACAGACGATCCGAGGTAGCTCAATGGTGGAGCAACCGGCTGTTAACCGGTAGGCTGTGGGTTCGAGCCCCACCCTCGGAGCCAATTTTTATTCTGCCGGCGTGGCGGAATTGGCAGACGCCCTGGACTTAAAATCCAGTGGGTAGCGATACCCGTACCGGTTCGACCCCGGTCGCCGGCACCATCGCTATCGCACAGGACAACAGTCCACATTATCGCGGGGTAGAGCAGTTGGTAGCTCGTCGGGCTCATAACCCGGAGGTCGGGGGTTCAAGTCCCCCCTCCGCAACCAAGAATCATTGAAATTCCAACGGTAGCTGAAAGCGATCGTTGGAATTTTTTTGCCCGATTTTACGACAGAGAGTGGTGCCGAAGGTATGACGACAGGTATGGAAGCCCTTGGGGTTCGATCCCGATCCGTTCATAATACCTTCTGCAGGCACGGGGGATGTTTCGCTGGTCACACAGGCCGCCGGTCTTCGGCGTGAAAGTGAAGTCGGATTCACATAAGTTCAAAGATGCTACGGATAAGGCCTTATTTTATGTCCGTAAGACCTTGAAAAACAACTGGTCCAGAAAAGAAGGGGTTGGATATATTGATCGCACTGATATTTGCCTGTTCGACGATTCGACCTAACCCTGCGCAACATCCACGATTCTCAAGAAGGATTTAAGAATGAAAGAACTATTTGCAGAATATCCGGTGCTGGAGAGCGACAGAGTGCTGCTAAGGAAACTGAGGGCGGAGGATGCAGAAGCACTGCAGAGTTTTATGGAGGAAGAAACTGTCTACCCTTATCTCCCCAAATATCTTTATGAGAGAAACTACACGGATGCGGAAGAGGTTATCGCCCGGGTGGACGAGGAATGCTTTGTGCCGGGAAAAGCGATTCTCCTGGCGGTCTGTCTGCAGGAGGAGAAGACGCCCTTGGTGGGGATCGCAGAGATCTACCATTACGAACCCGGAGAGACAAAGGCATCCATCGGATGTCGTCTCCGCGAAAATGTCTGGGGGCAGGGGATCGCCACCCGGGTTGCCCGATTGCTTCGGGACTATCTGGTGAAGGAAATCGGACTTAAGACCATTACCGCCCACATCATGCAGGCGAACACATCCTCGGCGAAGGCGGCGAGGAAAGTCGGTTTTGTGTGCGAGTATCCGAATATCTATGAGGATTGGGGGTTTTCGGAACCAGTGCTGGTGGACCAGTATGTATTTAGACAGGAATGGCTTGCCCGGTGCGAGGAGGAAGGCGTGCTATAGGAGGCATTGCCGGGAGGACCAAACGAAAAAGGCCGCCTGCCTATGCAAGCGACCTTCCCTGGTCGGAGTGGTGAGACTCGAACTCACGGCTTCTGCGTCCCGAACACAGCGCGCTACCAACTGCGCCACACCCCGACGACTTTTCTATTATAACACGGAATCGTAGTTTTGCAAGTACTATTTTGTGGTTATTGGAAAAAGTTGCGGTTAGGATCGCGTTTTCGTGGTATAATGAGACGTACATGCGGGAGGTGGGACATGGATAAGAATTCCAGAGAATATGAGGTCTGTCTTTGCTATCACATCACCAGAGGGGATGTGGAGGACTTTCTGAAAGAGACCGGGATCCGTGACCTGAAGACATTGTGTCAGGAGATGCCGGTGGGAGATAAATGCGGGGGGTGCAGAGAGGATCTGGACGAGATCATCGAAGCCCTGAAAAAAACCGAAAACAACTGATTTTTCTCTTGCGCCCACATACGGTGTGTGTTAGAATAAGAAGTCGGTAATTTACTCTCACTTGGTTATTGGCTACTCCGGCGATGACTCAGTGGGAGCGTATTTGAAAGTAAAGGAGATTTTATCATGATCACTAAGGACAAGAAACAGGCAATCATCGAAGAGTATGCTACCAAGGCAGGCGACACCGGTTCCCCGGAAGTACAGGTCGCCATCCTGACAGCACGGATCAACGAGTTGAACGAGCATCTGAAAGAGCACAAGCATGATCACCATTCCAGAAGAGGTCTGCTGAAGATGGTAGGTAAGAGAAGAAACCTGCTGGGCTATCTGAAGAAGAACGACATCGAAAGATACAGAAGCCTCATCGCTCGTTTAGGCCTGAGAAAGTAATCTACGGAAGATTTTGACGGGACTATCCATCCCGTCAATTTTTTTAGAACATGTGATACATGTCGTATTTTTAAGAGGTTAATAAACAGGAAGGAGTTGTTTATTAGTAATGGCAAGGTATACTGATTACAGGACGTTCAAGACCGCGCTGGGTGGAAGGCTTCTGGAGCTGGAGATCGGCCGCGTCTGTGAACAGGCAAACGGACAGGTATGGGTGAAATACGGAGATTCTGTGGTGAACGTGACTGTGTGCGCGTCCAAGCAGCCGAAGGAAGGAGCTGAGTTCTTCCCCCTGACCTGTGACTATGAAGAGAGAATGTACGCTGCCGGCAAGATTCCCGGCGGCTTCATCAGAAGAGAGGGAAGACCGTCCGAGAAGGCTATCCTCAGCTGCAGACTGATGGACAGACCGCTTCGTCCGTTGTTCCCGAAGGGCTTCTATAACGACGTAAGCGTGGTAGCCACCGTCATGTCCGTGGATCCGGACTGCGAGACTGACATCATGGCGATGATTGGTTCCTCCGTGGCGCTGGCGATCTCCGACATCCCTTGGGATGGACCCACCGGTTCCGTCCGTGTCGGCAGAGTAGATGACCATTTTGTCATCAACCCGACACTGGAACAGAGAGAGGTTTCCGACATCAACCTGACTGTGGCCGGCACCAAGGAAGCTATCATGATGGTAGAGGCTGGTGCAGAGGAGGTTCCGGAGGACGTGATGCTGGACGCCATCTTCTTCGCCCATGAGGAGATCAAGAAACTGGTCGCCTTCATTGACGACGTGATCGCTGAGGTAGGCAAGCCCAAGATGGACGTGGAACTGCAGACCGTTCCCGCAGAGATCGAGGAGGCCGTCAGAGCGTTCGCTACCGACAAGATGAGAGAAGCCATCCACACCGTCGACAAGATGGAACGTCTGGACAACATGGATGCCGTAGAGGTAGAGACTCAGGAGCATTTTGCAGAGATTTTCCCGGAGAGCGAGAAGGATATTTCCTCTCTGCTGTTCACCATCACCAAGGAAGTTATGCGTGCCATGGTGCTGGATGAGGGCGTCCGTGTGGATGATCGTAAGCTGGATGAGATCCGCCCGGTATGGGCAGAGTGCGGCGTGCTCCCGCGTGTGCACGGTACAGGCCTTTTCAAGAGAGGACAGACACAGGCTTTGTCCGCCTGCACCCTGGCTCCGCTGAGCGAGGTGCAGAGGATCGACGGACTGACCGAGCAGACCGAGAAACGCTATATGCATCACTACAACTTCCCGGGATATTCTACCGGAGAGCCCAAGCCGCCCCGCAGCCCCGGACGTCGTGAGATCGGCCACGGAGCACTGGCGGAGAGAGCACTGCTCCCGGTGCTCCCAAGCAAGGAGGAATTCCCGTACGCCATCCGTGTGGTCTCGGACATCCTGTCCTCCAATGGATCCACTTCCATGGCTTCCACATGCGGTTCCTGCCTGGCGCTGATGGATGCCGGTGTTCCCATCAAGGCACCGGTTGCCGGAATCGCCATGGGGCTGATCGAGCGTGTTGAGGAGGACGGCTCCAGCAAGATGGCCATCCTCAGTGACATCCAGGGCATGGAAGATTTCATGGGAGACATGGACTTCAAGGTAACAGGTACCGAGAAGGGCGTCACCGCTATGCAGATGGACATCAAGGTCCACGGCCTCTCCAGAGAGATCCTGGAGCAGGCGCTGAAGCAGGCACGTGAGGGCCGTATGCACATCATGGACATCATGAAGGAAGAGATCGCAGAGCCGCGTGCAGAGCTGTCCAAGTGGGCTCCGCGCTGTATCTCCATGCGCATCGATCCGGACAAGATCCGCATCGTCATCGGGCCGGGAGGCAAGACCATCAACCGCATCGTGGAGGAGACAGGAGTCAAGATCGACATCTCCGAGGACGATCTGGGGCTGGTCACCATCTACTCCAGCGATATGGAGAGTGCCGATGCCGCCAGAAAGGAGATCGAACTGCTGACCAAGGACGCCGAGGTTGGCGAGGTCTACGAGGGTACCGTCATGAGGATCATGAATTTCGGTGCGTTTATCGAGATCCTGCCAGGTAAGGAAGGCTTGCTGCACATCTCCAAGATGGCCAAGGGCCGCGTCAACAAGGTCGAGGATGTTATGAACATCGGCGACAAGGTCAAGGTCAAGGTGTACGAGATCGACAGCCAGAACAGGATCAACCTGCTCCGCGCTGATCTGAAATAACAGACACTACAGGCTGTTGCCCGGGGAGGGTGACAGTCTGTTTTCAAAGAGGTAACTATGACAATTATGATACTGGCGGCGATCATTCCGCCGCTGATCCTGATGATTAGGATCTACAAACTGGACAGGATCGAGAAAGAACCTGCCGGACTGGTGATCAGGGTGTTCGTTTATGGCGCGCTGGTCACGATACTCGCAGGAGCAATCGAATCTTTCCTTGGCGGACTGGTGGCGGGTGCCCTTGGTCCAAAATCCCTGGCGTATCTGATCATCGAGAACTTCCTGATCGTTGCGCTGACCGAGGAGGGCCTCAAGCACTGGGCAGCCAGGAAACCCACCTGGACCAACCCCGCCTTTGACTACAGGTTTGATGGAATCGTCTACTGCGTGGCCGCCGCACTGGGGTTTGCCGCGGCAGAGAATATCGGATACGTGTTCTCATATGGTCTTGAGGTGGCGGCGGGGAGAGCCATCACAGCCATCCCGGCGCACTGCATCTTCGGGATCTCGATGGGGTATTACTACGGGACGGCCGGGCACTACGCCCGCATCGGTGACCGTCGCCGCGCCAAGTACTACAACCGTCTGAGCATCCTGAGCCCTATGGTAATGCACGGGTTTTACGATTTCGCCGCGACTATGAACAGCGAGATGTGGTCGATGATCTTCCTGGGGTATATCATCGTCGTGGATATCATCGCCTTCGTGAACGTGCACAAAGCCGCCAAGGGGGATCGTCCTCTGTGGCCTTAGGATTGTGGGAGAAAACCATATACAAATTACGTTTTTTGTGTTATAACATAACTATTACAGGAAAGGAGAAGCTGATATGGCAAAAGATATCGATTGGGGTAGTTTGGGATTTGGATACACACCGACAGACTATCGTTACGTTGCAACCTACAAGGATGGAAAGTGGAGCGAGGGACAACTGATCACAGATCCTGTCGTTCACATTACCGAGTGTGCCGGCGTGTTGCAGTACGCGCAGACCGTATTCGAAGGTCTGAAAGCATACACCACCGAGGACGGCAGGATCGTCACCTTTCGCCCGGAGTTGAACGCTCAGAGACTCATCGATTCCGCCCGCCGTCTGGTGATTCCGGAGGTGCCGGTGGAGATGTTTATGGACGCTGTGGACAAGGTGGTCGCAGCCAACAAGGAGTATGTGCCTCCCTTTGGGTCCGGTGCGACACTCTACCTCCGTCCGTTTATATATGGAAGTGGCCCGCAGATCGGTGTCGCTCCTGCACCGGAGTACGAGTTCCGCCTGATCGCTATGCCGGTAGGACCGTATTTCAAGGAAGGGGCCAAGCCCATCAACATCCGTATCTCCGAGCGTGACAGAACTGCTCCGAGAGGTACCGGTGACATCAAGGCCGGCCTGAACTACGCCATGAGTATTCGCGAAGGACAGGATGCCCATGCAGCTGGCTATGCGGACAACCTCTATCTGGATCCTGCCACCAGGACCAACGTAGAGGAGGCCAGCGGAGCCAACATCATATTCATCACCAAGGATGGCAAGTTCGTTACACCAAAGTCTGATACCATCCTGCCTTCCGTTACCCGGCGTTCGCTGATGGTGGTCGCTGAGAAGTATCTGGGCATGGAAGTGGAACACAGGACCGTACCTTTCGAAGAGGTCTCCGAGTTTGCAGAGTGTGGTCTGTGCGGGACCGCTGCCGTGATCTCCCCGGTGGGGAAGATCACCTACGACGGTGGTGTGATCGAGTTCCCGACAGGCATGGAGGAGATGGGGCCCACCATCCGCAAGCTCTACGAGACGCTCACAGGGATTCAGATGGGAACCGTGGAAGCTCCGGAAGGCTGGATCCACGAGATCAAGTAGACTGGAATCATGGGAGCAGGAAAGATTTACGATTTCACAGGCGTGAGCCCAGAGGGAATGCCCCCGGAGGTTCGATGCGCGATTCGGGAGGCTGCGGATCACAGCGATATGCTCCCGGAGGATTTGGAAGAAAGACTGGGAGAGGCACTCTCCCGGTCTCTCCATATTCCTGCGGAGCACATCTGTGTAAGTGGGGGGACGGCGAGCATGGTGTACAGGATCATCTTCGCTTTTCGTCCCCGGCGTGCGCTGGTGGTCGTACCCACATGGACGCTCTATGAGAAGGCGCTGAAACAATATGGGTGTGAAGTAACAGAGTATGTGCTTTCGGAATCTGGCGGGTTCCAACCGGACGACTCTCTGCGGAGCATGATATGGGAGCATTCGTATGACATGATTTTTCTGGCCAATCCGTCGGATCCGACCGGGACTTTGATGACCAGAGAGTTGCTGGCGGATCTTCTCTACACCTGTCAGAAGACCGGGACCCGAGTGGTGCTCGATGAGTGTCTTATGGACATGGTCATGGACCAGGAGAAGTTCTCGCTGCTCCCTTCGGCGGTCGGGATGAACGATGTATTCGTTCTCAAGTCATTCAGTGCTTCTTATGCTATGGCAGGGATCAGGCTGGGCTATGCCATCTGTGGAAACACAGAGGATGCTTTTTGCCTGCGGGATAGAACGGGAGACCGCAGTCTTTCGGTACCTGCCTTCTGCGCGGGAATCGCCGCGCTTGGAAGCACGGAGATCTCCGACAGCACGCGGGTCTATATCGCCATGGAGAGGGAGCGGATCACCGCTGGTCTGCTGGCGGCAGGGCTGCGTGTATATCCTTCCCGGGCTTCGTTCCTGATGCTGCGAAGTCCATGGGATCTGAGGCTCTATCTGGATGGATTTGGGATCCGTCTGAAGGAGGTCACCGGGATCCCCGGACTTTCTGCTCTGTCAGGTTATTTCTATAGAGTGGGGGTTCGCAGCCGGGAGGAAAACCAGTATCTGGTGGATTGTCTGACGCACGCCGCACGGGAGCTGGACAGGATCGCCCCCGCAGCGGAGGGAAAGCATAGAGGAAAGGAGCAAGAGTGAACAACGCATACAAGGTTCTCAGAATACTGAAATGGGCCTGTTTCCCGCTGGGTTGGATCATGTATATGGCCACCGAAGGGGTCCTGGGCGAGACGCTCCAGATCGCACTGGCCACGGCGGCTACTGTGTCTTTCTGGATGATCGTCCGAAGAGAAGAGACCAGACAGATGGAGAAGAGCATCGCTGATGTGATCCTGGAGGCGGTCAGCGGCAATTACCACCTGGGCAATGCCGTAGAGGTCAAGCGGATCCGAAGCGGCGCAGTGGCCCGTGTCTACGTGTTCGGCGACGAGGAGCGACTGAACCCTATCCTGGAAGGGATGAAACGGATCATCGGCGCGGAATTGAGTCAGCGGGGACTGAGCAGCCGTGTCTGGGTCCTGCAGCTGACGGCTGTTTCCGGAAAGGAAGAGATCCCGGCGCGCAGAGAACTTCTGAACGAGGTGATGTTCAAGGATCTTGAGGCCATACAGAAGCACCGGGAACGTTCGGGCGACAGTGACGGAAGGGAGTAGAGCATGGAAGTTGAACTGAAATACCTGATCGATGACCGGAGGAAGGTGCCGGAGATCTTTCGGGAACAGGCGGTAGTCACGCGCGCAGAGGGGCGTGAGGTGCGAAAGATCCCCATGCACGCAGTGTATTACGATACCAGGGAGCACGCGTTGACCAAGCAACACATCGCCTTCCGTGTGCGCAAGGAAGGTGATCAGCAGGTAGCCACTGTCAAGTGGGGTGGCGGCAGTGAGCATGGGATGCACCGCAGAGGGGAGAAGAACATCCCCATGCCGGCCGATGGGAGCACGCCGGACATGGCCCTCCTGAAGGGAGATGATATCTGGGAGATGATTGGCCCGATTGTGGAGGAGCATGCGCTGATCCCTTTGATGACCATGGATTTCATGCGCTTGGAAGTAGAGCTGCGGGAAGGAGAGACCCGCTGTATGCTGTCTGCTGACCTGGGGGAGATCATCGTGGGTGCCAACAAGTCCACCATCCCGGGCTTCAGCGAGGAGACCATCGAAGGCGTGAACCAGGCGATCATCCAGGAGATGGAGATCGAACTGATCTGTGGAGAAGAGAAGATCCTGAGACAGATCGGAGAGGAGATAGCAGGCAAATTTGACCTGAGACCCTGCGATATTAGCAAGTTTCAGAGGGGATTTGCCCTCATAAGGTGAGTTTTTTACCTTATAAACCAAAAAAACTGTGTTGAAACGGTGAAATTGATAGTATTTATGTTTACTTTGACCGCAAATGAGTGTATAATAATGTGGCTCATGTGCGGTTTTCTATTGCCGCAGTAAGAGGGATTGCAATATTAGGAGGATATATACTGATGAAAACAACACTTGTCTCAAAGGAAAATAACGAAGCTAAGTTTGCTATGGAGTTCACCGCGGAGGAGTTTGACGCGGCTGTCGATGCTGCCTACAAGAAGAGCCGCGGGGAGTTCCGGATCAACGGTTTCAGAAAAGGAAAGGCTCCCAGGAGCATCATCGAGAAGCACTACGGTGAGGGGATCTTCTTTGAAGATGCCATCAACAACATGTTCAGAGATCACTATGTAGGCGCTATCGAGGAATTGGGACTTGATGTGATAGATAGCCCGGATGCGGATTTCAGCGAGATCGGACACGGCAAGCCGATGACCATGACCATGACCGTCAAGCTCTTCCCGATCGTAGACGTGAAGGACTACATGGGCGTTGAGGTGGACCAGTATGAGTCCGTCGTCATGGATTCTGAGATCGACAACCATCTGGAGTCTCTCCAGAAGAGAAACGCCCGTATGGTTTCTGTTGACAGAGAGGCGCAGAACGATGACACCGTGATTCTGGATTATGCCGGTTTTGTCGGTGAAGAGCAGTTCGAGGGCGGCACCGCTGAGAGACAGGAACTGAAACTGGGTTCCGGTTCCTTCATCCCCGGATTTGAGGAGCAGCTTGTCGGCGCCAAGGCCGGAGACAAGGTGGACGTGAAGGTCACTTTCCCGGAGGAGTACCACGCTGCTGATCTGGCGGGCAAGGACGCCGTGTTCCACTGTGAGATCCACGAGGTCAAGGAAGAACAGCTGCCGGAACTGGACGATGATTTCGCCATGGACGTCAGTGAGTATGACACTCTGGAAGAACTGAAAGAGAAGACAAGAGAAGACATCCTGAAGACCAAGGACGAGACCTCTGTCAATGCAGCCAAGGATGCGCTGGTCAACAAGGTCACCGAGGCGAACGACGTGGAAGTACCCGCCACGCTGGTCGAGGAAGAGATCGATAACATGGCCAACGAGCTGGACCAGAATATGAGAATGCAGGGACTGTCCTTCGAGCAGTATCTGCAGTTCACAGGCAAGGATATGGCTGGCTTCCGTGAGGACGTGAGAGAGGATGCAGAGAAGAGAGCAGCGACCAGAATCGTCCTGCGTTCCATCGCAGCCGCTGAGAACATGGAGGTTACCGAGGAAGATATCGACGCTGAAATGCAGAAGCTGGCAGATGCCTATGGCATGGAGCTGGACAACGTGAAGAGTGCGCTGGCTGGTAGCATGGAGATGTTCAAGAAGGACATCCTGACCACCAAGGTCATCGATATGCTGTATGACAATGCCAAGATCAGCAAGGTATCAGCGCTTGCTCCGGAGACCGAGGAGGTCGAGAAGCCGGAAGAGGCAGCAGAGGAAGAGTAAGTAAACGTGATTGATCAAGAGGAAGGCAGGCATCGTCTGTCCCCACAGGATCTATTACAAGACAGACAGGTCCGGGTATGATCGATTCATGCCCGGCAATTTTTTAAGGGAGGGTTAGTATGGCATTAGTGCCTTATGTAATTGAACAGACTGGCATGGGGGAGCGTTCCTATGACATTTTCTCCAGATTGTTGAAGGACAGGATCATCATCCTGGGAGAGGAGATCAACGACCAGGTGGCGAGTCTGGTGACCGCGCAGCTTCTGTTTCTGGAGGCGGAGGATCCCGATAAGGATATCAGTATCTATATTAACAGCCCCGGTGGATCGGTGACGGCCGGTATGGCGATCTACGATACCATGAACTACATCAAACCAGACGTTTCCACCATCTGTGTCGGCATGGCTGCCAGCATGGGCGCCTTCCTGCTTTCCGCAGGGGCCAAGGGGAAACGTTACGCGCTTCCCAATGCGGAGATCATGATCCATCAACCTCTTGGCGGTACCAGAGGGCAGGCATCGGATATCGCGATCCATGCTGCCTGGCTGGCCAAAACCAAGGAGAAATTGAACAGGCTGCTGAGTGAGCATACCGGGCAGGACCTGAGCGTCATAGAGAAAGATACAGACAGAGATAATTTCATGGGAGCAGAGGAAGCACGGGAGTATGGACTCATCGATACGGTCATCGCTTCCAGACAGGGGTAAACAATGGCAGACAACAGATATTACGAAGAAAATGAGCTTTGTTGCTCGTTCTGTGGAAAACCGCAGAGCCAGGTGCGAAAGCTGATCGCAGGACCGAACTCGGACATATTCATCTGTGATGAATGCGTGGAGCTCTTCGGGAATCTGCTGGTTCAGGCAGACTATCCCCAGGAGAGCCTGCCATGCAAGAGCTCCGGCGGACTAAAGAAGCCTGCTGAGATCTATGACACGCTGTCTGATTACGTGATCGGGCAGGATCGTGCCAAGAAAGCGCTGGCTGTGGCGGTCTACAACCATTATAAGAGAATCAATAATTTGGGGAAGGCAGAACGTGACGAGGTAGAACTCCAGAAGAGTAATATCGTCATGATTGGGCCCACCGGTTCCGGAAAGACCCTGCTGGCCCAGACGCTTGCAAAGATCCTGCGGGTTCCCTTTGCCATCGCCGATGCGACGGCGTTGACAGAGGCGGGCTATGTCGGTGAGGACGTGGAGAACATCCTGCTTCGGCTCTTGCAGGCGGCGGATTTTGACGTAGAGAAGGCCCAGAGAGGCATCATCTACGTGGACGAGATCGACAAGATCTCCCGGCGCAGCGAGAACCCGTCCATCACCAGAGATGTCAGCGGAGAGGGCGTTCAGCAGGCACTCCTGAAGATCCTGGAGGGCACTGTTGCCAACGTACCGCCCCAAGGCGGCCGCAAGCACCCCCATCAGGAGTTTATCCAGATCGATACCAGCAACATCCTCTTCATCTGCGGAGGCGCGTTTGACGGATTGGAAAAGATCATCAAGAAGCGGCTGGGCAACAAGGTCATCGGCTTCAACTCCGATGTGAAGATCTCGGCGGAGGAGGAGCATAACCTGCTGTCCAAGATCGAGCCAGAGGACCTGCTGAAGTTCGGTCTGATCCCGGAGTTCATCGGAAGACTGCCGGTGATCGTTTCCCTGGACGAGCTGGACGAGGAGGCGCTAGTGCGCATCCTGAAGGAACCCAAGAACTCTTTGGTGAAGCAATACACCAAACTGTTCGACATCGACGATGTAGAGCTGGAGATCCAGGAGGAGGCGGTGAAGGCCATCGCCCACCTGGCGCTGGAAAGAAAGACAGGGGCCAGGGGACTTCGGAGCATATTCGAGAAGGCAATGCTGGACATCATGTACGAGATCCCTTCCAGAGATGACATCCAGAAGTGCATCGTGACGCGGGAGACCATCGTAGATGGGCAAAAGCCCGAACTGGTGCTGAAATAGCGGGCACCTTACATACAGAGAACATCAAAAGGAGTAATCTATGAGCAAAAACATGCAGACGGATGATAGGATATTTGATGTGGAAGAACCGAAAACCATGTTCGCCGCAGAGTCGGAAATGGAGTCGGAACTGGAAATCCTTCCCTGCGTCGCGCTGCGGGGGGTATCCATCTTTCCGAACACAGTAGTTCACTTTGATATCGGCAGAGAGAAATCCATTCGCGCGTTGGAACGTGCTATGAGCGGCAACAAGCTCATGTACGTGGCGACCCAGGTGGACGATAACATCCTGATCCCTACCGTGGATGACATGTACAAGGTAGGTGCCGTGGTCCGGGTCAAGCAGATGCTGAAGATCCAGGGAGACGCGGTCCGCGTGCTGGTAGAGGGTATCTGCCGGGCCACCATTCAGGAGGCGCTGCCGGAGACCAGTTACATTTCGGGAGTGATCCACAGGTTCGAGGAGAATGTGACCGAAGAGAGTATGACAGTGGAGGACAAAGCCACTCTTCGGCTGATCATGGACGCATTTGTGGAGTATGCCGCACTGACCACCCAGATCAGCGATGAGGTAGTTGACAAGATCCTTGCCATCAAGGAGCCGCTGGTGCTGGTGGACAAGCTGGCCAGCGAGATGGTGGTCACCGCCGACCGGAAACAGAAGGTACTGGAGGAACTTGATTTCTCCGCCAGACTGAAGATCCTTCTGAACATGGTGGTCGAGGAGAACGAGATCGCCGTCATGGAGAGGGAGCTTTCCAAGAAGGTAAAAGACAACATCGACAACGGACAGCGGGAGTACTACCTGCGTGAGAAGATGAAGGCGATCCAGACAGAGCTGGGCGTCGAGGAAGATGCCGGCGTGGAAGCTGCCGAGTGGATGGACAAGCTGGACGAGCTGAAGCTGGACAAGAAGGTAGACGAGAAGATCCGCAAGGAGATCAGCAAGTTTGCCAAGATGATGCCTTCTTCTGCAGAGAGTTCTGTCATCCGCAATTATGTGGAGACCATTCTGGAACTTCCCTGGCGGAAAGCCTCCAGGGTGAACACCAACCTGAAGAAGGCGGAGAAGATCCTGGACGAGGATCACTACGGTATGAAAAAAGTCAAGGAGAGAGTGCTGGAGTATCTGGCTGTCGTGCACCTGTCCAAGGCGATCAAGGGACCGATCCTCTGCCTGGTCGGGCCTCCGGGTGTAGGAAAAACCTCCATTGCCAGGTCTATCGCCAGAGCTACCGGAAGAGAGTTCATCCGTATGTCCCTGGGCGGTGTACGGGATGAGGCCGAGATCCGCGGGCACAGACGCACCTACATCGGAGCGATCCCCGGAAGAGTGATCAACGGGATCAAGGACGTAGGTACCAACAATCCGCTCTTCCTCTTCGATGAAGTGGACAAGATCGGTGCGGACTTCAAGGGAGACCCCGCCTCCGCACTGCTGGAGGTACTGGATCCAGAGCAGAACAACACCTTTACGGATCATTTCCTTGAGATCCCCTTTGACCTGTCCAAGGTGATGTTCATCACCACAGCTAATACCACGGACACCATTCCGCGGCCGCTGTTGGACAGAATGGAGATCATCGAGGTGCCGGGCTATACAGAGGAAGACAAGCTTAGGATCGCGCAGCAGTACCTGATTCCAAAACAGGTGAAGGAGAACGGCCTGAAGAAAGACAATATTCGCATCTCGGAGAACGCACTGCGGGATCTGATCAACTATTACACCAGAGAATCCGGTGTTCGTAATCTGGAGAGAGAGATCGGCAGTCTGTGCCGGAAGGTAGCCCGGAAGGTGGTGAACGAGCGAAACAAGAGCTGCAGCATCACCCCCAGAAACCTGGAGAAATACCTGGGCAAGCATACCTTCCACTACGATGTGGTAGAGGATACCGATCCCATCGGTGTTACCACAGGGCTGGCATGGACCATCGTAGGAGGCGACACGCTGAAGATCGAGTCCGCTATGGTACCCGGAAACGGCAAGCTGGCTCTCACCGGACAGCTGGGCGATGTGATGCAGGAATCGGCCAAGGTAGGCGTGAGCTATATCCGCACGGTAGCGGAGAAGTACAGTTTACCAGAGGACTTCCACAAGAATTTCGATCTTTACATCCACATACCGGAAGGGGCGGTTCCCAAGGATGGACCCTCTGCAGGTGTCACCATGTGCACCGCTGTGGTATCGGCGCTCACTCAGTCCCCGGTACACAGAGATGTGGCAATGACCGGAGAGATCACCCTGCGCGGAAAGGTCCTGCCGGTAGGCGGCATCCGGGAGAAAGTGCTGGCCGCCCACAGAGCCGGGATCAAGAAGGTCCTGCTCCCCAGAGACAACGGCAAGGATCTGGAGGATGTTCCGGCAGTCGTCAGGAAAGAGATGGAGTTCGTTCTCATTGACTGCGTGGACGACGCGCTGGATGAGGCGCTCATCAGATAGGAGTAGCATGAAAATCAAGAAATCAGAGATCGTGGCGGTAGCCGTCAAACCCGCCCAGTATCCGCCGGATGATATGGTGGAGATTGCCTTTGCGGGGCGCTCCAACGTAGGGAAATCCTCCCTGCTGAACCTGCTCACCGGACGGAAGAAACTGGCCAAGGTGTCGGGTTCCCCTGGAAAGACCAGAACCATCAATTTCTACCTGATCAACGATGCCTTTCGCATCGTTGATCTCCCTGGCTACGGGTACGCCAAGGTCTCCAAGTCCATGTCCGCAGACTGGGGTCCGATGATGGATAAGTACCTGCAGGGCAGACAGGGGCTGCGGAAGGTGGTCCAACTGGTAGATGTACGGCATGAGCCCTCCAAACAGGACCTGCAGATGTACGAGTATCTCCGTCACTACGGGCTGGACGGGATCGTAGTAGCCACCAAGGCGGACAAGCTGTCGAAGAACCAATTGAACAGGAATATCGCCATGATCCGAAAGTCACTGAAGCTGGGACCAGAGGATGTGGTGATCCCGGTATCTGCTCTGAAGAAGACGGGGCAGGAGGAACTGCTGACCGTCATCCAAGAGATCCTGGAGGATTGAGGTTATGAATTTTATCGGTTTGCGCGTGCTGTTCAACAGACTCAAGGTCATCCCGCATTTCCTGCGGGACAAGACGGTGCCACTTCGCAAGAAGATCCTGGTGGTTGCCTGCGCGATCTATATCCTGGTGCCCTTTGACTTTGTGCCCGTCTTCCCCTTTGACGACCTGGTTTTGTTCCTCTTCGTGATCATTCACCTGAGGGACGAACTGGACGTTTACTGGAAGGGCGAGAAAAAAGAAGATTTGTCAAAAAAATTTAGTGACAAAGATATAGTGGATGGTGTAGAATTTACTGTAGAGGACGATGCGTCCGCATCCCACCCTGAGGAAGATCATAGAGAGGACTAGAACATGGCAGAGAAAGATATCAAGGGTAAGATCCTTTACACAGACAAGGACATCCAGAAGAAGGCGAAGGAGCTGGGGAAGCAGATCACCAAGGACTATGCCGGAGAGGAAGTGATCCTCCTTGGCACATTGAAGGGCGCGATCATGTGGATGGCTGAGCTCATGAAGTACATTGATCTGGACACCAAGATCGATTTTGTGGCAGCCTCCAGCTATGGTTCCGGCACCACCACCTCCGGTGTGGTGACCATCACCAAGGATATCGACATGGATATCTACAATCGGAACATCATCATCGTTGAGGATATCGTAGATACCGGTGTGACGCTGAGTTATCTGAAGAAATACCTGGAGGATCGGAATCCCAAGGATGTTAAGATCTGCACCATGCTGGACAAGCCATCCAGACGCAGAGTGGATCTGAAGCCGGACTACATCGGCTATGAGGTGGAAGACCTGTTCATCATCGGGTACGGGCTGGATTATGATCAGAGATACAGAAACCTCCCGTACATTAGTTACCTGGAGCCAGGCGATCTATAGACAGAAGTGCCGGTCTCCCGTCGGGGAGGCTGTGTTGTGCTGTCTGTAAATAGGGGCACATCCCCCATATATATTATTTTATGAAAAGAGAGGTATAGAATCATGGGCTACAAACTGGAGTGCAACGCTTCCAACAAACACATTCATCTCGACCAGGAGGATCTGGATACACTGTTCGGAAAGGGCTACGAGCTGACCGTCAAGAAGAATCTGGTACAGCCGGGACAGTTCGCTTCCGAGGAGAGAGTCGACATCGTCGGACCCAAGACCACATTCAAGGGTGTCCGCGTGCTGGGACCGGTGAGGCCGGATACGCAGCTTGAGCTTTCTCTGACCGACTGCAGACAGATCGGCATCCAGGCTCCGATCAGAGAGTCGGGCGATGTGGCCGGTTCCCCGGGATGCAAGATCATCGGACCTAAGGGTGAAGTCGACTTGGAGTACGGTGTGATCGTTGCCAAGAGACACGCCCACTTCAGACCTGATCAGGCAGAGGAAGCCGGCGTCAAGAACGGCGACCTGATCAAGATCAAGATCGAGACTGAGGAGAGAACCACCATCTACGACGACGTCGTATGTAGAGTGAAGGACAGCTATGTGGCAGAGGTCCATGTGGATACCGACGAGGCGAACGCGGCAGCCATGGGCGGCGGATGCATCTGTGAGATCGTTGAGTAAGAGATATTGACGAGAGATGGGATAGGCCCTGGCCTATCCCTGCTTTGTTTATCAGGAGGACAGAAGGTATGGGACTTAAGATGGATCTGCACATGCATTCTACCTTTTCGGATGGTACGATGCGTCCGGTAGATCTTGTCAAGAAATATCACGCGGAGGAGTACAGCCTGATCGCGCTGACAGACCATGACGGTATCGGCGGAGTCAAGGAAGCGCAGATCGCAGGTGAGGCGCTGGGGGTGCAGGTGATTTCGGGGATCGAGCTCTCAACCCTGTTCGAGGGCCGCACCAAACTGCATATCCTCGGCTACTATATCGACATCGAGAACAAAGCCCTGAACGAGAAACTGGAGAAGATCCTGGCTGCCAGGGTCGAGCGGAACCAGAAGCTCCTGAAGGTCTTTCAGGATAAGGGCATTGACATAACCTACGAGGATCTGCTTCAGAGACCGGGGCAGACCTATGTGGGAAAACCGAATTTTGCGTTGGCCTTCCAGAAGATGGGCCTGGTAGAGAAACCGGCAGATGCCTTCCAGAGCAAGGACTTATTGGGTTCACCGGAGGCAGAGGCGGTACGGAAGGAACCCTTTGATTCCATAGAAGCGGTCAAGTTGCTTCGGGAAGCCGGCGGGATCCCGTCCCTGGCACACCCGTTGAAGATCAAGGGGATCGGGGAACCGGATTCAGAGGAGTTCTACGAGAACCTGGATGGGATCCTCCGTGCCCTCAAGAAGGCGGGACTGAAGGGGCTGGAGTGCTTCCATCCCTCGGCGACACATGAACAGGGGATCAGGCTCGTGAAATTCGCGGAGAAATACCACTTGCATGTGACAGAAGGTTCGGACTATCATGGACCGGAATTTGAGTGAGTAAGTTGTCAGTTACGCAGAAAGGAGATAGGGAGAATGGCGGAACTCGAATTTATGGGAAACAAGATCGCTGCAGCGATCCGAACAGAGAGGGACTTCAGCAAGGCGCTGCGGTCCAAGGTGGACATGATCTTTCTGCTCCACACCAATATCATGACACTGCAACCTTCCATCCGGGAGATTCATGCGGCTGGAAAGAAGGCTTTTGTGCACGTAGACTTCGCGGAGGGGCTCGGCAAGGACAAAGCCGGACTGCAGTATCTGAAACGCCTGGGCGTTGACGGAATCTGCACCACCCGTACCAATCTGGTGCGCATCGCAAAGGACCTGGGTCTGGTGACCGTGCAGCGGTTCTTCATGGTAGACTCCCACTCGGTGGGAACATCCCTGGATTCCATCCGCATTGCCAAGCCGGATATCGTGGAGATCATGCCGGCCATCGTCACCAAGAAGATCGCTGAGTTTTCGAATCTTGTGGATGTGCCTTTGATCGCGGGCGGTCTGGCTGAGACAGAGGAAGAGGTGAAGGCAGCCATCGAGGCCGGTGCCAACGTGGTATCCACGGGGGAGACCGATCTATGGTCGCTGGAGCTTCAGTAAGCAGCAGGAGGTAGCATATGAGGATAATGTTTTGCGGAGCAACGACAGGCGTGACCGGCTCCTGTCACCTGCTCATGACGGAGAATCACAACGTACTGCTAGACTGTGGGCAGTTCCAGGGAGGCAAGGCACAGGAGAGATTGAATTTTGATCCATTTCCCTTCGACCCGGCGGAAGTGGAATGCATGATCCTGAGCCACGCGCACATCGATCACTGCGGCAGGATCCCGCTTCTGGTCAAGCGGGGCTTTCGGGGGAAGATCTACTGCACAGATGCCACGGCAGACCTGTTGGAGGTCATGCTCCTGGACAGTGCGCACATCCATGAGCAGGATGCCATGTGGCAGACCAAGCGCAATCTTCGCGCAGGCAAGGAGCCGGTGGATCCTCTCTACACCACCGAGGACGCCAAGCGCTCTCTGGAATACGTGAAGCCCATCCTCTATGATCAGCAGATCGAACTGAACGAGGACATGAAGATCGTCTTCAACGATGCCGGCCACATCCTTGGCTCCGCCATCACAGAACTGTGGGTAAAGGAAAATGGCAAGGAGAGCAAGATCGTCTTCTCGGGAGATCTGGGTGTCATGGATCGTCCGATCCTGAGAGACCCGACTATCATCAAGAAAGCCGATTGCGTCATCATGGAGACCACCTACGGAAACCGCAACCATCCGGACAACTCCACCAGCATCGATCAACTGATGGAGATCATCCTGAAGACTACCAAGCGCGGTGGCACTGTGGTGATCCCAGCCTTTGCTGTGGGCAGGACACAGGAACTGATCTATGAGCTGAATCGCTTCTACGAGGAGACAAGCCCAGAATACAGGAAGGAACTTAGCAATATCAACGTGTTCGTAGACAGTCCCATGGCGACCACCGCCACGGAGGTATTCCGCAACAACGCGCAGGTGTTCGATGAGGAGACCAAGGCCTACATCCTGAAAGGCGACAACCCTCTGGACTTCAAGAACCTTAAGTTCACCAGGAGCACGGAGGAGTCTCAGCAGCTGAACTTCGACACCTCGCCCAAGATCATCATTTCCGCCAGCGGCATGTGCGAAGCCGGCCGGATCCGCCACCACCTGAAGCATAACCTGTGGGATGCTCGCAACAGCATTGTGTTTGTGGGATACCAGGGGGAGGGCACCATGGGCCGTATGCTGCTTGACGGTGCCAAGGACGTGACCCTGTTCGGCGAGGAAGTCCACGTGGCTGCGGAGATCTATAACCTGCAGGGATTCTCTGGACACGCGGATCAGAACGGACTGCTGGCGTGGCTGGGAGGTTTCCAGATCCCGCCAAAACAGATCTTCCTGGTCCATGGAGAGGAACAGTCCAAGTGGGACTTCGCCAAGATCGTTAACGAAAAACTGGGATACAGCCCCATCGTGGTGCTGGGCAATTCCGAGTTTGAACTGGACATGGAAGAGGTCTCTGTTGTGAACATGGAGGAAGCTGTGGCCGCAGGCGCCCAGGATGAGGACGTGACCAAGGTCCGCCTGAAGATCGCCGAGATCCGGGAGGAACTGGCCAACATCCTCAGCAACGCAGACATGGCTATGGAGAAGAAGATGTCCGAGGAGAAACTGACGCGGATCAACAACGTGGTCCAGGAACTGGAGAAGGCCACCATCGGTCTGGGAACGGCAGTGAACCACAGAGAATAGGAAAAGGGGCCGAGAGCCCCTTTTCTTCAAAGGTCGATTTCGATCTCCATATCCGGAGAAATCGAAACGGTACTATCTATGTAGACGGCATGCACATGGCCGTCTTTTTTTGTGACCGTAGTGGTGAGGGTGCCCGCCGGCATCTGGATGTGATCTGTGTATTCTCCATCCGTGAACCTCTCTGTGCAGGCGATGGCAACGGCTGTTGCCCCGGATCCGCAGCTTCCCTCCAGATAAGTGGAATCCACATCTCGCACGTAAACATAGGGCGTGGTGGAGTGTTTACTGTCATCTACGAACATGACGCCGAAGGCCGGCGGATCGTCTCTGGTGTAGAAGTCTTCCCGGATCCTGTCGAACAAAGCCCTGTCAGCCGCTGCGTCATGGAGCACCAGATGCACGATGCCGTCCAGATCGACCAGGGTCCCACCCTCTGTCTCTGGAATAGCCGTATCGGTATAAGATGTCACAGAGACAGGAAGAGGCATACGGATCCTCGCATAGTTGCTGCTGGTATCCACATCCACCTCTGCAGGTTCCTCCATGCCGCTGACATTGACCTGTATGTGGGCAGATCCCTGGATCCCCTGCTTGCGGGCCGAGAGGAGAGCAAAGGTCCGGGAGGCGTTTCCGCAGAACTCCATGCCGCACATGCACATGGTGACTGAATCCTCCACAAAAGCCACCTGTTCTGCAGCCAGTTCCCGGTGGGCCAGCAGCTGGGTGGCTACCTGCTGGTACTGCTCCCGGGGAAACCTGTCATATACGAAGATGGTGATGTTTCCGGCAGGATCGGCAACACATATACGGATCGTTTTCTTCATGACTTGTGCCTCCCTTCGCTTAGGTTTTTTCTTATTTTATCATAATATGCCGGGAATGAACAGCCACAAACCTCGCAGGTCATAAACGAGAAATGCGCGTCATATAACATAAATGCTCCTTAATTTAACGTAAACATAACCAACAGATTGACTTTCTGGCACATTGATGGGATATTGGTATCCCGGATATCAAAAAGGAAAGGAGGATTGGTCATGAGGGAATGGCAACAAACCAGACAAAGAGAATATGTGATGCCGGATGCCGTGTATTACCAGTCGATTTGGGCGGTGAGAGACCTGAAGAGGATGGAACACAGGCTGGATGAACTGGAGGCAGAACCGAGGGATGAGGTATCCCGATCATTTTACGTTAGCGACGGAAAGCGCCCCTATCAGGGTGATAGCACAACCGAGCGGAGCGCGATTGAGAAGGTGATACTGGAATCCAGGGTGAGAGCCATCAGAGAGGCACTCAGTGTGGTTCCGGAGAATTACCGGGAGGCAGTGTTGCTGAACGTGGCAGAGAAGAAATCGAATTATGGGTACACCACCAAGATCTGGAAACTGTGGAAACAGAGGTTTCTGTTTCAGGTAGCGAAAAACCTGTCATTGATGTAGGAGGGAAGAGACATGAAAAACACCAGATATGTGATCAGAAAGGGAACGCGGAGGCTACAGGAGGCGAGAGAAGGATGTGACACCAGAGCGTACGAGGAATTCAAGAAGATGGTCATCGAGAAGATCCGGGAGTTCCTGCCTGAAAAATACCGGGAGTACGAGATCTCCATTGAGCAGGTCCCCAAGAATAACTGTATGCGGGACAGTCTCAGGATAGCGAATCCTATGATCCCTGAGGCGAGTCCGAACGTGTATGTGGATGAGCTGTATTCCATGTACAGGGACGGCACGCCACTGGAGGATGTGCTGCAGTCCGGCGCAGCGATCTTCAGCTATGGCATGGATTACGCCAGATCCATGAGCGATCTTTCCGTAAGGGCCTGTGAACGAGAGGACAATATCATCGCCCAGGTGATCAACACGGAGCGGAACCTGGAGATGCTCCAGAGCGTGCCCCACACCGATTATCTGGATCTCTCGGTGATATATCGCCACTATATCGCTCTCCCGGACGGGACCTTCAATCTGGCGACGGTGGACGATAGCGAACTGGAGAAGATGGATCTGTCTGTGGAGGGGCTCCACAAACTGGCGCTGGAGAACACCAAACGTCTCATGCCGCTCAAGCGGGAGCACCTGGGGGAGGGGGTCTACCTGCTCACCAACAAGAAACATCTGCTGGGAGCCAACGTCCTGCTATTCAAAAGCCAGCTGCGGTGGGTCGCCCGACGGTGCAAGTCAGACCTGTTCCTGGCGGCTTCCTCCATTCATGAGGTGATGGTACTCCCCGTGAACGAGGCAAGGCTGTCATTCCTTCGGGAGACAGTGAGAGATGCGAATCGCAATCTGGTGGAACCGGGCGACGTGCTGTCAGACACGGTCTATCGGTTCGACCGAGAAAGGGACCTGCTCCTGCCTGCATGGGAAGAGCCGGGGGAGCAGAAGATCTGGGATGAAGAGGCATCGGCGGAGGGTCAGGTTTCCAATCCGGTCTTGCAGATGAGCTGAAGATCTGCAGACAGCCTGGGGCGTGTCATGGGACGCGCCCCTTGTTTTTTCTGGATAATGATGGTATATTTAGAGACAGAGCCAAAACTTGGATTAGAATAGGAGAAGAAGAATGAGCTCACCTGGCGCAGTGGCCTTTTCGGTATTTGGAATCGATGTGATGTGGTACGGGATCCTGATCGGAATCGGGTTTGCTCTGGCTGTCATGCTTTGTTACAGGAGGGCGCCCTTGCACGGGATCGAGTCGGATCGGATCCTGGATCTTGCACTGTGGCTGATCCCTCTCTCGGTGGTGGGAGCCAGAGCCTACTACGTGCTTTTCAATTGGAACATGTACAGAGGCAGTCTGGCCGAGATCCTGAATATCCGCGGGGGAGGGCTAGCCATCCACGGAGGGATTATCGCCGGCATCATTACGGCGTATGTATTTGCCAGGCGGAAGCATATCTCGTTTCCGGAACTGGCAGATCTGATCCTGCCGTCGGTAGCGCTGGCTCAATCCATCGGAAGATGGGGGAACTTCTTCAACTCCGAGGCGCACGGGACGGTGACGGATCTTCCCTGGGCGATCGTGGTGAATGGCCAGCATGTCCATCCCACCTTCCTATATGAGTCGATTTGGTGCTTTCTGCTGTTTCTGTTCCTCCTTTGGATGGACAGGCGGAGGAAGTTCCCTGGGCAGATCGCCCTTCTGTACGGCATGCTGTATTCCCTGGAACGTTTCTGGGTGGAAGGGCTGCGTACGGACAGTCTGATGATCGGCACGTTCCGGCAGGCACAGGTGCTGAGCACGGCAGTGTTTCTGCTTTGTCTGGCGGGCTACCTGTGGCTTTCGAGAAAACATCACACGGAGGAAGAGACAAGATGAAGAGACTACTGATCGCAATCGTATCCCTGCTTATGATCTTTGCCGTGACGGCATGTAGCAGCGATACAGGAGACAGCAACGAGGCTGGAGGCGAGGCAGAGAGCAAGGCCGCTGCCGTACAGGGCATTGGCACCCATCATGCGGAGATCGAGATCCAGGACTACGGAACGGTGAGTCTGGAACTGGATGGAGATACGGCGCCCATCACCGTACAGAATTTTCTGGATCTGGCGAAGGCTGGATTCTATGACGGGCTGACATTCCATCGGATCATAGACGGGTTCATGATCCAGGGAGGTGATCCCAATGGCGATGGGACCGGAGGCTCGGAGAAGACTATCAAGGGAGAGTTTTCCTCCAACGGGGTGGAGAACGGGATCTCTCACAAGAAAGGCGTGATCTCCATGGCCAGAGCGCAGGATCCGGACAGCGCCAGCTCCCAGTTTTTCATCATGGTGGAGGATTCCCCCTTCCTGGATGGGGACTACGCTGCCTTTGGACATGTCACCAAGGGACAGGAGATCGTGGACAAGATCGCGAAAGACGCCAAACCCACCGATGACAACGGCACGATCGAGAAGGCGCAGCAGCCGGTGATCAAGACGGTCCGGATCGTCGACTGAGAAAAGAACATACAGCAGAATCACGGAGAAAGGACGAGAGACTATGAGCAAAAGAGTATTTGTCATCAATCCCGGGTCTACATCGACCAAGATCGCGGTGTACGACGGGGAGGAGGCTTTGTTCCAGGAGACGATCCGCCACAGCGCAGAGGAGTTGTCTGTATTCCCGCAGATCAGCGACCAGGAGGAGTTCCGCAGAAACTGCATCCTCGAGACGCTTTCCAGGCACGAGATCTCGATGGAGTCGTTGGACGCGGTGGTCTGTAGAGGGGGCCTGATCGCGCCGCTGCCGGGTGGGACCTTTGGCATCAATGAGCAGATGATCGCGGACTGCGAGGCCGGTGTCTCTGGACACCACGCGTGCAATCTGGGGGCACCGATCGGGAAGCGGATCGCCGAGGAGGCTGGGATCCCTGCGTTCATCGTGGATGCTCCGGTGGTGGATGAGATGCTCCCAATCGCGAAGTATACGGGAAGTCCTCTGGTGAGAAGGACAAGCATCTTCCACGCCCTGAACGCCAAGGCCATGGGACGGGACTACGCGGCAGAGATCGGCCGCAGGTACGAGGATCTGAATCTCATCGTCTGCCACATGGGTGGTGGGATCACCATCAGTGCCCACCGGAAGGGCAAGGTGATCGATACGACCAACGGAGCCACCGGTGAAGGGCCCATCACCCCGGAGCGGGTGGGGATGCTGCCCACCTCCGAGGTGATCCGGCTTTGTTTCAGCGGTGAATACTCCCAGGAGGAACTGGAGAAGCATATGATGGGCACGGGCGGACTCATCGCTTATACAGGCTCCAGCAACGTCCACGATCTCATCGAGCAGGCCGATGCCGGGGACAAAGCCGTCGCAGAGGTGCTGGAGGCAGGGGTCTACACCATTGCCAAGGCGATCGGCAGCATGGCCACGGTCCTCTGCGGAGAGGTGGACCAGATCATCCTGACGGGAGGCATCGCCAACAACGAGCGGATCTGCGAGGCCATCAAGGAGCGGACCGACTGGATCGCCGGTGTGAGCGTCCTGCCCGGAGAGGATGAGATGCTGGCACTGGCGAAAGGAGCGTGCAGAGTGCTGGACGGGGAGGAAGAGGTCCAGGTGTACGCAGGGTAATTAGAAGTTGAGAGATTATTCTGTTTTTCTCTCGAATTGAGAGATGGGAGTGATTTTCTGAATTGAATGTTTTGCCTCCGTCTTTATAATAAGAATTGTAATTGCGCACAACAAGAACGTGCACAACAATGTAGATCAAAAGACGGAGGTATCTGTAATGGAAAAATGGGATCGAGAATTATCTGATCGAGCAGCTGGGAGACTGATGAACAACGGAAGAGGCTGACACATGTTCGCAGGTGTCAGCCTTTTGTGTGAAGGTGACAAACATGAAGACAATTAGTAAATACGAGAGCCTTCGACTGGAAAACCAGCGGTGCTTTCCCCTCTACGCCTGCGCGAAGGAGGTAATACGTCAGTACAGAAAACCTCTGGCAGAACTGAACCTTAAAGACGGGTTCTATACGCAGCCGATGGCCTTTGGCGGCGAAGAAGGACTGGACAGGTTTGACAAGAATATCAGATATCGCGGAAGCCTTCAGAACTATCTGATCGACGCAGGGGAGGAAGTGATCCTCGTAGATAACGGCCTTCCTGCGGGCACTCCGGAAGAGGTTCCGGATGAGGACAGTATCGCGTTTACCGGCAAGGATATCTGCAGTTACATGGAAGCCTTCGCTGCTCTGGGGTATAAGCCGGAACAGGTAACCAGGATCCTGCTCACCCACAGACACAGTGACCACTCGGGTGAGATCAGGTCATTTCCGAACTCACCTACGTGGACGAAGCTTTGTATGAGAACAAGCTGTCTGTGGATATGTTTACGATCCGTCCGAGCATGATGGCGTCGCGTTCGAAGACCTGCCGGATGACTGGAAGTGCCCGAGATGCAGGCAGGGGAAAGAACAATTCAACAAAGCATAATTATAACTGACCACAGGAGAGAGGGAATGATAAGAGTATTATTTGTGTGCCACGGCAACATCTGCAGAAGCCCGATGGCGGAGTTTATCATGAAGGATATGGTACGGAAGCGGGGCCTGGCAGAAGGCTTTGTGATCGACTCTGCGGCAACCAGTCGGGAGGAGATCGGAAACCCGGTTTATCCACCGGCGCGTCGCAAACTGGGGGAGCACGGGATCGCCTGCGATGGACACCATGCGCGGCAGATGACCAGAGCCGACTACGACCGCTACGACAGCATCGTCTGCATGGACCGGGCCAACATCCGAAACGCCACCAGGATCGCGGGCGGTGACCCTGCAGGAAAGATCACGCTGCTTCTGGACCATACCCGGAGAGCTGGGCAGGACGTGGCAGACCCCTGGTACACGGGGGATTTTGATGCCACCTGGCGGGACGTGACAGAAGGATGCGAGGCGCTTTTGGCAGAATACACGGGAGCACGGGAGGAAACTGACGGGCTTCCGATCTATGAGTACGGATGCTCCAGTGCCCGAAATGTACTCATCCAGATGGTGGACGATCACGATCTTTCGGTGATCGAGAGCGAGGTCGCGATGCTGCAGGCGCTTTCGGGGGAGGATTTTTGCCTGAAGGCGGTAAAGGTCCGCGGCTGGAACGACGACCTGTCTCCATGGGAAGCGCCGGCGGTGTTCGGGAAGGAAGGCTTTGGCGGCGGAGCGGGGGACACGCTTTCGCAGATTCTCCCTCTGACCGAGGACCGCACAAAGTCTTACTACATCGGCGGTTATTCCCTGGCGGGCTTGTTTGCCCTGTGGGCAGCCAGCCAAACGGATCGATTCCAGGGGGTGGCCGCGGCTTCCCCCTCTGTCTGGTTTCCTGGAATCGTGGAGCACCTGCGGGAGCATCCAGTCCAGACGGAGGCCGTCTGTCTGAGCCTGGGTGACAAGGAGGAAAAGACCAGAAACAAGGTCATGGCCCGAGTGGGGGATAGTATCCGTGAGATCCACCAGATTCTGCAGGAGCAGGGAATCCGGAGCACGCTGGAGTGGAATCCGGGGAACCACTTCCGAGATCCGGACCGCAGGACCGCAAAGGCGTTCGCGTGGGTGTTGCCTGCGCAAGGAGGGAAAGGAAAGTATTGAGCAATTCTCTCTGAGGTGCTATAATACTAAAGGCGCGTAAGAAAACGCAGGTCGACCATAGAGAACGCAAGGAGGAAATATAGATATGAAACTGGGGATAGTCGGGCTTCCAAATGTCGGTAAGAGTACTTTGTTCAACGCCATCACCAAGGCGGGAGCGGAGGCGGCGAACTACCCGTTCTGCACCATCGAACCCAATGTGGGCGTGGTGACCGTGCCGGACGAGCGGATCCGCGTGCTGACAGAGCTGAACAAGTCACGGAAGACCATCTACACCACCATCGAGTTCTGCGACATCGCCGGTCTGGTGAAGGGAGCATCCCAGGGGGAAGGGCTTGGCAACAAGTTCCTGGGACACATCCGTGAGGTGGCGGCCATCGTCCACGTGGTGCGGTGCTTTGAGAACGACAACATCGTCCACGTCAGCGGCCAGATCGATCCGTTGTCGGACATCGAGACCATCAACACCGAGCTGATCCTGTCCGACATGGAGGTGCTGGAGCGGCGCATCGCCAAGACGGCGAAGGGGGCTCGCAACGACAAAGCCCTGGCAGCGGAACTTGCCATGCTGAAGAAGGTCAACGAGTTCCTGGGCACCGGAAAGTCAGCCAGGGCCATGGAACTGGACGAGGAGGAGGCTGCATTCGTAGAGACACTGGGCCTGCTATCCTACAAACCTATCATATATGTAGCCAACGTGTCAGAGGATGACGCGGCAGATGAGGCGGGCAATCCGTACGTACAGAAGGTGCGCGAGTTTGCAGCCAGTGAAGGCGCAGAGGCGATCTGCTGCTGTGCAGAACTGGAGCAGGAGATCTCAGAACTGGAGGATGATGAGAAGGCTATGTTCCTGGAAGAGATGGGCATCGAGGAGTCAGGGCTGGACAAGCTCATCAAGGCTTCCTACCGCCTGCTGGATCTGATATCCTTCCTGACCACCGGGGAGGATGAAACGAGAGCATGGACCATCAAGGTAGGAACCAAAGCCCCCCAGGCAGCCGGCAAGATCCACACGGACTTCGAGAAAGGTTTCATCCGGGCTGAGACCATCAACTATGACGTTCTCATGGCTGAATGCGACGGGAGCATGGTCAAGGCCAAGGAGAAGGGACTGCTGCGATCCGAGGGTAAGGAATATGTGGTGAAGGATGGGGATATCATCACGTTCCTGTTTAACGTATAGTATATGAGAGTAGGGAAGGGAAGGCCGCTGCTTGTGCAGCGGCCTTTCTAATACAATAATGGAGTGAGATCACTTACGGCTACCGCTCGACACGGTGATTCTTCTTCATCTTATCGATGTCATCAGAAAGATAGATGACGTTATCCTCCTCACGGATGTCATCCTTCTTGGGGGGTTTGGGCGGAGCAGGGGGTTCGTCCTTGCTTCCGCTTGTCGAGAGCAGGTAGTATACGAATAGTCCGATCACGAACACTACACCTAACACCATAAGTGGCATAACAGCACCTCCTTATATATATATATCATACCACAATAGAAGAAGATATAAAATAAAAAAATCCTGAAAAAAGGTGTTGACAAGCAGGAGGTAAGATGCTATTATATACGAGTTCGCTGCTGAAAGACAGCCGATTGTCAGATAAAGTTTTTTAAAAAAAGATTAAAATACTTGTTGACAACGAATCGCAGACGTGGTAATATAAAATACGGTCGCGGTAAGCGAACGCGGGCGAAAGCCCGGTGTACTTTGAAAACTCCATAGACAGAAATCTAGTAGTCAAACAAGACAATTACAGGTTACATGTTAACCAACCTGGATCATTGAGACATGAATGATCCCCAAGATTTCCAAAACAGTAATACGGTAACAAGAGACGCAAGCGTCTGACCGGATACAAACGGAAAGAGATGATAACGCGAGAGCGTTAACATACCATTTTCATTAAGAGTTTGATCCTGGCTCAGGATGAACGCTGGCGGCGTGCTTAACACATGCAAGTCGAGCGAGAATCGCTCTGATGACGCTTCGGTAGATTCAGGGCGAGGAAAGCGGCGGACGGGTGAGTAACGCGTGGGAAACCTGCCCTTCACAGAGGGACAGCCGAGGGAAACTTCGATTAATACCTCATAACGCATCGAGGTCGCATGGCCATGATGCCAAAGATTTATCGGTGAAGGATGGTCCCGCGTCTGATTAGCTAGTTGGTGAGGCAGCGGCTCACCAAGGCGACGATCAGTAGCCGGCCTGAGAGGGTGAACGGCCACATTGGAACTGAGACACGGTCCAGACTCCTACGGGAGGCAGCAGTGGGGAATATTGCACAATGGGCGAAAGCCTGATGCAGCAACGCCGCGTGAAGGAAGAAGGCCTTCGGGTCGTAAACTTCTGTCCAAAGGGAAGAACTCTGACGGTACCTTTGGAGGAAGCCCCGGCTAACTACGTGCCAGCAGCCGCGGTAATACGTAGGGGGCAAGCGTTATCCGGAATTACTGGGCGTAAAGAGTACGTAGGTGGCCCTGTAAGCGTAGGGTTTAAGGCGACGGCCCAACCGTCGTTCGCCCTGTGAACTGCAGAGCTTGAGTGCTGGAGGGGAAGGCGGAATTCCTAGTGTAGCGGTGAAATGCGTAGATATTAGGAGGAACACCAGTGGCGAAGGCGGCCTTCTGGACAGTAACTGACACTGAGGTACGAAAGCGTGGGTAGCAAACAGGATTAGATACCCTGGTAGTCCACGCCGTAAACGATGAGCACTAGGTGTCGGGCTCATAAGAGTTCGGTGCCGGAGCAAACGCATTAAGTGCTCCGCCTGGGGAGTACGCACGCAAGTGTAAAACTCAAAGGAATTGACGGGGACCCGCACAAGCAGCGGAGCATGTGGTTTAATTCGAAGCAACGCGAAGAACCTTACCAGGGCTTGACATCCCTCTGAAAGACCGGGTAATGCCGGTCCCCTCTTCGGAGCAGAGGAGACAGGTGGTGCATGGTTGTCGTCAGCTCGTGTCGTGAGATGTTGGGTTAAGTCCCGCAACGAGCGCAACCCTTGCCGTTAGTTGCCATCATTAAGTTGGGCACTCTAATGGGACTGCCGGAGACAATCCGGAGGAAGGCGGGGATGACGTCAAATCATCATGCCCCTTATGTCCTGGGCGACACACGTGCTACAATGGCCGTCACAGAGGGAGGCGACGGAGCGATCCCGAGCGAACCCCCAAAGGCGGTCCCAGTTCGGACTGCAGGCTGAAACCCGCCTGCACGAAGCCGGAGTTGCTAGTAATCGCGGATCAGCATGCCGCGGTGAATGCGTTCCCGGGTCTTGTACACACCGCCCGTCACACCATGGAAGCCGGGGGTGCCCGAAGTCGGTCAACTAATCAGACTGCCTAAGGCAAAACTGGTGACTGGGGTGAAGTCGTAACAAGGTAGCCGTATCGGAAGGTGCGGCTGGATCACCTCCTTTCTAGGGAGACACTGGATACTGTCTATGGGTTTTACATGGGCTTGTAGCTCAGGTGGTTAGAGCGCACGCCTGATAAGCGTGAGGTCGGAGGTTCGAGTCCTCCCAAGCCCACCATTATCCTTTATGGATATGGTAAGCGCGTAAGCGCATGTACCTTGAAAACCGAATAACTTGCAAGAAATGCATCACAGTAAGAGATCGAGATCAATATCTGAAAGGTATTAGTAAGTAAAGACTAAGCAAGAGGGTATGAATCTACGATTTCAACCGAGAAGCCAGGAGAAGAACAACGTAACAGTATGTTCTTTGACAAAAGCAAGAAAGTCCATACATGAGCGCCATGTATGGCAAGCTAAGAGAACCGAGAGGAACTCAATTGGCCAAGCAAAGAAGGGCATAAGGTGGATGCCTTGGCACTGGGAGCCGAAGAAGGACGTGACAAGCTGCGAAAAGCTACGGTGAGGAGCACATATCCGTTGACCCGTAGATGTCCGAATGGGGGAACCCGGCTGAAGTAATGTTCAGTCATACCGTACTGAGTCAAGCAGGTACGGATAAGGTAACGCGGGGAACTGAAACATCTAAGTACCCGCAGGAAGAGAAAGCAACCGCGATTTTCCTAGTAGCGGCGAGCGAACGGGAAAGAGGCCAAACCAGGTGCTTGCACCTGGGGTTGAGGACTGCCAAAGGATGTTGACATGTTAGCAGAACATGGTTGGAAAGTCAGAGCATAGAGGGTAAAACTCCCGTATGCGAAAACATGAGACACAGGGCAGGATCCAGAGTAGGGCCGGACACGTGGAACCCGGTCTGAAGCAGGGGGGCCCACCCTCCAAGCCTAAATACTACCCAGTGACCGATAGCGAATAGTACCGTGAGGGAAAGGTGAAAAGAACCCCGGGAGGGGAGTGAAAGAGAACCTGAAACCATATGCCTACAATCGGAGGGAGCGAAAGTGACCTCGTACTTTTTGTAGAACGGGCCAACGAGTTATGGTATGCAGCGAGGTTAAGGTGCTGGAGCACCGGAGCCGAAGGGAAACCGAGTCATAACCGGCGAAAGTTGCATGCTGTAGACCCGAAACCGGGTGACCTATCCATGTGCAGGTTGAAGTGTCCGTAAAAGGACATGGAGGACCGAACCCGTATCTGTTGAAAAAGGTTGGGATGACGTGTGGATAGCGGTGAAATTCCAATCGAACCCGGAGATAGCTGGTTCTCCCCGAAATAGCTTTAGGGCTAGCCTCGTGTGGTGATACCTGGGGGTAGAGCACTGAATGTCCTAGGGGCCTTCACCGGTTACCGAAGACTATCAAACTCCGAATACCAGAATATCAAACACGGGAGTCAGACTATGTGTGATAAGATTCATGGTCGAAAGGGAAACAGCCCAGACCGTCAGCTAAGGTCCCAAAATGCAGATTAAGTGGAAAAGGATGTGGGGTTGCACAGACAGCTAGGATGTTGGCTTAGAAGCAGCCATTCATTCAAAGAGTGCGTAATAGCTCACTAGTCGAGTGACCCTGCGCCGAAGATGAACGGGGCTGAAATCTGTTACCGAAGCTACGGATACCTATGGGTATGGTAGGGGAGCATCGTATGCGGGCAGAAGCTGTTCCGTAAGGGATGGTGGACTGCATACGAGAGAGAATGTTGGCATGAGTAGCGCAAGGCAGGTGAGAATCCTGTCCACCGAAAATCTAAGGTTTCCTGAGGAAGGTTCGTCCACTCAGGGTTAGTCGGGGCCTAAGGCAAGGGCGAAAGCCGTAGTCGATGGACAACAGGTAGATATTCCTGTACCACCGAGTACCGCATGAGCGAGGCGGGGACACGGAAGGATAAGCTGAGCACACCGTTGGTAGAGTGTGTCCAAGCGTCGAGGCAGGTATGGTTTAATCATCATAGCGAAACTGAGGCGCGATGGGGTGACGAAAGAGTCTGAAGCAGCTGATTTCACGCCGTCAAGAAAAGCCGCTAGCGAGGTACAAGGTGCCCGTACCGCAAACCGACACAGGTAGATGAGGAGAGAATCCTAAGGTGAGCGAGAGAACTATTGTCAAGGAACTCGGCAAAATCACCCCGTAAGTTCGCGAGAAGGGGTGCCAGCGAGAGCTGGCCGCAGTGAAAAGGCCCAGGCAACTGTTTACCAAAAACACAGGTCTCTGCGAAAGCGTAAGCTGAAGTATAGGGGCTGACGCCTGCCCGGTGCTGGAAGGTTAAGGGAAAGTGTCAGGGCAACCGAAGCACGGAACTGAAGCCCCAGTAAACGGCGGCCGTAACTATAACGGTCCTAAGGTAGCGAAATTCCTTGTCGGGTAAGTTCCGACCCGCACGAAAGGCGTAATGATCTGGGCGCTGTCTCGACAATGGACTCGGTGAAATTGTAGTGCCGGTAAAGATGCCGGCTACCCGCAGCAGGACGGAAAGACCCCATGGAGCTTTACTGCAGCCTGATATTGAGCCTCGGCGCTGCATGTACAGGATAGGTGGGAGACAGAGAACTGAGTACGCCAGTATTCAGGGAGTCACCGTTGGGATACCACCCTTGTAGTGTTGGGGTTCTAACCGCGTATCATGATCTGGTACCGGGACAGTGGCAGGTGGGCAGTTTGACTGGGGCGGTCGCCTCCAAAAGAGTAACGGAGGCGCCCAAAGGTTCCCTCAGCGCGGACGGAAATCGCGCGAAGAGTGCAAAGGCAGAAGGGAGCTTGACTGCAAGACAAACAGGTCGAGCAGGGACGAAAGTCGGGCTTAGTGATCCGGTGGTACCGAGTGGAAGGGCCATCGCTCAACGGATAAAAGCTACCCTGGGGATAACAGGCTGATACCCCCCAAGAGTTCACATCGACGGGGGTGTTTGGCACCTCGATGTCGGCTCGTCTCATCCTGGGGCTGGAGTAGGTCCCAAGGGTTGGGCTGTTCGCCCATTAAAGAGGTACGCGAGCTGGGTTCAGAACGTCGTGAGACAGTTCGGTCCCTATCCGCTGTGGGCGTTGGAGATTTGAGTGGAGCTGTCCTTAGTACGAGAGGACCGGGACGGACTTGCCTCTGGTGCACCAGTTGTTCTGCCAAGGGCACAGCTGGGTAGCTACGCAGGGAAGGGATAAGCGCTGAAAGCATCTAAGTGCGAAGCCCCCCACGAGAAGAGATCTCCCCCGCAAGGTAAGGTCCGTGGGAGACTACCACGTTGATAGGTCGGAGGTGGAAGTGCAGTAATGTATGGAGCTGACCGATACTAATAGACCGAGAGCTTGGCCAGCAAATGGCAAAGAAGGTGAGTGAGCGGACTTGCAAGGTTATTCGGATTTGAGGGTACCAACTCTCAGAGAAATGATTGAATCTGGTGGCAATAGCGAAGAGGTCACACCTGTTCCCATCCCGAACACAGTAGTTAAGCTCTTCAGCGCCGATGATACTCGGTGGGAGACTGCCCGGGAAAGTAGGACGCTGCCAGTTCAATCATTTTTTTTACAAGGCCCCATGGTCAAGCGGTTAAGACACCGCCCTTTCACGGCGGTAACTCGAGTTCGATTCTCGATGGGGTCACCACATTATATAGCCTGTAGACGTTGAAAATACAATGTCTGCAGGTTTTTTTATTGTTTCCAAAAGGGTATTTAAAGACCGTTTGATATGCCCAGGATGTGATATAATAATTGTGCGAACAATAATGCGTTACAACTTTGAAAGGAGCAGTTTATGACGTGCGAAAGACTTATTGAATTTATGAAAGAACAGCAACTTGAGGAGTATCAGTTCACGAGCTGTGACAGAGTCAGTTTGAAGAAGGGACGGCGCACGGTTGATATTTATCCAGATGGAAGATACGTGATCCTGGAGGAAGGTCCATATGATCCTGTGAGGGATGACAACGATTTGGTTTTCGAAGAACACGGGACCCTGTGTTCTGAATGACTTGACAGGCTCTGATATGACAGGCATCTGTGATAGGTGCTTGTTTTTATCTTCAGGGTACAGCGACGTGTGTTTGTAAGAAGCAGTGGCGCGATGCGGCGATCTATGGTAGAATTCTTTTGTAGACTTATGTTTTTTTTGAATGACTATGTCAACCAGAAGGCACTTCAGCGAGTATGGTTTTGCTACTGAAGGATTGATTGGAGCATGATCGATACTCGCAGGAAGGACGGTATAACAATGAGAAAGATACTTGTCGTCATCGATATGCAGAATGATTTTGTGGATGGTTCTTTGGGGACGGCAGAGGCAGAGGCCATCGTGGAAAACGTGAAGCAGAAGATCCGGACATATGCGCCGGAGGATGTGTTCGCTACGATGGATACCCACGGCGAGGACTATATGAACACGCAGGAAGGGGAGAACCTCCCCGTCCTGCACTGCATCAAGGGCACAGAAGGATGGGAGATCCGTTCGGATATCGCGGCGCTTATGCCCGGGGCCAGGATCTACGAGAAACCCACATTCGGAAGTACCAGACTGGCAGCTGATCTTGCGGATATTGCCAGAGAAGAGGAGATACGGATCGAGCTCATCGGGCTTTGTACAGATATCTGTGTCGTGTCCAACGCACTCCTGCTGAAGGCGATGATGCCAGAGGTAGAGATCAGCGTAGATGCTTCCTGCTGTGCCGGTGTTACACCGGAGAAACATCTTGCTGCGCTGGAGACCATGCGTTCCTGCCAGATTCAGGTGCGATAACGGAGGCGACATGATCGACAAAGCATATATCAGGAAGGCTTTTGACCGTTACGTGGCCGATTACGACGCAGGGGACCCAAAGATCCGACTGAAGATCGACCACACGTACCGGGTCGCAGGGCTTTGTGCGAGGATCGCGGAGGAGGTGCCGGGCACGGAACCGGACCTGGCCTGGGTGATGGGGATGCTTCACGACATCGGGCGTTTTGAACAGGTGAGACGCTATCACACCTTTATCGACGCCAGGTCCGTGCAGCATGCGGCCTTCGGCGCGGATCTTCTCTTTCGGGAGGGTTTGCTCGAACAACTGGCGCCGGGGCTTTCGGAGGAGCAGAGCCATCTGCTGGAGTTGAGCATCCGAAGCCACAGTCTCTACCGCCTGCCGGAGGAACTGACGGAGGCGGAACGTCGGTATTGCCAGCTCTTGCGGGACGCGGACAAGATCGATATATTCCGAGTCATCTGGGAAACGCCCCTGGAGGATATTTATAACGTAAGCAGAGAGGCGCTGGAGAACGCAACGGTCAGCGAGGAAGTGAAAGACTGCTTTCGGAGCCGGACATCTGTGCTTCGGGAATTGAAGAAGACGCCCATCGATTACCTTGTGGCACACATATGTATGAGTTTTGAGCTGGTGTACCCAGTGAGCCGGGAGATCGCCGGTGAGCAGGGCTATCTGGAACGGCTGCTGGCCTTCCGCTCCCGGAACCCGGAAACGGAAGACTGGTTTGCCTATATGCGGGCGAACTACCGCTAGAATCTGATCTCGTGGGTCTGCATGATCCCTTCACGCTGCACGCCGCGGGCGAACTCCACGGCGGGGTAGCCGAAGCCGAGGATCGTCCCGAAGTAACGGTCTTCCGGGATCTGCAGCAGGGCCTGCACGTCCGGCATCTTGGACAAAGCTCCCACAGGCATGGTCATGATGATCGAGGCGAGGCCGCGGCTGGCGCAGATGAGATCGAACCAGGCCGCTGCCAGATGGGGATCGATGTGCCAGCATCCCAGGTTTCTGGGGGAGTGGATCACCAGAATATGGGGTGCGTTCAGGAAGAACATATCCCCATGATTACGGGTAGGCTCCAGAGCGATCTGGGATTCCCAGTCTGCCTGATCGAAGGCGCCCGGGTAGATTCCTTCCTCCGCCAGCTGGAAGGCACGGTCGTGGACGAGGTTTCGGAATTTGTCCATAGTTTCTTTATCGTAAACCACGGAGAATTGCAGAGATTGCCGGTTGCTGCCGGTGGGGACGTTCTCAAGCAGGGTCAGCATTGCATCGATCTCCTCCCGGGGGACGGGTTTATCCAGGAAGTGGCGACAGCTGCGGCGCATGCGCATCAGCGCGGCAAGCTGGTCTGCGGTGGCGGCATCTTCCGGACGGACCGACGATGCCGGATCTTTGCCCAGGATGGTGATGGCACCGGCGGGACAGACCGCCATGCAGCGCTGGCATCGATAGCAGCCGGCCCAGCCACAGACGCCATCGGCTTCTGCCCGCATCTTTACGGTGTGATCCCCGGGATCCTCGTACAGGATCTGGGAGGAGCAGACGTCCAGACAGCGGCCGCAGTGGATGCACTTGGCCGGGTCTGCGCGGAAATCAAACGAATCAGTCAGAAAATCACCTTTATAAAGATAAGTCATGGTATGCCTCCTTTTGCCTTGATTGTAGCAGATGAGTGGAGGCGGGACAACCAAAAAATAAACAGTGAGGTAGAGGATTGAAAGACAAGGATCTGATGTGGGAGGAACTGCACAGGGAGAGCATCGTTACAGATCAGTGGATCGACTTCCGGAAATCAGCGTACCGGTATCCGGACGGGCGGGTGTTCGAACCGTTCTATAGTTACAGCCGTCGGGACTACACGGTGATCGTGGCCTCAGATGAGGCGGGCAGATATCTATGTGTCCGCCAGTTCCGGCAGGGGATCCGTGAGGTGACGACAGAGTTTCCGGCGGGAGGGATCGAGCAGAGTGACGGCCTGGAGTACGGCAACAAAGCCGCGGCGGAGAACGCGCTCGACTGTGCCCGGCGGGAACTGATGGAGGAAACCGGTTTTGTGTCCGATCAGTGGACGCACCTGATCACGATTCCGGCGAACGCAACGATCTCAGACAATTACGCCTATGTATTTCTGGCGGAAAACTGCCGGAAGGCAGGGAGTCAGCACCTGGACGAGACCGAGTGTCTGAACATGGAACTGCGCACGGCGGAGGAGATCGAGGAGATGATCCGCACAGGCAATTTCCAGCAGTCGGTACACGTCATGGCCTGGCTGCTTGCGAAGGAACATAAACAAAGGAGATAGAGATGAACACAATGTTGATCGCGGCGGTAGTTGCCATCACGATGGCGCTTTTGTTCTATACCATCGGCGTCTGGTGGGAGCGGCTGGAGCGGGAACTCGCCGGCAGGCATCTGGTGTTTTTCTGCCTGGGATTGCTTTGTGACATCGCCGGAACGATGCTCATGGCGTCTTTTGCCCAAGGTGGCGCGACACAGGCAGGGAGTTTGCTCTTGAGCCTGCACGGAAGCACTGGCGCGGCAGCTATCGTATTGATGGCATTCCACGCTGTCTGGGCGGCGATCGTCCTGATCCGAAACCGCGAACGGGAGAAGCGGACCTTTCACCGGTTCAGCGTGCTGGTCTGGGCGATCTGGCTGATCCCGTATTTCTCGGGCGTGGTAATGGGAATGAGGGGGCAATAGGATGGAACATCAGAGGGAATGGGCCAGTGCCAGGGATGAACTGGTCCAGGAGATCTGCGCGCTGGGTTTTCCGCGGGAGCTGGGGGCGGAGATCGCCAGGCATCTGGGAAGCCCTCGGGCCATCCAGCGGATGACGGCCTATCTGCGAAGCGCCAGACCAGACGATGTGGAGCTGGTGGTGGACGAGATGCTGGCGATCAAAAGTGAGATCGATGCGTGGAAAGAGAAGAAGACCAACGAGGAAGCAAATGCTGTCTACAACGGGATGCTGTTCCAACAGCGCATGCCCGGAGCAGACGAGGAAGAGTAGGACGAGAAAGAACCATAGGAGGCTAGTTATGATCACTTGCGCATTCATGTATATCGCACCGGGATTGGATCCGCTGAAGCAGCATGCGGTGATCCCATCGGAAGATGCACCCATGTATGTGGTGGGCGTCAGTAATTATGACCAGGCAGAGGCGATCGCGCTGGAGTTGTCGAAAATAGGCTGTGACTGTATTGATCTGTGTCCAGGGTTCGGTGTGGAAGGCGTGGCCAGGATCAAGAAGGCCGTCGGTCCAAATACCCTGGTAGGCGTTGTGCGTTATGACAGCGTGCCACTATTCGGCGGCAAGTCAGGCGATGAGATGTTCTGATTGAGGGAGTGAAGTGTACCATGATGACGAGAGAGAACTACAACATCAGGAAATGGCTGCTTCTTCTACTGGCGATGGTGCTGACGGTCAGCCTGTCCGCCTGCTCGGAGTCCAACAAGCAGGCGATCGAGGACGCGAAGACACCGAAGGATATCTATATTCTCTTTACCAGTGATGTGCACTGCGGGGTCGACCAGGGGTTCGGATATGCTGGCTTGGAGCAGGTGCGAGATACACTGGAGGCGCAGGACAACGAGACGATCCTGGTGGATGTGGGAGACGCGATCCAGGGGGAGACGCTGGGCACCATGAGCAAGGGAGAGACGATCACAGACCTCATGAACGCCATGGAGTACGACGTAGCTGTTCCCGGGAATCATGAGTTTGACTACGGGATGGACCAGTTCCTGTCGCTGACAAAGAAAGCGAAGTTTCCTTACATCTGCTGCAATTTCCGGCATGAGGGGAAACCGGTCTTCGAGCCGTATACCATCCTTGAAGTGGATGATCGGAAGATTGCCTTTGTCGGTGTAACGACTCCTCGGACCATCACCAAGTCCACGCCTACCTATTTCCAGGATGAGACGGGCAAATACGTGTATGATTTCCTGCAGGATGACAACGGCGAGGCGCTCTACGCAGCCGTGCAGAGGGCGGTGGATGATGCCCGTGCCCAGGGTGCGGACTACGTCTACGTGGCGGGTCACCTGGGCATGGAGGCCGACGATACGCCATGGACTTATGCGGATGTTATCGAACACACCACAGGCATCGATGTGTTCCTGGACGGCCACAGCCACGACAGCGAGAAGGTGGTCATGAAGGACAAAGCCGGGAAGGATGTAGTCCGTGTCGCCGCAGGCACCAAACTCAGCGCCATTGGCTACAGCCACATCACTGCTGAGAAGGGGATCGAAGAGACCGGTCTCTGGAGCTGGACAAATGATACGTGTGTCGCGGACCTGATGGGACTCCAGAACGATATCCGGGAGAAGGTAGACAAGGCGAATTCCAAGCTCGACAAACAGCTAAACGCAGTGATAGGAAACAGCCGCGTGGAGCTGACGATCAACGATCCCAGGGAAACCGAAGAAACGGGAGAACCGCTGCGTACAGTTCGGTTCGCGGAGACCAGTCTTGGGGATTTTTGTGCAGATGCCTGTCGGGACCAGGGACAAGCGGATATCGCTCTGGTGAACGGAGGCAGTATCCGATCGAACGTGGCGAAAGGAGAGGTCACGTTTGGAAATCTCATCGACGTATTTCCGTTTGGTAACCACCTGGTCGTGCTCGAAGCGACGGGACAACAGATCCTGGATGCGCTAGAGTGGGGAAGCAAGTGCATCCCCGGCGAGGATGGAGGGTTCCTGCAGGTATCCGGGCTGACTTACGAGGTTCGCAGCGACATCCCTTCTCCCTGTAAACGGGATGCAGATGGGATGTTCAAGAAGATCGACGGCAAGCGTCGTGTCCGGAATGTTAAGATCGACGGGAAGCCACTGGATCCCGCAGGAAAATACAAAGTGGCAGGGTTCAACTACACACTCATGGAGAAGGGCGACGGGTTTACCATGTTTGACGACGCAAAGCTTCTGGAGGAAACGGAGACGCTGGACTGCCAGGTGCTACGCGATTACATCACGGATACGTTGGGCGGCGCGATCGGAAATGATTATTCGGATCCCTACGGTGATGGCCGCATCGAGATCATAGAATAGAATAGTGAGGTGACTATGGAGTTAAAAGAACTGCTACAACATTTTAACAACGGAGATACACTGGGGGAGGATCCGGCGGTGATCCAGCAGATGCGGTATTACAGCCGCCAGGCGCAAAAGATCACCATGGAGATCAACACCGTGTACCACGAGCCAGAGGAACTGGCATCGCTGTTCTCCGAGCTTATCGGAAAGCCGGTGGGAGAGGCGTTCGGCCTGTTCCCGCCATTCTACACGGACTTCGGCAAGAACATCACCGTGGGTGACCATGTGTTTATCAATGCAGGATGCAAGTTTCAGGATCAGGGAGGTATCTACATAGACGACGGGGCGCTGATCGGCCACGGCGTCGTCCTGGCCACCCTGAACCATGACATGGATCCGGCCAAACGCCAACAGCTCCACCCTGCGCCCATTCACATCGGAAAGCGGGTGTGGATCGGGGCTAACGCTACGGTCATTCCCGGTGTGACCATCGGTGACGATGCGGTGGTGGCCGCCGGGGCTGTGGTGAACAAAGACGTACCACCTCGTGCCATCGTAGGCGGTGTGCCGGCCAAGTTTATCAAATGGATCGATTAAGCCGTGGGAAGGGTGGTTATGGCAGATTTGGCTATGCTTATGGCAGTGCCATAAGCATAGGCCATTCTGCCATAAGAAAACCCCCGAAACCGCGAAATCTTTATGGCAAAAGAGAGTATGCTTATGGCACAGCCATAAGCATACTCTCTTTTGCCATAACACCTCTCTACAGTCTCTTCAACATTTCCAGGAGCAGGTCGTGGATTTCGTCAAAAGACTGCAGGTCCAAATGCTCATCAGGAGTATGGACGTCATACATCAGTGGTCCCAAGGTGACGATCTCCATATCGGGGTGCATCCTACTGAACACACCGCACTCCAGTCCGCCGTGCACCGGCAGGAGGGTCAGATCTTCGCCGGTGCGCTCCCTGACCAGGGTCTGAAGCAACTCTCGGATGGGAGAAGCCTTCCTGTATTCCCAGGAAGGATACCGGTCGCCGATGCGATGGTCACACCCAAACAGGCCCGCCAGGATCCTGATCTCGTTCTCCAGCATGTCAAGATGGGACTCAAACATGGCACGCACCGAATAGAGCAGGGAGAATTCTCCGTCGTGCAGATCCACCGCCGCAAGGTTCTCCGAGGCGGTGATGAGACCAGGCAGTTCCATGCTCTTGTGGCGGCGCCCATGGGGGAACAGGTACAGCAGATCCAACAGCGTGGCAGAATCAGATTCGGTGAGGGTGCTGGCGCAGGAGGCTTTGTGCAGAGAGACGGAGAGATCCGGATCGCTGCTGCGGAGTTCTTTCTGGAGAGAGACCGTCACTTCCCTGACGATCTGCCGGACCTGGGCTGGGGGCAGGGACGTAGCAAAGACTGCCTCACAGTCCCGGGGGATGACGTTGTCGTGGAGTCCGCTCTTCAGGGAGGCGAGGCAGAGGGGGGACACCTCGCGAAGGGCCGCCAGGATGCGGACCGCGCATTTGATGGCATTGCCAAGTTCGGAATCGATGTAGACTCCAGAATGGCCGCCCAGGAGGCCGTCGATCTGTAGCTGGTAGCAAGGCGCATCAGGGGCCTGCACCGGGAAACGCAGGGACAGCGTTCCGTCCGCACCACCGGCGCTGGTGATGTAAGTGGTCTTGCCACCACCCATGTCGTCCAGGCCAATCATCCTGCGGGCGGCGATATCCTCTGCCTGTACAGAGAAGGCGCCTGCCATGTCCGCCTCCTCACGCACGGTGAACACACACTCCAGCGGGGGATGAGGAAGAGAGGCATTCTCCAGGATGGACAGCATGTAGGCCACGCCGGCGCCATCGTCCGCCCCCAGGGTGGTGCCATCCGCCCAGAGCTGGCCATCCCGGATCACCAGAGTGAGAGGATCCTTTTCGAAATCGTGAGTGCTTTCCGGAGTCTTCTCCCAGACCATGTCAATGTGGGCCTGGAGCATGACAGGGGTATGGTCCTCGTAACCGGACGCCGCTGGCTTGTAGATGATGACACTGCCGGAGTCATACTGCCTGTAGCGGAGACCGTGGTCCTCGGCGAACCGGACCAGATAATCGCTGTAGGCCTGCTCGTGGTAGGAGCCGTGGGGGATCCTGGTCATATCTTCGAAATACCGCTGATGCGGGATGTTTGGATTCAACACGTAACTGCTCATTCTGTACCTCCTGTCTTTTTAATTGCATTATACTGCGGTTTCCGGGTTGGCACAACGAGTGAATTATGTTACATTATAATGCATAGGGGGATTATATGAGCAAGAAAATCATAGCAGTAAACGCCGGCCCGCGGAAGGGCTGGAACACAGACACATTGATCACAGAAGCCGCCAGAGGAGCGGAGTCCGCAGGGGCAGAAGTACAGAAGTTCGATCTTTTTCGATTGGACAGGTACACCGGCTGCATCTCCTGCTTCGGCTGTAAGCGGGAGAAGTTCAAGGGCCACTGCATCTGCCGGGATGGACTGACACAGGTGCTGGACGCCATCCGGGAGTCCGACGGCCTGATCATCGGATCGCCCAACTATCTCAGCGAGATGACGGCATCCTTCCGGGCGCTGTACGAGCGCCTCATCTTCCAGAACCTGACTTACGCGGTAGAAAACCCGTGTTGCAACGAGCATCCGATCCCCGTGCTGCTGATCATGACCAGCAACGCACCGGACGATGCTTTTCAGGGGCTCATCCGGGGATACCAGCAGACCCTGAACACCTTTGTGGGCCCTACCAAGACCTTTGTGTGCGGAAACACTCTCCAGCTGAAGGACTACAGCAAGACGGACTGGCCCTGGACGCTGTTTGATCCGGATGCAAAGTACAGACAGCACGAGACGGTGTTTCCTGAGAAACGTCAGGAAGCGTTCGATCTGGGCGTATCGATGGTGAGAGGCTAATAGTATGGTGATGTGGATTGCAATACTCCTCGTTGCCATAGCCGGAGCCGTAGCAGGTGTGGTATTCCTGTGGACGCGATTCCAGAAATTTGGTTTTGTGCAGAAACTGGCGGGAGGGCGGACATGGCGGCGGAGGCTGCTGGCGCTGCTCCCGTTGGCGTTTTTTGGCGTGTTCGCATGGCTCGACACGGTGAACACGGTGATCGTTCTGGTGCACATGGCCGCATACTGGGCCATCGCCGAGCTGATCGCCTGGGGGATCCGGCGGATCCGCGGCGGACGGGATCCTCGCGAGGATCAGGCGCACAAAGCCTTCCGCCCCTATTGGGTGGGCGTGATCGTCCTCTGCATCGAGGTGTGCTACTTCACAACCGGCTGGTACCTGGATCACCATGTCTGGGAGACCGACTACCAGCTGACCACCACCAAGGATCTGGGACGGAAGGAACTTCGGATCGCCCAGGTGACGGACTCCCATGTGGGGGCGACCTTTGATGGCGAAGGGTTCGCTCGGCACATGGCGCGGATCCAGAAGACACACCCGGACATCCTGGTCATCACGGGCGATTACGTGGATGACGGGACTAGCCGGGAGGACATGCTTCGCTGTTGCCAGGCGCTGAAAGAGTTCGATGCGCCTCTGGGCAAGTATTTCATCTACGGCAACCACGACAAGGGTTACTACAACTACAGGAACTTTTCCTGGCGGGAGCTTGAGTCAGAACTGACGGAGCATGCCGGCGTCGAGGTGCTGGAGGACGAGGCGGTCCTGGTGGACGACAGGTTCTATATCGTGGGAAGGAAAGACCGTTCGGATCCGAGCCGGGAGGAGGCTGGCAACCTCATCTCGCCCTTGGATCCATCCAGATACATCCTCATGTTGGACCACCAGCCAAATGATTTTGCGGCAGAGGCAGCCACGGCGGCAGATCTGGTACTCTGCGGGCACACCCACGGCGGCCAGATGATCTTCATCGATCTGGCCAGCAAATTGATGAGGGCAAACGACCGAAATTACGGAATGGAAACACGGAAGGGAACCACCTTCCTGGTGAGTTCCGGCATCTCGGACTGGGCTATCAAATTCAAGACAGGCACCAGGTCAGAGTTCTGCATCATCGACGTGCAGGGGAAGCAGAAGTGACGAGAGAGATAAAGGTTTCCCTGAACGTGGTTCAGGCCACATACCTGCCTGCGCTCCATTGTTATACTGAAGAAAAGAAGAACAGGAGGTAAAGAGTATGAAGTATGTAGTGAATGATGGATGCATCGGATGCGGACTTTGTGAAGCAACCTGTCCGGAGGTGTTCTCCATGACAGACGAGGGCGTCGCAGTGGCCATCAGCGAGGAGGTGCCGGCCGACGCACTGGACAGTGCCGCCGAAGCCAAGGACAGCTGCCCCGTCGGAGTCATTGAAGAGGCGTAGGGGAGGGAAGAGAAGGGCTTATGGTAGATTTGGCTATACTTATGGCAGTGCCATAAACATGAGCCATTCTGCCATAAGAAAACCCCCGAAATCACAAAAAACTTATGGCAAAAACGAGCATGCTTATTAAGAAAGGAGACGCATCAATATGAAAAAGGTATTGATTCTTTCGGCAAGTCCGAGAAAGAATGGGAACTCGGATATCCTTTGCCAGCAGTTTCAGAAAGGAGCAGAGGAAGCGGGGCACAGTGTAGAGCAGATCTACCTGTATGACAAGGAAATCGGATTTTGCAGGGCATGCTACTCCTGTTTCAAGACGGGGGAGTGCGTGCTCCGGGATGATATGGAAGAACTCCTGGAGAAGATACAGGCTGCGGATGTGCTCGTCGTGGCGACCCCGACCTATTTCATGACAATGAACGGGATGTTGAAGACTACGATAGACCGATTTCTCCCCAAGTGGCAGGATCTTGGCGGTCACGACGTGTACCTGATCGTTACGGGGCATGATGGAAAGGAAGGGCTGTCCCTTGTCGGCGAGGAACTGACCAGAGTATTCAGCGAACTTGGAAACACTGTGAAAGAGATCATCTGGGGCGAGAGAGTCTGGCAGAAGGGGGAGGTACTGTCCACCAAGGCCATGGCCGAAGCCTATAGGGCAGGGTGCCTGGGCATGGACGTGTAATTGGAACTGGTTGGATCTTGTTGTAGCTGGCTATGGATATAGGCTGTGGATATTTTGCATGGTTTTGTGACGAAATATCCACTTTTTCAGGCCATGCACAAAAATGCATGTTTTTTCGTATACCTGACGCCCAGATTTCTGGAGGAATTAAGTAGAAATAGTAGTATATGCCAGAGGTTTTTTGGAGCCTTTGGCATTTTTGTATCATTTGGTGAAGGTTTGAGAAGGTGAGGTACGGGAGTAGTTTGTCGAGACGTATAATTATATAATGAGCGCCAGATATCCCTCGCTATAGGCGGCGGGCACTCCGGCTTCAACGCACGACCAACTGTCCATCACTCAGTTTGACAATCCTCCCCACCTTATAGTATGATAAGTTATACAAATCATACCGCAGAAGAGAGGAGCCAAAGGAGGAACTCACATGAACACACCGAAGGGGAAATACGCCTGGACAGCCACCGTTGGGGAGAAAGGACAGATCGTCATCCCCAAGCAGGCGAGAGATGTGTTTGATATCAAACCTGGAGATACGCTTTTGTTGCTTGGAGATGAGAAACGCGGTATCGCCATACCGCCGAAGGGAGCATTCTCTGAACTATTCGGTCTGGCATTTGAAGATGAGGAGGTCCCACAATGAAGATCGCATGGTTTTGTATCCCTGCCCACGGACACACCAATCCGACCCTCGGGCTTGTGAAGGCACTGACGGAGGCAGGACACAGCATCTATTATTTTTCTTTCGAGATGTTCAGGGAAAAGATCGAGAGCGCCGGCGCAGTGTTCATCCCATGTGACGGATATGATTTCGAGATGGAAGACAAGGGGAATGCGGATCGCGTAGGGAAGGATCAGGCTTTTGCGGTCGAGCTGCTCGTCTCATCCACCCTTGCGCTTGATGAGATGGTGACACAGAAGATCGCAGAGATTCAGCCGGATGTCATCGTGTCAGATTCCGTCGCCTATTGGGGAAAGCTGGCAGCACTGAAGCACGGGATCCCCTACATTTCCTCCACCACCACCTTTGCCTTCAACCGTTATTCCGCAAAGTACATGAAACACGGGATAGGGGAGACACTGAAAATGCTTTTCTCCATGCCCAAGGTCAACAAGCAGATCCGGCGGTTGCAGGAGAGAGGGTACCCGGTGAAAGGCCTCCTGGATATCGTGCAGAATGATAACGACACAAACACCGTGGTCTATACATCCAGGTACTTTCAGCCGTGCTCCGAGACATTCTCCGACAGGTATCATTTCATCGGGCCTTCGATCCGGCCGATCACAAAGCCGTTTCAGAAGAAAGCGGACAAGACGGTTTACATCTCCATGGGTACGGTTAACCAGAACCGGGCGTTCTACCGCAATTGCATCCGTGCACTTGGGGAGACGGAGTATCAGGTGATTATCTCGATGGGGGCCAATACAGATCATTTTGAAAGCGTGCCTGAGAATATTGAGCTCTACGAAAGCGTCGACCAGATGGCGGTGCTCTCCATCGCAGATGCCTTCCTCACCCATTGCGGGATGAACTCGGCATCGGAAGGGTTGTACTTCGGCGTCCCGTTGATTCTGTTCCCGCAGACCCCGGAGCAGGATGCGGTCGCCAGGAGGACTGAGGAACTCGGCGCCGGGCTCAGGCTTCCTTCCATTGAAGAGGAAGATATCGTGACTTCCATCGAGGGGGTGCTCCGGGAGCCGCGCTTCAAACAGGCGGCAGAGACAATATCCGACAGTTTCCGGCAATGCGGCGGGATCCAGGAAGCCGTGGATTTCATCACAAAGCCGGGTTGGCACGACAATTGAAATATGATACAATTTCTCGGAGATATATTGCAATCAGAGAAGGGGGATGACGATTTGCCTTTTAAGATCATCAGAAATGACATAACGAAGGTGAAGGCGGATGCTATCGTGAACACTGCCAACCCGGAGCCAATATACGCCAGCGGCACAGATGCAGCCATCTACATGGCAGCAGGGGCGGATGAGCTTCTGGCAGAAAGGCGAAAGATCGGCAGGATCGCGCCGGGGGAGGTAGCGGTCACCGACGCATTTCAGCTTCCCGCAAAATACATCATCCATACCGTAGGCCCGGCCTGGGTCGATGGGAGTCACGGAGAATATGATGTTTTGCGCTCCTGTTACAGGAAGTCCCTGCTCATTGCAGATCAGCTAGGCTGTGAGAGCATTGCTTTTCCTTTGATCGCAACCGGTGTCTATGGCTTCCCGAAGGATCAGGCCCTGGAGATCGCCCTGGAGATCATTCGGGAGCACCTGAAGGACTCCGATCTGAACGTCGTTCTGGTGGTATTTGGGCGCAGTTCTTATCAGATCGCTGCGGGACTGACAGAGCAGATCGAAGAATACATCGATGAAAACTACGTCTCCGAGCGCGCGGAAGAGGAATACGGCGGACCTATTGGAACCCTTTCGGGAGAGAGATACAGGCGCAGACTGTTGGCAGAGAGCATGACATTGGACGCGGAACCAGAGTATGCTCCACAACAGAAGAAGGCCTCTCTGGAGGATGTGCTAAACAATCTGGGGGAAAGCTTTCAGGCAAGACTGCTGCGCATGATCGATGAGCGCGGGATGACAGATCCGGAAGTGTATAAGCGGGCAAATGTTGACCGCAAGCTCTTTTCCAAGATCCGGTGCAACGAGAACTACATACCCAAGAAGAAAACCATCGTTGCCCTTGCGATCGCGCTGCGGCTAAACCTGGATGACACCAGAGATCTACTGGCCAGCGCAGGACTCATGCTGACCAATAACAGCAAATCCGACGTGATCGTGAGCTTCTGTATAGAGAATGGCATTTACGATATCTATGAGGTGAATGCACTGCTGTTCCAATTCCAGCAGCCGATCCTGGGCTGATTTCTGTCGCTTTGCAAGCGACCACTTACATCTGCAGATCCGATATACTTGTATCATCAAAGAACAAGGAGGGATTGCAGATATGAAAAAGAACTTAACAGAACTGGTGATGATCCTGGACAGAAGCGGATCCATGTCAGGATTGGAGAGCGATACCATTGGCGGATACAACAGCATGCTGAAGAAGCAACGCGAGGCCGACGGTGAGGTGCTGGTATCCACAATATTGTTTGATGACCGCAGCGAGGTGCTGTACGATCGTGTGCCCCTTGAGAAACTGCCGCAGATGACAGACAAGGAATACTTTGTGCGAGGCTGCACAGCGCTGTTGGATGCTGTCGGCGGCGCGATCCACCACATCGGCAATATTCATAAGTACGCGCGGGAGGAAGACCGGCCGGAGAAGACGATCTTTGTGATCACCACGGACGGGATGGAAAATGCCAGCCGCAAGTATTCCTACGATCGTGTGAAAAGGATGGTCGAGCGCCAGAAGGAGAAGTACGGCTGGGAGTTTCTGTTCCTGGGGGCCAATATCGACGCCATCGAAACCGCCGGACGTTTCGGGATCTCCGCAGATCGCGCGGCAAACTACAACAGCGACCACGAAGGCACAGTGCTGAACTATGAGGTCCTCGCAGACACCGTTTGCGAGATGCGTGCAGCGGCAGCCCCCATCGGCGCAGACTGGAAGAAGCGCATCGATGAGGACTATAAGCGGCGCGGAGGGAAAGGGCAGCGCTGAAGAAGATTCCGGCACAAAGCCATATCGGACACCCAGGGAGCACCTCTTCTGTAGAACCCGGTAACGGCACGGTAGCTGAAAGGGAGCGTATTCCAGGTTGCGAGAACGTCTGTTCCGCAATGTGCAGTTTTTTCTCAGTACGCGGAACAATTGTTCCGCGCTTACTGTTTTTTGTTGAATTTGCGGAACACCCCAAAGTTAAAAATGAATTTTTGACAAATCTGTACATTAAGTATATACTGTGTATGTGATAAATACACAGTTTGGGGAGGGGAAGAACATGAACGTAATCGTATCCAATTCATCAGACACTCCGCTGTATATGCAGATCAAGGAGCAGATCAAGGACGCCATCCTGAGAGGCGAGTTAGAGGAGGGGGCGCTGCTGCCGTCTATCCGCAGCCTTGCAAACGACGTACAAGTCAGCGTCCTGACGATTCGCCGTGTCTATGAGGAATTGGAGAAGGAAGGCTTTGCTGTCAGTAAGGCAGGAAGAGGCACCTTCGTATCTATGGGAAATCTGGAACTGCTCCGAGATTCCAAACGCCGCATCATTGAACAGGACTTACAGAAGGCTGTTCATAATGCGAAACTGTTTGATATTGAGAAGGACGACCTGTACGCAATGTTGGATATTCTGTATGAGGAGGATTAACTATGGATAATATCCTGGAAGTGTCTGGTCTAGTGAAACACTATTCCAAGTTTTCCCTTGACGATGTTTCCTTTTCCTTGCCGGAGGGATGCATCACCGGCTTCATTGGAGCCAATGGCGCGGGGAAGACGACGACGATCCGCACGATCCTGAACCTCGCACCCAAAGATGCCGGTACGATCAGAGTATTTGGTTTGGATGCGGAGGAATACGAACAGGAGATCAAGGACCGGATCGGTGTCGTCATGGACGGCAGCTATTTCTACAAGGACCTGACCATGAAGGAAATGAAAAGCATCATTGCACCGGCCTATTCCCGATGGAGCGATGAGGATTATCGATTCTATATGGAGAAGTTTGCGCTTGATCCGGGGCAGAAGATTGCTTCGCTTTCCAGCGGCATGATCATGAAATTCGCCCTTGTGTTGGCTCTCTCTCATCAGGCCGAACTGCTTATCATGGACGAGCCGACGAGTGGGCTTGATCCGCTGGTACGAAGTCAGTTCCTGGAGATCGTCAGGGACTATATGAACAACGGCGGCAAGGGCGTTTTCTTCTCGACACACATTACTTCTGACCTGGACAAGATCGCAGACATGCTCGTTCTCATTCACGGGGGTAGAATCGTTTTTCAACAAAGCAAGGATAATCTGCTCGACACCTTCCGTATCATCAAGGGAGATCCCGCCCTGCTCAACGATCAAAACAGAAAGCTCATAAGGAACCTTAGGATTTCCTCCTTTGGCTTCACAGGGGTCACAGACCATGCTTTGGAATTGAAGAAAGAAATGCCGGATGTTCTGCTGGAGAAGGCAGCCATCGAGGACATCATGCTCGGATACATTGGAGGTGAGAATGATGAACGCTAGTCTTGTGAGAAAAGATTATATTTTGGTAAGGAGGAATATTTTGATCCTTTTGGGGATATGTATCCTTGTCCCGGTGCTGATCATGATCCCGGATGGTGATTCGACCCATGCACAGATGGGGCCGTTGGCATTTCTCTATATGGCGGTACTAACTGATCTTTCCTATATGCAGGCAGTGGCAACAGAGGAGGAGAAGAACCCAAAAGCGACAGCCCTTGTTTGCGCAGCGCCATACTCACGTAAGAGTTACATCATTGCCAAGTATATTTGCTATCTGCTTTTCTGTGCAGCGTGTATTGCAGCGTATTCCATTGTCGCATTGCTCTATCCCAGGCTTAGTCCTCTGAGCCTGTTGGAGGTTCTGATACTTCTGCTGATTGGATTGATCCTTTATGGCATATATATGCCGGTCGTCATACGATACAGCATCACCAAGGCGCGTCACGTGTTTACATTCGGCTTGCTGTTCATTTGTCTTCTTCCGACCGTTGTTGCCAGCATGCTCCATCCGGATATGGCATTGATCATAGCGTTCCTGCAAGATCCTCCGGCCATTATAGTTCCGATCCTTCTTGGCGTTGATATTGCTATACTTCTTTTGTCTATGAAAATAACTATTCGCGTTTTCGAGAGAAAGGAGCTGTAAGGACATTCTTAACATTTCCTTAAGCAGCTGTTTGAGAATTGCTTTTTTGGAACTGCTATAATACTATTGTTGTTCCGTAAGCCAAAGTAGGAGTTGATATTTATGGAGAAGATTTTGGTTGTAGACGACGAAAAAGATATCGCTGATCTGATCGAAAGCATCGGGTTGCATAGTTTTTTTCGACTTTAAATGAGTCGTGGGTGGGTCCCTTGTTTTTCGTGGGCGCCACCAGCCAAATTGTATGAATTCTCCCAGTAAATGTGTGGATATCCATCGATTTTCGTGGGCGATTGCTTTGTTTTCGTGGGTGTCGCCCACGAGATTGATCGAAAGGCACATTGACAGAGGTTCTCGTCTGCTTGCACAAAGCTTTTTTTCTGAATAATGGACAACACCTCGGATATTGCCTCTGGCCTGCAAGTGCAGTATAATTGAGAGACAGACGATACGCATATGTGAGGAACGATTATGCTAAGGAACGGAATTTACGAACAGATCGTAAACACAAGGATCAACAGGGAACTGGCAGAGCTGGATCCTGAGAAGTACGACATTCAGTTGGAAAACCTTCAGGCGGAGGATGCCAGGAAGATCCTGACGATCTATATCTCCTATGTGATCCAGAAGGGGCTACGCTATATCAGGGACAGCTATCCAAGCAGGGAAGATGCGAAGGCACTGAGTGCGCAGATAAGGCTTTGTAACGATATAATCGAAGAGGTAGCGGCGCATACCGAGGAACCGGATTTTCGGGACAAACGGATCCTGGAGAAGGGAGAGGTGCTGACGGCACTCTATGAGAAATTGAATTCCGTGCGGAGCATTTCCGTGCAGAAGGTGATTCGGCCGGAGACATCCATCGTGGAGAATGCTTTGTTCACCGGAGCACCAACGGAACCCAGCATGATGAACGAACTGAAGAGGGAGATCCTCAGCGCAGATTCGGTGGATCTGCTGGTCTCCTTTATCAAGTGGAGCGCAATCCGGCCGCTGCTGACGGAGCTGCGGGCTTTCACGGCCCGGCCGGAGGCGAGGCTCAGGGTGATCACGACGACATACACCCGGGCCACCGACTACAAAGCCATCATGGAGCTGGCGAAGCTTCCGCGCACAGAGGTCAAGATCAACTACGAGACAGGGCATGCCAGGATGCATGCCAAGTCTTATCTTTTTCATAGGGAGACCGGGTTTTCCACCGCGTATATCGGGTCTTCCAACCTTTCCAACCCGGCGCTGACCGGGGGTCTGGAGTGGAATGTGAAGGTGACGGAGAAGGAGTCTTTCGATATCGTGAAGAAGTTCTCGGTCTCCTTTGAGAGCTATTGGAACGATGCGGCTTTCGAAAGGTTTGATCCGGAAGAGGAGGCCTGCCGCCGAAAACTGCAGGACGAGTTGGATCGGCCCCAGTGGGAGGTTGAAAATCGCAGGCGGCTTCACATGTCCTTCCGGCCTTACGCCTACCAGCAGGAGATTCTGGATAATCTGCAGGCGGAGCGGGAGAACTACGGCCACTACAAGAACCTGGTGGTGGCGGCGACCGGCGTGGGCAAGACCATCGTGGCTGCGTTTGATTACAAACGCTTCCGGGAGCATCAGCCCCATGCGCGGCTGCTGTTCGTGGCCCACAGGAAGGAGATCCTGGAGCAGAGTATTGAGAAGTTTCAGGAGGTGCTGAACGACTTCAATTTCGGTGAGTTATATGTGGACGGGAGGAAGCCTTCGGATATAGAGCACCTGTTTATCAGCGTGCAGTCCCTCAACTCCGCCAGGCTGACAGAGTGGACCTCCCCGGATTACTATGATTTCATCATCGTGGATGAGTTTCATCACGCCTCTGCCAAGTCCTATCAGGGCTTGTTGACCCACTATCAGCCGAAGATCCTGCTAGGGCTGACGGCTACCCCGGATCGTATGGATGGAGAGGACATCCTGAAGTATTTTGATGGGCGGATCGCTTCCAGGATGCTGCTGGGGGAGGCCATCGACCGGAATCTGCTCAGCACCTTCCAGTATTTCGGTGTCACGGACCAGGTAGATTATCAGAAGCTTCACTGGCTGAATGGACGTTACGATGTGCGGGAACTGGAGTCCGTCTATACGGCTGACACGGCTCGATGCCAGCTGGTGCTCCGGAAGGTCCGGGAATACGTGGCAGACATGGCCGAGGTGAAGGGCCTGGGATTCTGCGTCAGTGTGGCCCACGCCGAGTACATGGCCAGGTATTTCAATGAGCAGGGGGTTCCCTCCATCGCTCTCTCCGCACAGAGCATAGACGACATCCGGGACGATGCCAAGCGCCGGCTGGTGAAGGGGGAAATCAAGTTTATCTTTGTGGTGGATCTATACAACGAGGGCGTGGACATCCCGGAGGTGAACACGATCCTGTTCCTGCGGCCCACAGAGAGCGCCACGGTGTTCCTGCAGCAGCTGGGCAGGGGCCTTCGGATCGCGGAAGGGAAGGACTGCCTGACGGTACTGGATTTTGTGGGGCGCGCCAACAAGCGATATAAGTTTGCGGCCAAGTACGAGGCCCTGGTCGGGAAAGGACGGAAGTCGCTGCGGAAGCAGATCGACGAGGGGTTCTCCCAGCTCCCCAAGGGCTGCTACATCGAGTTCGAAAAGCTGGCGAGGGAGCACATACTGGACAATCTGAAGCAGACAGACAACACTAAGTCCGTGTTGACAGAAGAGGTGCGCACCTTCCAGGCCGACACCGGGCTGCCGCTGACCCTGGAGAATTTCCTGCCGGAGCACGACTTGTCCCTCTACGATTTCTACCAGAACACAGGGAAGCGATCGCTGTACCGGCTCATGTACTGGGCGGGGCTACTCCCCGGCGAGGAGGTATTGGAGGAGGATCGGTACACAAAGCTTTATGCCAGGTTCAACGGTCTGTTCCACATCAACTCCATCCGCCTGCTGGATTACTGGATCCGCTACGTGAAGGGAAATCTATCCTGTCGGAACGAGACCGAGCGCCTGATGCGAAACATGCTGTACTACACCTTCCACAGGAAGTGCCCGCGGAAGGAAGGGTACGGGAGCATCGACGAGGGGATCAACGCCGTGTTGGACGAGCGGTTCATTCGGGAGGAGGTGCTGCAGATCCTGCAGTATAACCGATCCCATGTGAGTTTTGTGGCAGGCACCAACGAGTATGCGTACGTGTGTCCCATCGATCTGCACTGCAGCTACAACACCAGTCAGATCATGGCGGCCTTTGGCTACTACAACGAGGAAGAGTCCCCGGAATTCCGCGAGGGAGTGAAGCAATTCAAGGACAAGAAGACAGACATCTTCCTGATCAACCTGAACAAGTCAGAGAAGGACTTTTCGCCCTCCACCATGTACGAGGACTACGCCATCAACCAGACCCTGTTTCACTGGCAAAGCCAGAGCCAGGACAAGGAACAGAGCCCCAAGATCCAGCGTTATATCCATCACCGTGAGCAGGGCAGTGTCATATCTCTGTTCGTCCGGGAGTTCAAGAAGTTCGGGGCGTACACAGCGCCCTATGTCTTCCTGGGGAATGCAGATTACGTGAGTCACCAAGGCGAGCAGCCCGTCAGCTTCCACTGGCGGCTCCACACCCCGCTGCCGGCAGAACTGCTGCCCAAGGCAAACAAGACGATCGCTGTGTAAGGAGGCATCCATTTTATGAACACCATCCGTGTAGTCGCCGCGGTCATCCGGGACGGGGACCGCATCTTCGCCACCGCCAGAGGTTACGGCGAATTCAAAGGCCGCTGGGAGTTTCCCGGCGGCAAGATCGAGAGGGGAGAGACACCCCAGCAGGCCCTGGTCCGGGAGATCCGAGAAGAACTGGACACTGTCGTCCGCGTCGGCGCTCTGTTGGACACCATCGAGTACGATTACCCGGCCTTCCACCTGTCCATGGACTGCTTCTGGTGCACCATTCAGTCCGGCAACCTGGTGCTGAAGGAGGCCGAAGACGCCCGGTGGCTCACCGCAGACACCATCGACAGCGTGGACTGGCTTCCCGCCGACATCACCCTGATCGAGAAGATCAAGGGGGCGCTGTAGTTTCACGCCAATCCCAGATCCGTTGCCCAAAACCTATATTCCTCAAATATTGTTCCCGCTTTGCTTCATGCCGATCGCCTGGATACCAGATTTTCAAAAAAGCCGTATCCAAAGGTTCCTAAGTAGGGTATTTTGGGAACAAATAATGCCTCATTTACAATCTGGACAACCATGCTCCGTAATTAAAGTGTTGAGAGTAACCACCATGCAGATCCCACAATCCGAAAAAGTAAATACACAAAGCCTCGCCAGACTATTTGACAACAAGAGTGAGAGTTACAAGCTCTTCTGGTTCAAGGCCATCCTCCACGAGGTGGCCCGGGGCAGAAGAGAGATCCCATTCCGGGAACTGATCCAGCGGATGATCGTAGATGCCTGGTACATGGTCAGCGAATACAAGTTGAACCTGGGACCATCGGACACCCTGGAGAAGACCGTCCTCTATATCGCCGGGCAGGAGCCTTTCCGTCCTACCGAGAAGGAGGAGGTGCTCCTGAACTATCTCCGGAGCACGGAGGATAAGCAGGTACGCGAGTACATGAGGACCTTGTCCCTGAACGTGCCGTACCGCCTTCAGGCTCCGCTGATGCCCAACCCTGGGCAGAAGATCTGGTACAAGACCGCCGCCATCACAGACTACATCAACACCCAGACAGGCGTGATGTACACCATCTATCGCGACGGTGCGCTGGACAGCCGGATCGTGATCACCCAGCCCTGGATGGAATACCTGCAGAGCAATCTGGGGATCCTTCTGGGCTGGACGGACTACAACCTGATCATGTACCTGCAGCGAAGGAATCCGGCGGTGCCGGGAATCGCCAGCAAGATCTACCCGCCGCAGGAGCGGAAGCTCACTGCAGTGACCGGGTATTGGAAGTACATGATCCGAAAGCAGCCTGTGATCGATATCTACACCGGCGACCTCCTGACCACCAGGGGCCTTTCCATCGATCATTTCGTCCCGTGGTCCTACGTGGCAAGCGATGAGCTTTGGAACCTGGTGCCCACGATCCGCAGCGTCAACAGCAGCAAGAGCAACCACCTGCCGAACTGGAGCACCTACTTCCAGCGCCTTGCCAGGACGGAGTACGACGCGTATCTGCTCACGGCGCAGGACGAGAAGGCGAGCCAGCTGTTCAACAAGTGCACCAGGGAGAATCTGAATAGCGAAGAGATCCGATACCGGCTTTATCAGCCCGGACAAAGCCGGGAGCACTTCGCCAACCAACTTGAGGAGATTATGCTCCCGATCTACGATTCCGCAAAGAATATGGGATTTCGGGAGTGGGTATACGATAGATGATGAACACGATCGACTATTACAATTTGAACGCGGCCGACTACTACGAGTCCACCATCGATGTGGATTTCGACAGGATGCGCAGCAGGTTCGCCGCCTACCTTCCGGAGCACGCCCGCATCATCGATGTTGGCTGCGGCAGCGGCCGGGACGTGAAGGCCTTCTGTAAGATGGGATTTCAGGCGGAAGGCCTGGACGCCTCGGAGGAGCTTGCCCAGATGGCCTTTCGCAAACTCGGGATCCAGGTCTTCTCGGCAGATATGACCACATGGATCAGCGAAGAGCCTTTCGACGGCATCTGGTGCTGCGCGTCGCTTCTGCATCTGCCAGAGGAGGGCACAAAGCAGTTTCTCCATAACCTGCGGTACAACCTGACGCCGGGAGGAATCCTGTATGTGTCTGTGAAGGAAGGCATCCAGACCGGCCCCGACGAGAAAGGCCGCTATTTCCGCAACTACACCCAGGAAGACCTGACCGACAAGCTCCAGGCCGCCGGTCTCACGATCCTGGAGGTGGAAGCCACCGGAGACCTGCTGGGAAGAGACCAGTTCCGCTGGCTGAATGTGTTTGCAAGAAGATAACTAGTGCCTGCTCAATAAGTCCCCGTCGGACTTATTGAGCGAAGATCACTGTGTGATCTTCGCTGCAGCGTTGATTTCATCAACGCTGGCAGTCACTACTTGATGCTTGTGCTCAGCGATTCGGCCGTTTCCGAATCGCTGAAATGCAAGGTTTTTCAAAAACTGGTCATTAAACCTTGCATCTCGGCAACCGAAAAGGCTTTGCTGTAATTGGAAATACAAGCCTTTTCGGTTGCTGAGCACGCATTAACGATCGCCAGGAGCTGAGGCTCCTGGCGATCGTTTCGTCCTCGACGTGCGAGCACGTCAGGTGATCAGTCCTTCCTCGGTCAGCTGGGACAGGATATCCAGATGCCCCTCTTGGAAGCCTTCCTCCCGGTCCTCCTAGAGCCCTTCTTGTTGTTCGTCTCGTGCCAGGCGCCGCATGATTTCCTTTTCATTTCTATTACCTCGCCCTTGTTCTCTTTCAGAATCTCTGCCAGGATGCCATCGGCGATGCACTGTTCCACCACGCGGGTGACCGCTGCCCGTTCAGTGCGTTGTGGAGTTCCAGAGAATGTCAATACCCAGCGACTTGGCTCTAGAAGAGCTTCGGAAAGAGATGGTCGGCGGTGGACTACAGAATTAGCGGTGGGGCGGTTTTTTGTAGTAGGTTCTGGGGGGAAACGACTACAAAAAATCAGAGAGGAGGGAAAAGTGTAGTCGGTTTCCGTGGGAGGCGGCTAAAAATTTCCATATACTGGGAATTATCAAAGGGAACCTGCTACACGATCAGGCAGATTGGATGGGTTTGTAGTAAATTGACCCAAAATAAACTACACGATTGGGCAGGTGCGGTGTTTTTGTAGCAGGTCGCCCCTAAAACCTACTACAAAAACCCGCTTTACCTGGAAAAGTGTAGCCCGGTGCGCCGTCCGACCACGAACAACCCGGTCAAGGTCACCCCAATCAATAGAACGAAAGGGGCTCGTTACTCGGACTGTCTGGTATTGTCGCTGACGATCGAGGCGGCCCTCTTGCGGTACTCTTCCATTGCCTTCCTGTAGTCGCTCAGTCCCATGCCGGCCTTCTGCGCGCCGATCTCTTCGGTGATCAGTCCTTCCTCGGTCAGCTGAGAAAGCAATTCAATGCGCTCTTCCATGCGTCCTTCCTGGCGTCCTTCCTGCAGTCCTTCCTTGCGGCCCTCCTGGCGTTCATCACGTGCCAGACGTCGCATGGTTTCTTTCTCGTCGTATTCTGTAAAAAACATTTCTATGACCTCCCCCTTGTTCTGTTTCAGGATCTCTGCCAGGATGCCATCGGCGATGCACTGTTCCACCACGCGGGTGACCGCTGCTACGATTTCTTCCGGGGTCTTCTTTCCCTTGCAGGCCACCTTCAGCCGGAGGATCAGCTCCGCATATTCCCGCAGATGCCGGCTCGCCTCCATCAGTGCCTGGTTATGCCCGGCATTGATGTTCAGCACCCGAGCCGTGATCTCGATGCTGCTCAGCTCCGGCTTGTCCACCAGATCTGTAAAACGGAGTTCTCCCTCGTCCTCCAGGTCCGCATCCCCGTTATAGAACACGTAATACCGCGGCGTTGGGAGTACCAGCCGGGTGCTCCCGCAGGTTCATCTCCGTGTCCAGCAGAAAGCTTACGTCGTTCCGCATGGACAGGTACAACATGCCCTCTGTCATGGTGAGCTCCAGGGCTGCCGGATCCTGATATGCCGTCCCGTTCAGCGCATTGTAGAGTTCCAGAGCGCGCTCCTTGTGCTCCGCATCGCCAAAGATAAAGCGAAAAAGTCGGTCCTTGTTCTTCCTGTTGATCTTCATTCTGTGCCTCCATTATAGCATAGCATTGTGACAAAAACCACCGATGGAGATACAAGATAACAACTTTACCTTAAGGCGTCAATAACCTGCAAAATAGTCGTAATAGGAAGTCTTTCCCCTTATCATTTTGCGATCGGTGAGAATGACACAAAGCTTTCCGGCGTATGGCGCAGCTGTAGAGCGAGAGCGTCGGATGGAGCATTGCTTAGTATCCATTGGTCTCGATGTTCTCGACGAACAAAGCAGGCTTCCCCTCTGGGAAGAACAGGCCGACAAGCTTCCGGCTGCCGGCCTCACGATCCTGGTGGCGGAAGTCTCCGGTGATTTGCTGGGGAGGGACCAGTCCGAAAGGATGCAGGGAGCACCTCGCAGGAGGTGCTTTTTGCATGCACAAAGCCGTGCTCCCGGGGGGGGAATGATTTGGAGACTAACTGTTTTTTGATGGAAGAATGATTATATCAACTCGTGCAATTACATGCAGAAGACGGTAAGTATATGCCCGTTTCATAATATGGGAATTGTCAGAAAACGTAAAATAAGGTATAATATATAGTTGAATAGTTAGATTGATGAGATGTGTTTTCTGTTTGTTTTTTAGAGGTAATATGAAAATTATAGATAACATAAATAGCTTGCTGCGTGATGACTTAAAAGGTTCGATTCGGAGAGGAAGTAAAGTTTCCATTACCGTTGCCGAGCATATTAAGTACGAGGATTAACAAAGCAAATGGTTTCCTGGAACTGGTCAGGGAGCACCATTTACAAGTTGACAAAATACTTGATGATAAAAGTCCTGCAGAATTTATTGCCTTTGTTCACAAATACGATCTTGATCTTTCCCTGAAAGCTTTTTCAGAGGTAATCAGACAGGCCAAATTGCATGGTTTGATTAAGTAGACGTAGTTGAATCGTTGTAATTGAACAAGATATGGACACTTAACGAGGTGAAGACATGATTAAAGCCGAGCTGTCATATAACCCGTACCTTTTAGAAACAGAGATAAAGTTCAACGGAAGAGAGCCGAGAATAAACAGTCTTGTAGAAAAATATCAGAACGCAAACCTGCAAGACTGGGTCAAAGAGGTTCCTGAAATCTTTTATAACGAAATGAATGGATATGATTTCGAATTGGAGTTTTCAGGGCCAAAGCTTGACTGCGAAGAGGTTGTTCAAGCCTTTGAACAGGCTGGAGTGACAAAGGATCAGGTCGAAATATTCCATAAGGGAGAACTGGAGGGACGTCATGAAAAATTGGATAGGATTAAAAATCTTCTGAAGTGGTTCAGTGATAATCCGAATCATAATTTTAATGGAATCGTTTTTCGAGAAAGTAATGAGCATTTATATCATGATGCATACCCGCTTAAGCTATTGAAAAGCAAGAACAGTCTCGCTCTAAGCATCGATTGGGAACGCGTTTCAATAGAGGAAATCAATGATGTGGATGAGTTGAAAAAGAATGATTTGAAGCATATTCCGATCGTTGTGTTCATTGACGGTTGGAATATCTTCGAGTTGCAAGGTATAACCTCTTTTTTGAAGAATCGTAAGGATGTTTCCGACAATCAGGTGTTTTTCATTTTTGACAAGAGTTTAAATGCTGATTCATTGAAACGTACTCTTCATGATCTCGGATTTGTCCATCTTAACATAGTGGATTCCATAGATGATCAATCCATACAAAAATATTTCCAGTTATACCCCGAAACAGATTTTATTAATTCGGCTATACAAGTACTCCGAGATGCTGCAGATATAGTACAGTCCAGATTGCAAAAAGAGAATGAACAGGGGAAAAGATCATACTCTGAGACGATGAAAAGAATGGATGAGATTGATAATGTTATAGAAAAGTTAAAAGAATCAGACAGTCGCCTTCTCAACAGAGATAATATTGATGATCCTAATGTATTTCAACAAAAGAAAAACAGCCTCCTCGATGAGATATCCGAATGGAGAAAGAAGAAAACGAAGACCACAATTGAGGCTGAAGCAGTACAATTGTCTAGAGAATTAAGCGACGAAATCAAGCGTGTGTTCAAGGATTACACGACTATTGTTGGGGAAATATCAAATACTAGGTCTGCAGAGATTGCATTATCATTGAGGGGTCTATACGATGTTGCAGAATACGATGAAGAATTTTCTCCGATTGATACTTTTGATGATCCTGGAATCAAACAAAGTGTCCCTGATATTCATCAGCAATTGATGCAATTGAATGAAGTTGTACAAGTTAAACCAAAGGAACAGTTTTTCTTTTTCAGATCACCAGGAGAGGATAATGACAATGGTGAGATAGAGATGGTGACAACATATAATATCCAGGAATGGCGTGAATATGCCAGGGATGTGGTTGAAACCAGAATGGATTCTTTGATTCAAGACAGGACCGAAACCTTGCGTGGATATGATACATTAATTGCTGAGCAGTACCACAAGCATCTGGTTGAACTAATCGAACAGCAAACGGAGGAAAAAGAATCCATCGCCCACCAACTCACCGGAGAAGAAAAGGTTATCCAAAACGATAATAAATGGCTTGCGGAATTTAAAGAACAGCTGATGGCAATTGAGAGGGAGTAGACGAATGAATGAACTACAAAGCATACAGGATGGCGAGATAAAAGCAAAAGAGTTTTCGATCGAAAACTATCTTCAAGTCACAGAGGAGGTAATAAGGAAACAGTATCTTTCCAGATTAAAAGAATTACAAGTAGCTGATCCTGCAGAGTTGTTTGATTTGCCTCCGCTTGAAGAAGATCTGGTTGATAATATCAGATTATTTAAGATCTCAGAGATGGTCTATCAGAAAGGGGAACCAATCACAGAAAAATTCACAACGGTGTTCAATACTCTGTCAACATATAAAGCATCTTTGTTTATCCTTATCGATTCCGATGGAGAGAAAGTGGATTTCTATATTGGAGTCAGGAACGGGGAACTAATTGACCGGTATAAACGATCCACTGTAACTCTGGGAGATACTTTGAAGAACACTTTAGTGGGAAATTTTCCGGGAATAAAACTTGAGAACGTTGATCGGAGTAGAATAGAGGTGCTATCGAACGCTATCAATCAGAAGAAAAATGTTGCTTCTGTTAGCGTGGTTGCAGACCGAAAAATAGAGCAGACTCAAGGCAATGATCAATTCGTACAAGGTCTTGAGAAATTGGCACTTGCCATGCAAGGCAGAGCATTTACCGGGATTATAATTGCCGAAAATCAAACCCAGCAGACAGTTGCCAGAATCAGAAAAAATTATCAGACACAATATACCTTGCTATCGCCTTATCAGAAGGTTCAGACTTCGAAAAGCCTGACAGATGGTAAAAGTAGAACCAATTCATTTGTAGAGATGGACGGGAAACAGAAAGCAGCAATGATCGCCGGAGCATTTGCAGCAATTGCAGGGACAGTTGTTGGAGCTGTTGCTGAAGGGGCTACAGGTGCAATGATCGGTGGCTCGATAGCAGGTCATTTAAGCGGATTTCTTAATTCACTCGCACCCAATGAGCAGCTTAATCATTCGATGTCTATCAGTGAGTCATCTACAGTAGAGAATAAAGAGGTTACTGATGTTCTCCAGATGTTGGACGATGCTATACAACGGACAAAAGAGTTTGACAGTTACGGGATGTGGAATGTTGCTGGATATTTTGTATCGGATGATATGTCGGCGGCGGAGATTGCAGCGAGTAATTATCGTTCACTCATGAATGGAGAAAACTCTGGTCGAGAGGTGTCTGCAATCAATTCATGGCGTAAGGACGATACTGAAGTGGAAGAGGAAGACTATAATAATCTTGCACTGTCATTATCCAGATTTATCCATCCGCAATTCTATTATGGGGTAGATGTCGATGACGCTCTAACAGATGCATCGACATGGATCAGCGGGAAAGAACTTGGCATACATATGGGTCTTCCACGTTCGTCAGTTTCCGGATTTCCGGTGATTCGACATGCAGAATTCGGGAAAGAAGTCACTTCGTACAATCTTCGGTCTCAGAAGAAAGAACTTGGGCCAGAAGAGAGGATAACATTAGGAAAAGTATTTGACCTTGGAAAGGAAACCGGAAAGGCAGTCGAACTGGAGAATAAGAGCCTAAATATGCATACATTTATCACAGGGTCTACAGGCTCCGGAAAGAGTAATACTGTGTATCAGATGCTGAACGAACTATATCAGGATCGGATTTCCTTCCTGGTTATTGAGCCGGCTAAGGGGGAATACAAAGATGTCTTTGGGAATCTACCTGATGTAAATGTGTTCTCCACTAACCCTAAAGTTGCGCAGCTTATCCATCTGAACCCGTTTAGATTCCCGGATTCAATTCATGTTCTCGAACATGTGGATGGCCTGGTAGAGATTTTTAGCGTTTGTTGGCCAATGTACGATGCGATGCCTGCTTTTTTCAAGGATGCAATATTAAGATCGTATGAGGCTGTAGGTTGGGATCTCGGAACTTCGACCTTTGATGGTACCGAGCATGAATACCCAGACTTTGAGTTACTTGCGGAGAAACTTGATGAATTAATAAGTGCATCTGATTATGCCTCAGATATCAAATCAAACTACAGAGGAGCGTTGATTACGAGAGTAAGATCCCTTACCGTGGGATTGAACAAGTATATGTTCACATCGGATCAAACTCCGTATACAGTTCTCTTTGATCAGAACTGTATCCTGGATATCAGCCGAGTGAAATCTACTGAGACAAAGGCTTTGCTCATGGGATTGATGGTCTATATCCTTAATGAGTACAGAGTAGATCAAAGAAAGGGAAGCAACCGGGGGTTAGAACATGTCACTGTATTGGAAGAGGCACATAACCTTCTTAAGAACACATCCGGCAGAGAATCGGAACTGATTGGAAAATCCGTCGAAATGCTGACCCAGACGATTGCGGAAATCCGAACATATGGTGAGGGCTTTGTCATTGTCGATCAGTCTCCTTCATCAGTGGATATCGCCGCAATAAAGAATACAAATACTAAAATCGTATTACGCACGCCAGAGGCAAATGATCGAGAAGCAATTGGTCGTTCGATGGGTCTGACAGAAGATCAGGTCAATGAAATCGCAAAACTCCCAAGCGGTGTTGCGGTTGTTTACCAAAACAACTGGGTGAGTCCTGTGCTCACGATCATCGACAAAGCAAATGTCCAGGAACATGTTTATGTGAATGAACATCCAGAGATCATCAAAACGCTGAAACAGGCAAGGAGTGAAGTCATATGTGCTTTGATGCAGCCATGGATAGATCGGGAACGTTTGAGAAGAGTGGATCTTTTGAGTTCGTTGAAAGTTCTCGATCTACAAGCAGTGCAGAGAAATAGAATTGCAGGGTTTATCGATGATTACGTTTTCCTTGGCGGGAAATTATTCTGGGAACTCAAAGACATTCCAAAACTACAAGATTGTTTAAAAGCAGTATTATGCGTGACAGATTCACAATTTGATAGCTTGCTGTTGGAACAGAATCCAGATAGTCTGAGAACGCTGGTTATTAGTCGGACAGAAGGGTTCAATATGGAAGAAATAGATGAAATCTGCAATGTGTTGACAAAGGCGGTGGAGGAATGAATACAGCAATAATTGAAAGACTGGACAAGGTAAAAATTGATGCCCCAGGATTTGATCGGAATGAGAAAATGGCAATTTTAAACAGTGCGTTTCATTCTTCGCTTTCTCTTGCCAAAGGTGTATTCGGTGTGACAGAAATTGATAAGGGTAATGAACTTATCGAGAAACTGTCGCGCAATGAATTAGGTCATGTCAAAAAGGATTATTTTCAGGATGGAATCCTGACAAAATCCAGAGAAAAGATAGCAGATAAAGCTTGGAAAGTGACTCGCTATGATGATAATGGAATTGCGTATCTCACAGAAACGTCTGTGAAAGGAAACGGAAATACCATCGTGGCCCATTCCTTTGATTTGAAACCTAATACGGAGATAAAAAAAGGGAATTTCTCTGTGAAAACAGATGCAATGGGACGACCTATAAGTAACAAGATTGTAGATCTTCAAATCTGTGAAGGCAGGGAACCGCTAAGTCAGCATTTGAGAGATGATTCTTACAGAGTGGGTGATCAACGTGGACACCTAATCGCAGACATTTTTGGGGGACCTGCATCTAAAGAAAACATAGTGCCGCAACTTGGAGAGGTCAATCAGTCACAATTCAAAAGAGTAGAAAATCACATTAGAGAACTGAAGGAAGCAGGGCATACTGTTGATTACGAGGTAAAGTCAAATTACGTTGGTAAGGATCGCAGGCCCACGTCTGCTGAATTCAAAATAACAGTAGATGGGAAACCTTATAAATTGGATGGGGAGTTAAAGAGATTTAGGAAAATTTACAATGACGACTGGGACATAAAAGGTAAGGCTGTGGTTACAGCCAAAGAGGGTTTAACACGCATTCATAATACTGTGTCACCTCTACAGGAGAGAGTGTTACCTATGCATCAGCGTGGTTTCGAGCAGGGCAAAGAGGCGGCCAAATTAACGTTTGCTATTTCCACGGTTGATAATGCAGTTCAGTTTGCCTCTGGCGAAATCACTGCTGATGAGATGGTAGCAAACATTACTGAAGAAACCGCTGTTGCAGGTGCTGTTGGATATGGAACCGGTTTTATCAGTGAAGGCGTTGCAATGGGGATGAGAGCAACAGGCAACGAAATGATCCAATCGCTTGCGGGTACAGGGGTACCCACTGCGGTAGTATTATTTGGTGTTCAATCTTATGAAGATATTCTTGATTATTCTACTGGAAAAATTGATGGGGCTGAACTCGCATATGATTTGGGCGATAATGCAGCGCAGGTGGCTGGTGGAATGGTTGGGATGCAATATGGCGCTGCGATTGGAACAATGGTAGCTCCTGGAGTAGGAACCGTTGCTGGTGGCCTCGTTGGAGGCATGGTTGGCTGTGCAGTAGCATCAGGTGCATATAAAACTGCTGTCGAAATAGGATCAAGCACTGCAAGTGAATTAGGGAATAAAGCAGAACAATTGGCAGGACAGACAATTGAATATGCGAAGGAGTATATGCCTGATAGCGTGGGTACAGTAAAGGCAGCAATTAACAACTTCTCCGCATCTAATAGCTTGCCATTTAGTTTCTGATTGCAGGTCGGTGATGCAGGTATAGTTTTTTAAATCCTTTTATATACTGGCTAGAATGTACCGTTCATGAAAATGCATGCTCCCTGGAATACCAGGGAAGGTCTTTCGGAAGAACTGAGTATTTCGCTCGCTATGATAATCCTAAGGCTGTAAGTCTCAGGATCTCGTGATACTTGGTCATAGTTGTGACCTCCGCATATTGAATTTACAGCCGTGGTGCATATTTTAATTATATGAGGCCGATTTCATGACCGGAAGGGTGATTTCCATTCCGTTAGAATGGTGATTTCCTCACGCCGGACAGGTGCGGGAAACCACACCGGAATACTCAAGTATTCAATTGCCATATTAGTTCAGAGGTTTATTGAATATCATAATGATGTGGTCTTCTTGAAGTAGCCTTTTCTTCTAAGTTTTGCAGAAATATTGGGACATAGGGAATTGTCCAAAATGATGAGACCGCACAACAAAGATCTTCAGACAGCGGATAATCGCATAGCGGCTCTTTAGAAAGAGAAGGAAGAGAAAGAGGCTGCGAAAAAGGCTGAGAAAGAAGCGAAGGCAAAGGCGAAAAAGGCCAAAGAAGAGGCAAAAAAAGCTGCTGAAGAAAAGACCAAGAAAAAAGCAAAAAAGAAAGCAAAGAAGAAAAAAGAGAAAGATGGTTGAATGAAACTGTATATATCACTCCTACTGGAAAGCATTACCATTCTTTAGGGTGCAGTACAACAACCAATGCTTATGCTGTGCCCCGAAAAGCGGCTCTTGAAAGAGGGCTATCTCCCTGTGGCAGGTGCAACCCTGATTAAGAGGAACCTGACTAGAATTATATGAGGGAATCACAGAGGCAATAGTGGGAGCACCAGGCTTTGTGCAGGGAGGAGATAGGAAGTACGACAGCATAACCGAGATCGACATCCACGGCATGCGGCCGGAGGAGGCCGTGAAGGCTTTGTGCCGGATCATCGAGGAGGCGCCGGAGCACGTCTATCGGATCCGCGTGATCCATGGGTCCCGCAGGGGGAATGCTTTGCAGCGGGCCATCTATGATGAGTTCGACTATTTCCATACCTCGGACAGGGTGCTCCGAATGGAAGGAGGGAGCAGCCCGGGGATCACGGAGATCGTGCTGAGGGAGTGGTAGAGGGAACGATGAAATTGAAAAGGATGTGTCGTAAACGAGAAAGGGAATGATAAATGAGCATTGAACACACAGTATGGTCTCTGGACGAGAAAGCACCGCTGATGAGTGCGGAATTAAGGAATGAGGAAGAACTGGAAACTCTTCTTCTAGATAATATAGAGATCCTGAACAATAGCTGGCTGGTGATCGGACATCAGGTCACGACTAATGCCGGTAAGCGTATTGATATTCTGTGCCTGGATCACGATGGAGATCTGGTTATCGTGGAATTGAAGAAGGATATGACTCCCAGAGATGTAACGGCACAGGTCATTGACTATGCTGCGAGTGTTTCAGCAATGACGGTTGAAGAGATTGCGCAACTGTATCTGAAGCACTCTGCAGGGGTAAAGAATCTGGATGTTGCTTATAAAGAAAAATATGGCAAGGCATTGGATGCAGAGAACGTCAATCAGCATGTGAAGATGGTGATTGTCGCTACCCAAATGGACAGAAGTACGGAAAGAATTATATCCTTCCTCAGAGACACTTATCAGGTAGACATCAATATATTGTTCTTTCAAGTTTTCCAGTGTGGTGAGCAAAGAATCATCAGTCGAGCATGGTTCCGCGAAGATGTTGAGGATGTGATTCCGTCGAAAACGAGCACCAAGAATCCATGGAATGGGGAGTATTATGTTTCCTTTGGGATAGACGATGAATTTCGGAACTGGGAGGATGCTGTTCAATATGGTTTTGTTTCTGCCGGTGGTGGTGAATGGTACTCGAATACACTGGGAATGCTTTCTCCGGGAGACCGTGTCTGGGTCAACATTCCCCATACAGGCTATGTGGGTGTAGGGATTGTGATGGATGAAGTGCAGCAGGCGAAAGACGTTAGTTTTGTGGTAGAGGGCGAAGAAAAGAATATGAGGGAGCTGCCTTTGAAGGGTGATTACTTCTACAGTGAAGACACCCCGGAGAAGGCGGAATATGTAGTTAAGGTGCGGTGGATCAGAACTGTGCCGGAAGCAGGTGCTATCAGAGAACTGGGATTCTTCGGAAATCAGAATTCTGTTTGCAGGCCTTTGACTGAGAAGTGGGAGTTTACGGTTGAGCGATTGAAGAAGTATTGGGGGATAGGGGACTGAAGGAGAAAGGTGAAAGCAATGAGAATGAATGAGAAAGAGCAGATAATCAGACTCGACTACTATCCGTCTATTACAGAGGAAGAAATAAGATCAAATGATTACATGAAAGTCCCATTTGCTGAACTGGAGGCATTAGGGGTGGCGTTTGGGTCATTGCCAAATGCCTTTCGCACAGCAACGCAGAACGTACAGGTTGCAGGGTTGTTTCAGGCGAAGATTCCTGTCGGAACACATATGGTCGCAGCAAATAACGGATCAGGATTACTGGGAGCGTGTTTTGATTCTGGGAATCATCTTGTGGGACAGGCACGGTTTACCCCGGTAGACACTGTGCAACAAGTTACAACTCTACCTTATAATCCATCGATGATTTTTGCGGCTGCGATGTTGATGAGGATTGAACATAAGCTGGATTCGATTCAGGAAACACAGAGCAGAATAATAGGCTTTCTTAATAATGATAAAGCGTCGAAACTGGAAGGAGATCTGAAGACCCTTACAGCTCTCGCCAATGAGTATAAATACAACTGGGACAGTGAAACCTATAGAATAAACAAGCACAAGGAAGCCGGAGACATCAAACGTTCAGCAAGACAGAAGATTTTGTTCTATCGGAAGGAAATTGCTGATTTGCTGAACAAGCACGAGCCGATCAAGAAATCCAGCATGATAGAAAAACGAGTGAAAGAGGTGCACAGGAATCTCATGTATTATAGACTGGCAGTGTATGTTTTTGCATTCTCCTCGTTCCTCGAGGCATTGTTTTTGGACAAGCGATCCTCGGAGTATTTATATAGTGTTGCTTCAGAGATTGAAGAGTTGTCATATGAATACAGATTGTTCTACACTGATGTTTATAATAAACTTGAGAAGTTAGTTGATACAACAGTGGAGTCCTATGTTCTGGATGGAACTGCGAACTTCAGCAAAAATGTGGGACACGCAATGGCTAAGGTGCCGCTCGTAAAGAAGACTCCCCTTGATGATTCTCTTATCAAAGCAGGACGAAAACTCGACAAATTGAATGATAAGAAAAGTGACGAATTGATGGATATTTTCAAAGGCAGCAGAAGTAGTGGCGTCAAACAATTTGTGGATGGTGTCAGGGAAATGGATGATATTTTCAACAAGCCTAAACTGATGCTGATAGATGACGAGGCGGTGTATCTGAAAACGTATTAGGAATTTTAGGGAGGGGAGAATCACACAGTTAGTTGAACTATTTAAGAAATATCGATATGATTATGTTTTTAATCGGAGAACTGTGGCAGACACATTTGGAATCGTTGAAAATTCAGCATCTGTGGTAAATAAGAAATGTGTTGATATTGGGGTGATGGAGAAAAGATCAAAAATGATGAGTGTCGTTTTTTTATAATAATGAGATGGACAGAGATTGAAATTTCAATGGAGATAGAAGGAGTATCAACTTGAAGGACTTGGTTTCAACTTTCAATTGAGAGTTTCAACTTTTGAGGTAGAAACTTCAACTTTGTCATAAGAGTGTTGAAGTTTTGGAGACTGTATGGGAGCACCAAGCTTTGTGCAGGGAGGAGATATGAAGTACGACAGCATAACCGAGATCGACATCCACGGCATGCGGACGGAGGAGGCCGTGAAGGCTTTGTGCCGGATCATTGAGGAGGCGCCGGAGCACGTCTATCGGATTCGCGTGATCCATGGGTATCGCAGGGGGAATGCTTTGCAGCGGGCCATCTATGATGAGTTCGACTATTTCCATACCTCGGACAGGGTGCTCCGTATGGAAGGCGGGAGCAACCCGGGGATCACGGAGATCGTGCTCCGGGAGTGGTAGATGGATGCGATATGAATCAAATTGGGAAGAGAAGGTGTTCGGGAGGATGAATAGAAAGGATAGATTTGGCTATGAGAACATTAGTAGTATATTTCAGCGTATCAGGGAACACTGCGGAGGTGGCGCGGGCACTGGCACAGGTCACCGATGCGGATCTGTTTGAGATCGTGCCGGAGAGGCCGTACACGGCCGCGGACGTCAACTGGAAGAATCCGCTGGCCAGATGCAACAAAGAAAAGTTTGGCAGGAAGGACGTACCGGTTGCTGAGAGCATCGATGGCTTCGACCGGTATGATGTCGTGCTCATCGGGTTTCCCATCTGGTACGGAGCGGCGCCCAATGTGGTGAATTCCTTTGCCAAAGGCTATGACTGGAAGGGTAAACAGATCGGCATCTTCGCGACCTCCGGCGGCAGCGGGATCGGCAAGACTGCGGCCAGGCTGCAGCCTTATGTGGAGGGGGCCGAGATCGTGGACGCGCGGGTGAACCTGCCTTTGGATGCGGGGAGTCTGAAGGAATGGGCAGACAAGATAGGCTTGCGGTAAAGGACGGACAGGAGACCGTGGACAAGAGAGGGAAGGGAAAGGAGACATTTTGTTATGAGTGACTATAAGCCACCATTTGAAATGACGGAAACAATTGCAAATCTGACGGCAGAAATCGCTGAACTTGCAGGTGAGATATCTGTCTATGAGGGATTGACAACAAATCCGAAACTGCGGAGAGAGAATCGCATCAGAACGATTCATTCTTCCCTTGCCATTGAACAGAATACATTGACGATTGACCAGGTGACCGACGTTATTAACGGGAAGCGAGTCCTTGCTCCGCCTGCAGATATTAAGGAGGTCCAGAATGCATATGAAATATATGACAGGCTGGATGATCTGAATCCGCTGTCCATGGAGGATCTGCTTCTGGCTCATGAAGTAATGATGAAGGATTTGATCAAGGAGGCAGGAAGATTTCGGTCAAAGAATGCAGGTGTTTATGATGAAGAAACCCTGGTACATGCCGGAACTCCGGCAAATTACGTTCCAGAAGTTATGGACAACCTGTTTGACTGGCTGAAGAAGAGCACTTTGCATTCTATTATCAAAGCCTGCATTTTTCACTATGAATTTGAATTCATTCATCCATTTGCAGATGGAAATGGTAGAATCGGAAGACTCTGGCACACGCTGATTCTATCAAAGTGGAAACCATTTTTTGCCTGGGTGCCGATTGAGTCATTGATCCATGATAGCCAGCAGGAGTATTACGATGCTTTGGGGAAGGCGAATAACTGCGACAATATTAATCCGTTTGTTGAGTATATGCTGCGGTTGCTCAAGGATGCTTTGCTTGAAATTAAGGCGGCAACTCAGGGTGTCGGAGATAATGTCGGAGATAATGTCGGAGATAATGAAAAGCAATTGTTGAAGCTTTTGCGGGATAACCCGAAACTCAGCGCGGCAAAAGCAGCAGAACAGATCGGATTGTCCAGCCGGCAAGTTGAGCGTATTATCAAGAAGTTTAAGGATAGAGGGAAATTAGTCAGACATGGATCTGACCATGGTGGATATTGGGAAGTAGTAGAGTGAGAAAATGAGTGTGAAAAAAATCAGACTTCCCAGTCTTGCAGATGCTTTTGAGGAGTCATTTGATGGTTGGGAGCAGTATTTGAACAAAGATACAGGGAGGATCATTGCTGTACCAGAAAGCAAGGGGATATGTGATGATCCTGATGAGTGGGAAGAAATCATTTCCATGATTGAGGAAGGAGAGCAGTTTGTTCGGTTGCCAAACCAATATGAGATCAACGAATATCGCATCATGGAGGAATTTGCTGATTTTGCAGGAGGCGGTTTGAAATACGTTTCAAAAGAGCAAGCCAGTGAAATTGGACACAAACTATACGAAGCACTTCAAGGGCGTGGTGCCTTCCGCAGATTCAAAAACACCCTGAACCATTATGGAATCGCTGACGAGTATTATGCGTATCGGCATATATATTATGTGGAGCTTGCAAAGGAATGGTGTCAGGATCACGAGATCGGTTTTGTCAGGGAGTAGGGGATCTGCTTCTATAAGAGCAGTAAACCACAGATAAGTTGAAGTTTCGGAGACTGTATGGGAGCACCAGGCTTTGTACAGGGGGTAGAGAGATGAAGTACGACAGCATAACTGAGATCGATATCCACGGCATGCAGGCGGAGGAAGCCGTGAAGGCTTTGGACCGGATCATTGAGGAGGCGCCGGAGCACGTCTATCGGATCCGCGTGATCCATGGGGGTTCATGATGACTTCTTTATTCATTGATAGGGCCATCATAGAATGGGATAGAATTGAATCGGACAACTACCTGCGCGAAATAGAAGCACTCCGGGATGTGGAGGAGATCCAGTTCCAAAGGCCGGTCACATTCTTTGTGGGGGAGAACGGCTCCGGCAAATCGACGCTGCTAGAGGCGATCGCAGTATCATATGGTTTCAATCCAGAAGGGGGAACTAGGAACTATAGCTTCTCGACGTATGATTCTCATTCGGAGCTTTACAAGGCAATGAGGATTTCGCGGGGTGTCAGAAGGGCAAAAACCGGCTATTTCCTGCGTGCGGAGAGCTTCTATAATGTCGCGACCAAGGAAGAGGAATACAGCCGTGAGCCTGGCGGGAACCCTCTGCATTTACATGCGCAATCCCATGGGGAAAGTTTCCTCGCACTGGCGCAGAGTAACTTCCGTCCTGACGGAATATATATTTTGGACGAGCCAGAGGCGGCTTTGTCTCCACAGAGGCAGCTGACACTCCTGATGGAGATCGACCGCTGTATCAAGGAGGGGTCGCAGTTCATTATCGTAACGCACTCGCCGATCCTGCTCGGATTTCCCGAGGCGGAGATCTTGAGCTTTGATGGAGGTGTGATCCATCCGATTGAATACGAAGACACGGACAGTTATCAGATCACTTCCATGTTCATCAATGACAGGGAACGGTTACTAAGGCAGATGGGCTTTGTGCCATGACGGAGAGGTTGTAGATGACGAAGTTAGTGATGAACAGAAAAGAACCTGTTTTTGATATCTTCTATGATTTCCGAAACGATAGTGGTGGCAAGGATCCGGATATAGCCAGTCCCACTCTCCGGCACTATCATCGTTTATTATGGAGCAAGCCACTTCCAAATGGCGAGATCATGCAGCTTACTCATGATAATGGCGGATATCTGAAGTGGAAGGACCTGGAGTTTGGCAGCGATTCATTTGCCAATGGCTTGTTCTTCCAGAGAGCGAAGAATTCTGTTCCTGAACTGAAGAGGATCCTGCGTGATTATGATGAGTATGTGGAAGACTTCCAGCATCACACCTGGACCATTGGCGGAGAGATCATATTCCCTAAACATGACAACAGCATGAACCAGCAGAAAGGGACCAATCCATACATTATGGATCGGTGGGACCTTACGATGGAATGCATCAGAAGGTTCTATCTGGGAGAAGACAGCCCTCTCTCGGAGGTGCTTAACCGGGACAGAGAGTTTTATGAACTGTTCGTGGATTTCAAGGGATATGTGGAGTTCTTCTTCCTACAGGATTGCGTCACAACTGATTACAAAAGTGTGATCTTCTGGCAGGATGACTGTTCCCTGACGAAGACAACACCATTACCAAGGACAGCGGGGGAGCATTTGGTATGGCTGGAAAAGAATTTACGGTTCGTCAGAAGAAGAGCTGAAAGGATGCAGCGAGCCATCGAATGCGATGAGACATATCAGAATCAATCATTTGGTTATTCTGAAAGTGATAATGAGTATCATTCCCCTGAATACTGTGATACCTATTTCGAAATAGTGGATGGAGTGGTAGAGCTATTGAAGAGGGATGATTCTCTGAGTGTATCGACCAAGGGCCTAAGAGCAACTCGTTATTCGAATGGATATGCAAGATACCTCAGAGTAGGTGATTACTGCTGTGCTATACTATTTGACAAGGCTAATTGGGAGGATCCTGAATCTGTCACGACTCCATTCTGGTTGGGGATCAGTGATTCAGACTGGAAGATGAGCGATTCCATACAAGCATGGTTCGATTCTCAGGCTCCATGCAATGTTGCACGCAAGTGGAACAAGCAGCCTTGTCTGGCACTCGTTCCTATTATGAATGCACCGTTCCATAAACTTTGTGCTGACATGGCCCAGGAGATAATAAGCAACATAAGAGAACTAATGAACGAAAGTTGAGAGTGAAAGCCATGATCTATATCATTCGACATGGACAGACGGAACTGAATAATGCGAAGGTCCTGCAGGGCAGGAGCGACTATCCCCTGAACGAGACGGGGATGGGGCAGGCCCGGGAGGCAGCGCAGAAACTGAAGGAGATGGGGATCCGCTTCGAACATGTTTTCACGAGTCCTCTGACCCGGGCGATCCAGACCGCGGAGATCGTGGTTCCCTGTGTGATGCCGGTTGTGGATGAGAGGCTCATCGAGATGGATTATGGACCCTATGAGGGAATGGATCTGAACGACCCCGCACCGGAAGTGATCACGTTCTTTCAGGACTTTGTGCACAATCCGGCGCCGGAAGGGATGGAAGACCTGGCTTCTGTCGTAGCCCGCGCGGGAGAGTTCCTGGAGGAGATACGGGACCTGGAGGGCAACATCCTGCTCTCCACCCATGCCATCGCCATGAAGGGCTTGCTGGAGTATCTGACACCGGATGCCAACGGGAAATACTGGTCCACATACATCGGGAATTGTGCCGTCTATGCGGCGGAGAATAAAGATGGGGTGATCGGTGTTCCACGGGAAGTGATATGAGGTGCGGCCGCAAGGACGGAGGAGAATACTATGGGAATTACCAAAACTGATTTCATGCGGGGCATGCAGTGCCCCAAGATGCTTTGGCTGGACCGGCACAAGCCAGGTCTGAAGGTCATCCCGCCGGAGGTGCAGAGGGCATTGGATGCGGGGAACGATTTCGGCGACAGGGCCATGGCCATGTTCGGCGAATATGAGGAGATGACGGTCTATCTGCCGGGAACGACCATCCCGGATAAGAAGAAAATGATCGCAAGGACGCAGGAGCATCTGCGCCGCGGCACTACCGTGATCTGTGAGGCGGCCTTCAGCAACTATAACAATTACTGTGCCGTGGACATCCTGCGGAAGACCGAGACCGGCTACGATCTGTACGAGGTGAAGAATGCGCCGCGGGTGCGGGAGCAGTTCGTCCGGGACGCCGGATTCCAGTACTACATCATCCATCGATGCGGGGTCAAGATTGGGAACATTTACATCGTGACACATGGAGAAGGGGAGGCAGAACCCTTTGTGCTCAATGATATGACAGAGCAGGCGAAGGGCTATGCCCCCTGGGTCAATGAGCACATTTGGGACCTGAACCGAATGCAGAAGCAGCGCGAAGAGCTCCAGGTGCCCGTGGGCGAGCAGTGCACCAAGCCCTATGAGTGCTGGTACTATGCTTACTGCCATGATGGGGGCGAGCAGATCGAGATGGGGGTGTAGCATGAAAAAACGACAGATCACATTCAATTCACCGGTGGTACTGGGCTTTGTGCTCATCAGCTTCGGGGCGATGGTGGCGAACTACGTGACAGGGGGCTGGAGCAACCAGGCTTTGTTCATGACGTATCACTCGCCGCTGACTTCGCCGATGACGTATGTGCGGTTCTTCACCCACGTGCTGGGGCATGGGGGATGGAGTCACTACATCGGTAACATGATGTATCTCCTCCTGCTGGGACCGATGCTGGAGGAGAAATACGGGCCGAAGATCGTCGTGGCGGTGATCATGATCACGGGGCTGGTTACGGGGATCGTCAACTGGATCCTGTTTCCGGAGACGGCGCTCTGCGGCGCCAGCGGGGTGGTGTTCGCTTTCATCATGATGACGTCGTTCACGAGTTTCCGGCAGGGGGAGATCCCTTTGACCGTGGTGCTGGTGGCGATCCTCTACCTGGGACAGCAGGTGTATCAGGGAATGTTTGTGGAAGACAATATATCCAATATGGGACACCTGATCGGCGGAGTCGTAGGATCGGTGGCCGGGTATGTGTTGAATCGGAACTCATAAGGAGGTATACGAGAAATGAAAATACTTGTACTGAACGGAAGTCCCCGTCCGAAGGGGAGCACGGCGGAGATGGTGGCTGTCTTCAAAGAGGCGGCGGAGCATGCGGGACAAAGCGTTGTTGCGGTGGATGTCTGCAGACTGGATATCAAGGGCTGCATGGCCTGTGAATACTGTCATGGCAAGGGGCAGGGTAGCTGCATCCAGAAGGATGACATGCAGCAGATCTATGACCTGTTGAGGGATGCGGAGATGCTGGTGCTGGCAGCGCCGATCTACTACCACAACATCTCCGGCCAGCTGAAATGCGTGATCGACCGGTTCTATTCGGCTTTGTATCCGAAAGCGCCGGAAACATTGAAGAAGGTGGCCATGTTCCTGAGCTCCGGGGATGATGACATGTACGAAGGCGCAAAGTTCTCTTACGACGGCGACTTCCTCGGCTATCTGGGACTGGAGGATGTTGGGATCTTCACCAACCATGATAAGGATGTTCTGGAGAAGATCCGGGAGATGGCCGAAAGGCTGCAATAGAGGAAAAGGAGTAAGCTCATGCCGGCAGGAAAACCAAAAGACAAAAACATGATCAAGGCGCGTCTGGTGGTACTGGCCCGGATGTTCTACACGCTGACGGATGAAGAGCATTCCATGACCAGTCCGCAGATCCTGGAATATCTGGAGAACCATGGCGTGCCGGCCAATGAGAAGACGTTGCGTGGGGACATCCGACTCCTGCAGGAGCTGGGTATGGATATCGTGAAGATCATCAGCCGACCGAACCGGTACTTCTGGGGGGACCGGCAGTTTGAGATGCCGGAGCTGAAGCTGCTGATCGATGCGGTTTCTGCCTCCCGTTTTATCACAAAGAAAAAGAGCGCGGACCTGAGCCAGAAGATCAGTGGTCTGGCCAGTGAGCCGCAGAAGAAGGCGCTGCACCGGCAGATCCAGGCAACCAACCGGGTGAAGTCTGGCAATGAGTCCATCTACTACATGGTGGACACGATCAATGAGGCTATCAACCAGCGGAGAAAGATCGCGTTTCAGTATGGCGACTATTCGCCGGAGCTGAAGCCGGTGCTCCGGGGAGGGGGCGAGGTATATGAACTGAGTCCGTACGCCCTTCTCTGGAATGAGGATTATTATTACGTGGTCGGGTGGTCCGAGAAACATAGGAATGTGTCCACCTTCCGCGTGGACCGGATGGTGAAGCCGGAGATGCTGGAGGAAAAGGCGGTGCCGCGTCCGGAAGGGTTCAGTGTCGCTGACTATTCCAAGCCGATCTTTGATATGTATGAGGGCAAGGAGCGTGTTGCGGTCAGGTTGGAGGTCAGAAATGATCTGGCCAAGTACATCGTGGACCGGTTCGGAACCGGTCTGAAAACGAAGATCGTATCGGATGACCGGTTCGAAGTGACCGTAGGGGTGTCCCTGAGCCCCACGTTCTATGCATGGGTCTTTCAGTTTGATGGAGGGATGCGGATCCTGGCGCCGGAAAAGGCAGTTGAGGCGATCGTGGAGATGGCGAGGCATATGCTGAAATGAAGAGTTTGTTGAGGTGAAGATTCTGTGAACTGGTGATAGAACTGTGCCTGGTAATGAAAGGGAGGATGAGGAAATGCAGGGGAATAATTCGTGTCGTTCATGGAGTGAAGGCGATCCAATACTGGAAGCCTACCACGATAGCGAGTGGTGCAGGATCAATCACGATGATCAGTTTCAGTTCGAAATGCTTTGTCTGGAAGGCGCGAGCGTCGGATTGTCCTGGGCGATCATCATGCATAAGAGGCAGGCGTACAGGGCAGCCTTTCATGACTTTGACATCGATGCATGTGCGGCAATGACGGATCGGGAGTTGGAGACTTTGTTGGCGGATACCGGGCTCATCCGGAACCGTAACAAGCTCTTCAGTGTGCGTAAGAACGCGCAGGCCGTGCAGAGGATCCGGGAAGAGTTCGGGAGTTTTGATGCTTACCTTTGGAGTTTCACTGAGGGCGAACAGATCGACGGGCACTGGAAGAGGCTGGAGGAGGTTCCGACAGAATCTGAGATTTCCCGAGCGATGGCGAAGGATATGAAGAAACGCGGGATCGCTTATGTCGGACCGGTGATCACGTATTCTTTTCTGCAGGCGGTCGGCATTGTGAACGATCATCTGGAGGACTGCGAATACAGATGAAACGGATCCTTGTGAGAAATGGAGGTCAAGGGATGGTTAAAAGAATCAGTATCCTGGTTATAGGTATCGCGGTGATAGTGGGGCTTTGTGCGTGCTCCGGACAAGGGAAGACATCCGACTGCAAGATCGTTCCGATCGAGTCGGAGATCTATACCCAGGAGGATTATGAAGAAGCATGCGGTGTGGTGTTCGATTACTTCAAGGGATTCTCCGGCTGCAATATGACCGAGGTCAAGTATGCCGGCGATGATAGTAAGGATTCGATGGAGGAATGGGCGAAAGAGTATGGTGTTGACGAAGTCATCATACTGGAGTCGGAGTTCACCACGGACAGCAAAGGCGGCGATGGTTCGCTGGATCCGAATGACACGTACACCGGCTGGCAGTGGATCCTTGCCAGAGATAAAGGTGGCAAGTGGAAGCACAAAGATCATGGGTATGGATGAAGATATGGTAGTGCTTATGAGTATGAGAAAAGTACGTATAATAGTTATAGCAGCAGTGATGATGCTGATCTTTGCAGGATGCTCTTCTGGTGAACTTGAGTATGATCCAAACCTGGGGTATGACCTTAATGAAGTCAAGAGTAAAGATATAGTATTCAATGTATATCATGTGAATCCGAAAAATCATTCATGGGAGAAGATCGCGAGTTTTCCGTGCACTCCAGTACCAGGACATTATAACGATGTCAAGATAGAAGGCAAGAAGGGCAAGGTCACAGCCGTGTTGAGTGATAATACCTACACGGAGGCAGCCGATGGAAGTTCTGCTGCATATGGTGGGACCGATGTGTCCTCCTTTGATTTTGATATAGATGGATTCAAAGGCGACTTGCAGGGATGGAAAGGTTTCGCTGTCAAAGACGAAGAAGGCGAACAGTTGGTCCGGCTGTACCCGGTTTCCAATAGTAGTTCAGTGCTGTTTTTAGAAGATGTCAGTTTGGACAAGCCTTATGATTTCGATGAGGATGAGGTGTTTGATAACATTCTGATTACCATTGTGATGAAGAAGGAAAGTTAGGCTATTGCTGCCACCAGTATGATAGAGTGTCCGCTGAGTGGCGGGCAGTGTTTTCTGAAATGGATGGGGAGTATGAGACTTTTTTGTAAGAGAATCTATGATGCGCAGTCACCAGAGGACGGATGTAGGATTCTGGTGGATCGGCTTTGGCCGAGAGGGATCAGCAAAGAGCGGGCTGCATTGGCATATTGGAGAAGGGACATTGCGCCGTCTACTGAACTGCGGAAGTGGTATGCACACGACCCCGCACATTTTGCAGAGTTCAAAGCCAAGTACTGGCTGGAGTTGGAGGCTTCTGACACGGCAGCAGGATTTCTGGAGCTGGTTCGGGAGCATCTGAAGAAGGAGAACGTGACACTGCTCTATGGAGCGCGGGATCGGGAGCACAATCATGCTTTGTGCCTGCAGGAGTGGTTGCTTGATGCAGGCGTCAAGGAGGCTGGTCGAGCGGAGCGATTTCGGCCGGGGGATATTGTCTGTCACTTCAAGTGGGAGACGTTGAGCCCGGAAGAGCGGGACGAGAAGATGTATCTGTATGAGATCGTCGGTGTGGCGGAGCACACTGAGACCGGCGAGGAACTGATGATATACAAAGCCTTGTATGGGGAGGGGAAGAAATATGCCCGGCCGCTGGAAATGTTTCTCGGAGAAGTGGATCGGGAGAAGTACCCAGGGATCAGGCAGAGGTATAGGTTTGAGAAAGTGAACGGATGATAGACAGCTCCCGGCCAGGTTGATGGTCGGGAGCTGTTTTGGCTATAAATGCATTGGTGGACTTGAGGGTTTGTATATTGAAAGGGAAGGTGAATTTTATAGATTTGTAGAAGAGTAAACAAAAGACGGTAAGTAAGTATCTGTATTTGGTTATGAGAATTGTCAGGTAATGATACTCGTAGTATAATAATGATGGCTATGTATTAACGAATATGTAATCATTGAGATGGGCCGGTAGAAATACCCCAAAAATCAAGCAGAACTATAGGTTTGAGAATATATGGAGATCGATATTGATTTTGACTTTACCGAGGATGCCAGAGGGAAGGATCCTGATATCGCGAGCCCCATGTTACAGACGCATCATCAACAATTATGGAACAGGGCATTTCCGGAATGATCGGTTTTCCAAAGGATATAATAAAATGAAGAATGCTGTCCTGGAGAAAAAGGATCTTAATGATAGGTTGAAGATGTTACAGAGTTCTGTCTGGAAGGATTATGCGAGCAGAGATAGCAAAGGTCAGTCATTATATGATTTGGCTTCATATGACGTTTTTGGGGAACCATATATAAAACTGTCTAACAAGGAAAAGAGGAAGATTCAAATGGCCTTGAAGAATAGTGGGTTGACGATGCATCAAGCGAGTCCAAAGAGTGGAGCGGACGAAGATTAATGGATGTGTAGCATGCGGAGCCTTATAGAAAGATCCGATATGGAAAAGACTTTGAGACGGGATATTTCAGAGAAAGTGGGGACGAGTATGAGTAGTAGTTTACCTTATCCAAACCCTGTGTTGGATAATCATGAAATTGATTGTTTGGATGATCTTGAAAAAAGATATAACAAGCTTATTGAGCCAAATAGTTTGAAAAAGTTGTCCTCAAAAGCAACGGACATTCTACCAGATAGCATAAAAGATGCAGGAGTTAAAGTCAAAGATGCAGTCAGTGAACAAGATTTCATTAAACAGGCTTTGAATTATGCAGCAGAGGGTTTTAAGATTCTTGAAGAATTGGCTGCTAATATGACTATAAGTGAAAAGACTGTACTTAAACTGGCGAATAAGACTATCCCACAAGGTGAGATCACTTCCTTGGATGAGATTTGCTTCGCAAGAGCTTATGATCTTTCAAAGATTGTGAACAAATATAAAAAATCTGATACTATAATCGCTGCAGTAGAAGGTGCATCAACTGGTGCGCTTGGGTTTGTGGGATTGATTCCAAATTTTGTTACGAGCACATTCTTGTATTTCAGAGCAGTACAGTCTGTTGCCATGTTTTATGGATATGATGTAAAAAATGATGCAAAAGAAATGGAGATTGCATCGGCCGTAATGATGAATTCGATTTCACCAGGTAAAGATGTGGGCAACAATGGTTTGACGGCGGCAGTCGGGAAATTCATGGTATTTACCGAGACAACAGCTGTTCGACAGACATCAAAAAAAACATGGGCAGAAATGATTAACCGTGGCGGGTTATCGTTGATAATTGCACAAATAAGGGCACTATCCAATAAGGCGGCAAAGAATGCTCTTGAGAAGGCTGGACAAAAAGGGTTGGAGCAAAGTGTATTTAAAAGTATTCTTGAACAGTTAGGCAAGAAGGCTTCGCTTAAGTCTACTGGGAGAGCCATGCCTGTAGTTGGTGGAGTATTTGGAGCGTTATTTGACACAGCGCAGATGAGCAAAGTCATTAGTTATGCGGACATCTTTTACAGTAAGCGATTTATTGAAGAAAAAGAGGTTAGAATCAATACTATATGTAATCCTGATGATGTGGTTGACGTCGAAGATTGTGATATAATTACAGATTAATTTGGAGTGTACAGATATGGAAAGAACAAAAGATGAAGTAATAGTATCCAAAGAATAGTTGTTATTGAAGGTAGAACAGAGAACGATTGATCTAATTAATAACTTATTGCTTGAAGTGATTACCCTGATACTGGCGGCTTCAGGATATAGTACTGGCGGCGCCATTACCTCACGCGGATATCACCATACGGAATGGGGCATAATTCCGAAGTGATAGTGGCGGTTTTCGAATATAGTAGTGGCGGCGCCATCATCGCACGCGACAGGCGCCATCATCGTAAACGCAAGTCACCACCATCGAAGGTGCGAGGCGCCACCATCGAAGGTGCGAGGCGCCATCATCGAAGGTGCGAGGCGTCATCATTGTAGGTGCGAGGCGCCACCATCGAAGGTTTGAGGCGCCATAAGAAGAACAGGAAGGCTTTGTGCAGGAGTAGGAATGGAGATGGAACTGAGAAAAGGCAGGCCGGAGGAGGAAACCGGCAGGCTGGAGAAGGAGATCCGGGTGTATGATTTCCTGGATAGGTTTGGAATAGAGTATGACAGGATCGACCATGCTCCGGCGGCAGGCGATGCTCCGGAATTGAAGAGTGCGATCGAGGAGACGCTCGGGGCACAGATCTGCAACAATCTTTTTCTGGCAAATCGGCAGAGGACCAGGTTCTACCTGCTGATGCTCCCGGCCGACAAGCGGTTCAGGAGCAGCGATATCTCGAAGCAGGCGGGCAGTTCCAGGCTTCATTTTGCGGAGCCGGAATACATGGAGGCCCTGATCGACTGCGCGCCCGGTTCCGCCAGTGTGATGGGGTTGATCAATGACAAGGACAAGCAGGTGCAGCTTCTGGTGGACGAGGATGTCCTGAAGGCGGAGTGGGTTGGTTGCCACCCGTGCATCAATACGTCGAGCCTCAGGATCAGAGCAACGGACCTTTTCGGGCGTGTTCTGGAGGCTGCGGAGCATGGGTATATAGTGGTGCGGGCGTAAATGGAAAATATGTTTGTTCGGCGTTAGTAGGGATAGTGTATACTGGAAAAGTCCTTTGATACTTGAAGCTTAAGAAAAGCAAGGAGGGAGACATGCTTCGTACACTGTCGAGATCCGAAATAGCCGAAAGCCGAACCAGGCGAGTTTCCGTGCTCATGCTGATCGTCCTTTCCGTTCTGTTGCTGGCCGCCTGTGAAAATGGCTGGATCAGGGCAAAAGGGGAGCGTGGCGCGCTGACATATTATCAGAATAAGTATGGCGTAGAGGTCGATGTGGTTTCCGTTAAGACATGGGGCGATACGACCGCTATCCTGCCCACCAAGATCAATCAGATGGTCTTTCGGATGTCTGATGGGAGCACGGTGCTATGGGACCGCGAGGCGGAACAGTACGCGGACACGCACCAGGCGGAGGAGATCCTGACGGGACTGCGGGAGCAGTTGGTCCGCCCATCCACGGAGGAGGTGCTCGGGAAGGATATCCTCCTTTCAGAGTATACGGTCACATCTTCTGTATTTCAGGATTATACCAAGGCCCAGGGGGACGCTGTATTTGGGACGTATTACGACGGCGACATACGCGCCTTTGCGAAAGCAGAGAGACCGCTGCTGATGGAGTATAACGTCGTGATGCGGGAGGCTGTGAGTGAGGAACAGGGAAAGAGGTTTCGGGCACAGGCCGAACGTTTGCGCCGGAAGCTGCATCCTTTCTTCTCCGGGGACGAGGGAAGGATCTACGTCCTGTCACGCAACTACATCGGGAAACTGATCCCATACCGCCAGATCAGACAGCCGGAGGGGAATAGGATGGTGCGCGGGATCGGCAGACTTGATCTTGCCGAGGCGGTGCACTGGATCGAGAACATCTACATCGAGGTCATGAGGGGAGTGTGGATGACAAGCGACGAGGAAGACTTTGTGCTGAAGCCCGGCGACCTTGTCATGGAACAGATCGGCACCGGCGCGGGACTTCAGACGTTACTGGACGAGCGCTATGAGGCGCTCCCCGAGGTGGCGGAGGAGAACAAAGACGGCGGATACCATGTGCCGGACAAGCAGCATTGCTCCAAAACCGTAGTGAAGGACGAAAAGGCGCCGATATACAGGATCTCCTGGTCGGACCGCGCGAGAGCAGCGCAGGATCAATACGGAAGACTGGATGTCTGCGTATATCTGGAGCCGGAAATGGCAGAAGCAGGGCGTGACTTTTGGTATTTCTCGGAGAGTGACAAAGAAGAGTTTGAAATGCATCGAGTCCTGCCGGGGGCTACTGAACCATTCGCCTGGAGTGGCGGGAATCTCACCGAAGGTGCTCTATACTATTTTGGTGAGGTGGAGCATGGTGAATAGGCCGTGGTATGACCGGGAGAAGATATGCGAGAGGAGAGAACATGAAACAAGAGACGATTGACCGTATCAGAAAATTTTCGGACGACCGTGATTGGGAACAGTTCCATTCACCGGCGAATCTGGCAAAATCCATCAGCATCGAAGCTGCGGAGCTACTGGAGTGCTTCCAGTGGAGCGATACGCAGTTCGACCGGGAGCATGTGAAGGAGGAACTGGCTGATGTGATCGTATACTGCCAGAATATGCTGGACAAGTTGGAGCTGGACGTGGACGAGATCGTCAATGCCAAGATGGATCAGAACGAGGCGAAGTACCCGGTGGAGAAGGCTTGGGGCAGTGCCGCCAAGTATGACCAGCTGTAGGAGGAAGAAATAGTATGCGCATTAGGTGGAAACGAGGGGTAATTCTTATGATTGCGGCGTGGATGGCTTTGTTGGCAGGGTGCTCCTCGAATGAGGGGAACTATCAGCAGATCTCCCAGGAGAAAGCGGCGCAGATGATGGAGCAGAAGGACGGGCATGTCGTGGTCGACGTGCGCCGGCAGGAGGAATACGATGCCGGACATATCCCAGGCGCGATCCTGCTCCCAAACGAGAGCATCGGGACAGAGCCGCCGAAGGAGCTGCCTGATCGGGAGCAGATCATTCTGATCTACTGCCGCAGCGGGAATCGCAGCAAGCAGGCTGCACAGAAACTGGCGGACATGGGATACACCAACATCTATGAATTTGGCGGGATCAACACCTGGCCTGGCGAGATCGTGACAGAGGAACCCGCGGCGGGCAGCGAGATGAAACTAATGATCGGGAGCCGGTCGGTGCCGGTCATCTGGGAGAAGAACCGCTCCGTCGATGCGTTGCGTGCGCTTGTCAAGGACAAAGCCCTGACGATCCGGATGAGCATGTACGGAGGTTTTGAGCAGGTGGGGCCGATCGGACAAAACCTTGTGAGCGACGACGAGGAGATGACCGCCGGGGCGGGCGATATCGTCCTGTATTCCGGTGATCAGATCGTGCTGTTCTACGGATCCAATTCCTGGAGTTACACCAGGCTTGGCCATATGGATCTCTCGGAACAGGAACTGAAGACCCTGCTGGGGAACGGTGATGTTGAGATCAGGATCGAGGTTGGAGAAAATGATTGATTGGAACAACAACGGAAAGATCGATCCGGAGGAATTCGTTCTGACGGATATCATGTTGGAGGATGCGGAGAAGGATGCCGCTGACGCGGATACCACCCAAAGGACTGGCCGGAGCAAAGGTGCCGGCTGCCTGGGATTGTTGATCCTGGCGGTGGTGGTTGTGGTTGGTATTCTGCTTTGAGCGTCGTATCGCTCAAGAAAACGGGGGTGAGGGTGTGAATGCCAAGCGAGGCTTTGTGCCAGAGGATGTGAGGAACTTTTCTGCAGAAGCGATGGAAAGACTGAAGAAGGCATCGCGGCATATAGGCTACCTGATCAACGAGGGGTATGACCTGAAGCAGGCCTCGACGTTTGTGGGAAACCATTTTTTGTTGTCGGAGCGGCAGCGTTTGGCAGTTGTTCGGAGTCTGGCCACGATAGAGCAGCTTGACAGGAGAGGGAAAAAACAGCGGAAGATAGAGCAGCTGCGCGGCGAAGAGGTGTGGATCGATGGGTTCAATCTGATCATCATATTGGAAGTGATGCTGAGTGATTCTGTTTTGCTGGAGGGGATGGATGGCTGCATCAGGGATCTGGCAGCGCTTCGCGGAACGTATCGCATCATTCCTGAGACGAAAGGGGCGGTACGACTGGCGTTTGATGTGCTGAGGGATGCGGGTGTGACAAAAGTCAATATTCTTTTGGATGAACCTGTGTCGAACTCCGGGCGGCTGAAGACGTTGATTGCGGAAATCGGGGAGGCCTATCCGTTTGCGCTGGATATTCAGATCATAAGAAGTGTGGACCGGACGCTGTATCAGAAGTATAATGTTATTACATCGGATTCCGTGATTCTGGATCGTTGCGAGAGTTGGGTAAACCTTGCGGCGGAATGTTTGCGGAGGACGGGGAAACAGGCACTTAAGTTAATATAGGCAACAGGAGTGAGGCAATGGCAAGCATAGACCGTTTTGAGTTTGATATATCCACACCGAAACAGGTGAAGGAGCTTCGTCATTATAACCATAATATTGGGGAAAACTGGCCCATCGTCTATGTGATCAATAATGAGCGGGAGGCGTATGTTGGCGAGACAGTGAATGCTTCTCGCCGGATCGAGCAGCACCTTCAGAACGAGGAGAGGCGCGTGCTGACGGAGATTCGTATTATCAGTGACAGCGATTTCAATAAGTCGGTAGTTCTGGATCTGGAATCCTTTCTCATTAAGTATATGGCGGCAGATGATGTTTTTGCATTACAGAATGGAAACAATGGGATCAGAGATCATGAGTATTACGAGCGCCATCGCTATATCGAGGAATTCAAGGGGATTTGGAACAAACTGCGCAAGCTTGGTCTTACGCAGAAGTCTATCGAGGAGATCGAGAACTCGGAATTGTACAAGTACTCGCCTTACAAGTCTCTGGGGGAAGAGCAACAGGCGGTCGTGCAGGAGGTTCTGTCGTTGCTTGCGGAGCATCAGGGAACAGACCCTTTGACCATATTGATTCGCGGGGGAGCAGGTACCGGGAAGACGATACTGGGAATCTACCTGATGAAACTCCTGGCGGATGCGGCGGATCCAAGATTTAAGGAGAGACCACCTGTAGACGAGTATTTTGAGGTGGACGATGCGTTCTCCGTTTATGCGCTGGAACAGTTGGGGCATATGGAGAAGATCGGGATCGTGATCCCCCAGAAGTCTTTGCAGACGTCCCTGAAGGATGTATTTTCCGGAATCAAATCGCTGGAAAAGACCATGGTGCTTAGTCCCGCGGACGTCGTGAAGGACTATATGAAAACCGGAAGAAAGTTCGACCTGCTGATCGTAGATGAGGCGCATCGTCTGAAGTGCCGCTACAAAGGGCATCTGTCGAACTATCGGGTGTTTGATCAATGCAATAGAGCTTTGGGTTTGGACAAAGAAACGGGAACAGAACTGGACTGGATCATGCGATGTAGTCATCAGCAGATCTTGTTCCGGGATGAGCGACAGACAGTCAGACCATGTGATATTGATGCGGAAGACTTTCTGAACATCCTTTGTGAACGATATGCTGAGCCTTTGGCGCAGTTCTCGCTGGATACGCAATGGCGTTGTCAGGGAGGCGCTGATTATACGGACTATGTCCATGGTATTCTTACGCAGACAGTAACCGCATCCAGAACTATTGAAAACTATGAGTTTCGGATGTATGATGACTGTGCCCAAATGATCGCGGATATCAGAAAGAAGAATAAGCAAATGGGACTCTGCCGGGTCGTTGCAGGCTATGCGTGGCCCTGGGACCGGAAGGATCCAGAGGCATACACCATCGAGATCCAGGGGGTTAAGTACCGCTGGAATCGGACCTATAACAATTGGATCACCAGCAAAGGCGCAAGTGAAGAGGTGGGATGCATACATACCGTGCAGGGGTATGACCTGAACTATTGCGGCGTGATCATCGGGGAAGACCTGAAATACGACTCTACAGCAAAGAAAATATACGCAGACAAATCCTGTTATTTCGATAAACAGGGCAAGGCTGGAGTGACGGATGATCCAGAGGCGCTGCGAGCGTATCTGTGTAATATCTACCAGACGCTGATGACTCGTGGGATTCGCGGCACATATGTCTATGTATGTGATGCTGCATTGCGTGAATATATGAGGCAGTTTTTTGCTGAATGAGAGGAGAATAACAATCATGCCAAAACCGATCGTAGCGATGATGTATGATTTTGACAAGACTTTGTCGCCGAAGAATATGCAGGATTATGGGTTCATGCAGGGGCTGGACGTGAGCAGCGAGGAGTTCTGGTCGCTTTGTTCGGCGCTGACAAAGCAGAACAACATGGACAGCATCCTTTCCTATATGTATATGATGTTGGAGAAGGGGCACAACCAGTTTCTGTTGAAGAGGGAGAACTTTCAGGCGCTGGGCCGCAGCGTAAAACTGTTTCCTGGGGTGAGAAACTGGTTTGGGCGCATGAACGAGTACTGCGAGGCGCAGGGATTGAGCTGTGAGCACTACATCATCTCTTCTGGACTGAAGGAGATCATCGAGGGCACAGAGATCGCAGGGGAGTTCAAGGAAGTCTACGCCGCGGAGTTCCTCTATGGGGAGGACGGGCTGGCGAAGTGGCCGGCTATGGCGGTGAATTACACCAGCAAGACGCAGTTTCTCTACCGCATCAACAAAGGCGTGTTCGATGTGACGGAGCAGAAACAGCTGAACCAGTACGTGCCGGAGGATGACCGAAGGGTTCCGTTCCGGAACATGATCTATTTCGGGGATGGGGACACGGACGTTCCCTGCATGAAACTGACCAGAACCAACGGCGGCCATTCTATCGTGGTCTACGAGAAGGATCGCAAGGAGGCGGAGAGGCTGATCAACGAGAACCGGGCAAACTTCGCTCTGAAGGCGGACTACAGCAAGAACTCCGCTCTGGACAAAACCGTGAAACTCATCATCGACCAGATCGCCGCCACCGAACGTCTGAAGAAACTGGAAAAGTAAAGAAACGGAGCATCGAATGAAACCATACAGACACACTGTCCAATACTATGAAACAGATAGGATGGGGATCACCCACCACTCGAATTATATTCGCTGGATGGAGGAGGCAAGGGTAGATTTCCTGGCGCAGATCGGATGGGACTATGCGAGGCTGGAGGAGATGGGGGTGATCTCGCCGGTGATCGGGATCGAGTGCAAATATGCGACAGCTACCACGTTTGCTGACGTGGTGGAGATCAGCGTGGAAGTGGAAGCCCTGAAGGGGGTTCGGCTGCGGCTGCGGTATGTGATGACCAATCAGCATGGGAAGACCGTGTGCGAGGGACACTCGGAACATTGCTTTGTGAATGAAGAGGGGAGACCGATCCGATTGAAGAGGGAACAACCTGAGTTCTACGAGGTTCTGTCGGAAATGGCACAGGGCTGAAAAAATATCGAACATATGTTTGCATTTTTGCTGTGGAGGTGCTATAATACTGGTACGAGGTTAAGGAAGAGAGAAGTGCCAGCGGAAGGCTTGCGAGCCGGAGTGGCATGCTTTGCGGTGGAGGTGATTCAGGTGAGGAAAGTGCAGAAGGAGATCGACGTCATTGCGACTTTTCGCATCGGAGAGCCGCCGGAACCGCATCGGTTCAGGATCGAGGGCCTGGATGGCGAGCGGTATGAGTACCGCATCGGGGAGATCAGGGATATCCGATTGCTGAATGTGTTTGGCGACCGAGTGTGGAACTATGAGTGTTGCGGACTGATCGGGGGGCACATGCACAGTTATGTGCTCCAGTTCAACCTGCGGCATGCTACATGGAAGATGGTGGAGGTTGGTTGAGTGTGGATGATCGATCTGTGAGGTAACAGTAGAATCCCGGCGGTGGCTGGGGTTTTTTATTGTATATGTTTTTATCTAAAAGCTTAACGAGAAAACCCCCACTTCTGCAAGTGGAGGGATGAATCGTTCGGTATGGGCCAAAGAATGCTATACGGCTATACCCTCGAGTGTCGCTCTGCAGGAGAGCCATTTCTGAGTAAAATGATAGGAACTTCCTGTTTCGATATTGCATAAACGGATGACATGTGATACGATAAGAACATACGTTCGGAGGTGTATCATGAAGCGTATCAGAGGATACCGGTATCGCGCATATCCAGACCGGAAACAGCAGGCGTTCTTCGCACGGACCTTTGGGGCCTGTCGTTTTGTATATAACTACTATCTTGAACAGAAGAAAACGTTTTGGGAGGAGTGTCATGACACGCTGAAATACACAGAAGAAAGCAGAGATCTGTCCCATCACCTGAAAAAGGAGGCACCATGGCTGAAAGAAGCTGACAGCATCGCGCTGCAGCAAGCCCTGAGACACCTGGAACAAGCATATGAGAACTTTTTTCAGAAGCGAGGAGGGTATCCGAAGTTCAAAAGCAAACGGCATGCTCAGAGTTACCGAACGATGAATGTAAATGGCAGCATCCGGATCGGAGGAGACCGGATCCGGGTACCGAAAGCGGGAGAAGTTAAGATCCGAAATACAAGAGTCTTTGACGGAAGGATCCTGTCGGCCACGGTATCCATGACAGCCAGCGGGAGGTATTACATCACGCTGCAGGTAGAGGAGGAGGCAGAAGTGCTTCCGAACAAAGGAGGAGAAACGGGGCTGGATGCTGGGCTGACGGTCCTGTATACTGATTCATCCGGGAAGAGCGTTCCGAACCCAAGGACACAGAAGAAGCACGAGAAGAAGATCGCAAGACTTGCGAAGAAGCTTTCGAGAAAGAAGAGAGGATCGAAGAACCGGGAGAAGGCAAGGAAGAAACTTGCGAGAGAACAGGAGAAGGTAGCAGACATCAGAAGAGACTATTTGCATAAGGAGACCTGTCGGCTGGCGAACGAGAACCAAGTCGTCTGCGTAGAGGATCTGAATGTAAAAGGGATGATGAAAAACCACAGGCTCGCCAGGTCCATCGGAGACGCGTCGTGGGGGGAGTTCTACCGGATGCTGGAATACAAGCTGGCAGATCATGGCGGGGTACTGGTGAAGGTACCGCGGACATTCCCGTCAAGCCAGCAATGTTCATGCTGTGGAAAGAGAAACACGGGGGTCAAGGATCTTTCGGTCAGGAGATGGAAGTGCCCGGTGTGTGGAGCGCTGCATGACAGAGATGTGAATGCAGCGATCAATATACTGAAGAAAGGGAAGGAGATCCTGGCGGCATAGAGCCTCTGGGACGAAATATCGTACCGTGGGTCGCACGGGAAGTAAAGCCTGTGGAGAGATTGTAAGACGGAGTTCACAAGGGAACCTGCAGTTCTCGATGAAGCAGGAATCCCCCACTTCAAATACGCGTCAGTGTATTAAGTGGTGGGAGCGTTCAAATATGACATACGAAAACACCCAACTTTTCGTTGCAATATAGGATTGTTTCGGTTATAATTTTTATAAAGTAGTTTAAAAGACAGGATTACTACTCCATATGGAGCGGTCTGAAGGTTGCGAGAGTCAAATAGAGAGAAGCAAGGAGCACACCATCGGTAGATGGTGTGCTCTGGCTATAGTCGACAGGGCCGCTTGGAAAAGTCGGTAGATAGAGCCTGAAATTACGCTTCTCACAATTTTCATGCGACTCATAATTCCACATACTGCCTTTGGTTTCCTGAAGATGTGGAATACTTCAGCGCGGGAATTCCACAGATTATCCATGGAACGCTAAAAATGTTGAAAAATCACAGGCAGCAATTCCACATATCGGATTTATAATTATAAAATGTAGAAAAAATAAAGATAATAATTCCACATATCCATTTTTAATTCTAGAAATGTTGAAAAATCCAAGACAGCAATTCTACATATCAGTTCTATAATCCAAAAATGTTGAAAAATCCAAGACAATAGTTCCACATATCTGCTTGCAATCCTAAAAATGTTGAAAATGTCGATATAATCATTCCACACATCACTTTGCGCATGTCTTGATCTCCCTCGTAAGCAGGTTTGTCTACAGTCTGGAGCACACCACCGGGAAGGGTGGTGTGCTTCTGCTTTGTGGTTGAATAAATACAAGGGATAGGGTATAATTGTTAGAAATCGATCCGTATGAGCAGGAGGAATACATGTTGTCACAAGAGGTATTACTGGGGCTGATGCTCCCGTTGGCGGGAACGACGGCGGGGAGCGCCTGTGTGTTTTTTATGAAGCGCGGGCTGCGGATGCAGGTGCAGAAGGCGCTGGCGGGATTCGCGTCGGGTGTCATGATGGCAGCTTCCATCTGGAGTCTTCTTATCCCTGCGCTGGAGCAGGCAAACGCCATGGGGCGGCTTGCCTTTCTTCCGGCGGTGGCGGGGTTTTGGCTGGGGGTGCTGTTTCTGTGCCTGCTGGATCACCTCATCCCGCATCTGCATGTGAACGAAAGCAAGGCTGAGGGAATGCACAGCCATATGGCCAGAACCACCATGATGGTCATGGCGGTGGTGCTGCATAACATCCCAGAGGGAATGGCGGTAGGGATCGTATATGCCGGGTATGTGTCCGGCTCCGGGATGATCACGGCAGGTGGCGCGCTGGCTCTTGCCGCAGGGATCGCGATCCAGAATTTCCCGGAAGGAGCCATCATCTCCATGCCGCTGTATGCTGCCGGAAGGAGCAGGGGCCGGGCGTTCGTCGATGGGTTCCTGTCCGGTGTTGTGGAACCGGCGGCTGGATTGTTGACGGTGCTTGCCGCCAGTGTGATTCTCCCGGCCATGCCGTATTTGCTTTCTTTTGCGGCAGGGGCCATGATCTACGTGGTCGTGGAGGAACTGATCCCGGAAATGACCGAAGGGGAGCACTCGCATGTAGGTGTGCTTCTGTTTGCGGTGGGATTCTCCGTCATGATGACGCTGGATGTATCGCTCGGATGAGGAAAGAGTAGGGAGAGTCCGCCAAAAAGTTTTCCGCCACATCTTGTTCTGCCACCACCGATATGATATAATTGCTACGTTGGGGCGATATTTTGCGCGATTGGCGGAACTGGCAGACGCGCTAGATTTAGGTTCTAGTGGGAGACCGTGGGGGTTCAAGTCCCTCATCGCGCACCATCTAAATCGTTGAAATTTCAACGATTTTTTTATTGCCAGTTCCGCGTTTGGACCCATTCGATCGGGGGTATTATAAGTTGAGATATGCTGTAGTGGCAGCAATACGATAGAAAAGGAGGAGAGTGCATGAGTATGATCAGAACTCTATTGACGTATTTCCGGCCGCACAGGAAACTGTTTGCCATCGATCTGTTCTGTGCCATCATGGTGGCGGTGGTGGATCTGGCGTTTCCGCTGGTCTCCAGGCACGCTATGTACAATATGCTTCCAAACCAGATGTTCGGCGTGTTCTTTGGACTGATGGCTACGGTGGCGGTGTTCTACATGCTCAGATCTCTCTGCTATTATTTCATGACATACATCGGTCACACCTTCGGGGTGCTGGTGGAGGCAGACATCCGGGCGGCTTTGTTCAACCATCTGCAGGAACTGGATTTTGAGTTCTACGACAACAACCGCACCGGCAAGCTGATGAGCCGGGTGACCGGGGACCTGTTCGAGATCACGGAGCTGGCGCATCACGGGCCGGAGGATCTGCTGATCTCTGTGCTCACTATCGTCGGTTCGCTGACCTTCATGTTTACCATCGAGTGGAGGCTGGCGCTGGTGGTGGCGGTGCTGATCCCGATCTTCCTGATCATCGTCATGAACCGCCGGCGGAACATGGCCCGGGCGTCCAAGGAAGTGAAGGTCAGACTAGCCGCCATCAACGCGGAGATCGAGACAAGCATCTCTGGCATCCGCACCAGCAAGGCCTTTGCCAACGAGGGTGTGGAGAGGGAGCGGTTCTCGGAATCCAATGACACGTTTGTGGGGGCCAAGAGCGACTATTATAAGGCCATGGGCACATTTAACGCCAGCCAGGAGTTTTTCATGTGCATCATGCCGGTGGCCGTGATCACGTTCGGTGGTTACCTGATCATGAAAGGGCACCTGAACTACATCGACCTGATCACCTTCACCCTGTTCGTCAACACCTTTGTGACCCCCATCCGCAAGCTTTCCAATTTTGCGGAGGTCTTCGCCAATGGCACCGCGGGACTGTCCAGGTTCATGGAACTGATGGCACTTCGGCCCAATGTGACAGAGAAACCGGATGCCATGCCGCTCAGAGTCTCCGAGGGGGATATCCGCATCGAAGATATCTCCTTCGCCTACAACGAAAAGGCAGAGGTCATCGACCATCTCAATCTGCACGTACATCCGGGGGAGACGGTGGCCGTGGTGGGGCATTCCGGCGGCGGCAAAACAACGCTTTGTCAGCTGATCCCCAGGTTCTATGACGTGACGGAGGGCCGCATCCTCATCGACGGTACCGATATCCGCGACGTCACCAAGACATCCATCCGCGAAAGCATCGGTATCGTACAGCAGGAGGTATTCATCTTTGCGGACACGATCTTTGAGAACATCCGTTACGGGCGGCCGGGCGCCTCTTACGAGGAAGTGGTGGCTGCGGCCAGAAAGGCGGAGCTCTACGACGATATCATGGAGATGCCGGATCAGTTCCAGACCTACGTGGGAGAACGTGGCACAAAGTTATCCGGCGGGCAGAAGCAGCGGGTATCCATCGCCCGTATCATTCTGAAGAACCCGAAGATCCTCATTCTGGACGAGGCCACCTCGGCGCTGGATACCATCACCGAGCAGCACATCCAGAAGAGTTTTGATGAGCTGTCCAAAGGTCGTACCAGTCTGGTGATCGCACACCGGCTGTCCACCGTGCGGGATGCGGACCGGATCATCGTGATCGAACACGGGCAGATCGCAGAGGAAGGCACGCATCAGGAACTGTTGGACAGAGGGGGCGAGTACGCCAGGTTATATCACACACAGCAACTGTCGAAATAGTCGAGGATAGCGCTTGAATTAGCAGGGAAAATAGAGTATAATGTCTCGTATGTGTTTAGAAACAAAGGGGGACCAGACATTTGGCAAGAAATAGAGGAAAGCACGATGCCAAGCATGGTCAGATCGCAAGGAACAAGCATCAGGCCAAGCGGAATGAGCGTAGGAAGAAGCTTTACAGCCACCCTGTGGTTGTGGAGGAAGAACCATATATCGAGGTAGAGGAATCTGTCGAGGAACCTGTCGAGGAACCGGAAGCGGTCGCTGTGGCAGCCGAGGAGGTGGAAGCACCGGCGGCACCAGCCGAAGAGGAAGCCCTGGCCGAAGAGGCGGCACCAGCCGAGGAGGAAACCCCGGCCGAGGAGGAAACCCCGGCCGAAGAGGAGGCGCCAGCCGAGGAGGAAACCCCGGCCGAAGAGGAGGCGCCAGCCGAAGAGGAAGCCCCGGCCGATGAGGAGGCGCCAGCCGAAGAGGAAGCCCCGGCCGAGGAACCTTCGACAAAACCGGAAGGGAAGGGACTGACCTTCTCTGAGGTGTTTGAGGAAGAAGACCGGGAGGAAGAGTCCAGGCGCCGCGGGAAAGGGCTGAAAATCGCAGCGGTCCTGATCATACTGGCCATCCTTCTGGGTGCGGGCTACGTGTTGTCCGACCGTTACCTCATGAGCCCGAACACCTTCCAGAAGGACAGCACCATCAACGACGTGGACGTATCCGGGCTGACAGAGGAGCAGGCCCAGACGAAGGTCAGGGACTACATCAACAGTGAGACCCTGCGGCTCTATCAGGATGGGGAACCCATTGGCACGATCAGCGATTTTGAGTTCAACTATGATTTCGGAAACAAGATCAGCAAGTGCCTGTACCCGGGATTCCCCAAGAAGTTCACCAGGCTCTTCGACAAGGATCAGCGTGAGTACGAGATCGATCTGAAGCCCATCAATCAGGACAAGAACTTCAACAAGCAGTTCGCGGCCCTGGATATCGTCAAGCATGCCAAGGGCACCGAGGAGACCAAGAACGCCTACGTGGATCTGACGACTCATGATTTCAACGTGGTGTCCGAGGTTTACGGTAACGGCATTGATACCAGGAAACTCAAGCAGGCATTGATGGACAGTGTCGGTGCCAACGAGATGGAGTTCCAGTACGATCCGGACGATTTCCGACTGCAGCCCACCATCAAGGCCAACAGCCCGGAGATCCAGCAGCGGCTGGAGTACTGCAAGAAGTACCTGTCGCAGGAGATCAAGCTGAACACCTTCAAGGGTCCCTACACCATTCCGCCAAAGGAAATGAACAAGTTCATCGAGGCGGATGCGCAGGGGAATCGCATTATCAAGAAGAAAAAACTCAAGAAATACGTCAAGAAGCTCCGGGAGAACTTCAGTGTCAGCGGCGGGGAGTATGACCTGGATCTGGTGGGCGGCCATGTCCATGTCAGCGGCGGTAACTACGGTGTCTATGTGGATACCTCTGCGGAGTACAAGCAGCTGAAGAAGGACTTTGCGGCAGGCACCAACGTGACCAGAGACCTCCTCTATGAGGGCGGAAGGACACCGGCGAGCGGCAACGACATCGGCAACTCCTATGTGGAGATCGACATCAGCCGCCAGAAACTCTGGTGCGTGGTGAACGGCAAGACCGTCGTCAAGAGCGATGTGGTCACTGGTAACGAGGCAGAAGGGTACGGAACACCGACCGGTCTCTATGTGATCGCCTACAAGGTCTCTCCGTGCACGCTGCGGGGAGAGAATGCGGACGGAAGCAAGTACGAGTCCAAGGTTTCCTACTGGATGCCATTCAATGGCGGTATCGGCTGTCATGACGCTACATGGCGGGGCAGCTTCGGCGGGAGCATCTATCGGTATTCCGGAAGCCACGGGTGCGTGAACATGCCGTACAGCAAGGCAGAGGAGCTTTACTACAACGTGGATGCCGGCATGCCGGTGGTGGTACACAACTGATCATAGTTTTTACAGGGCACAAAGCCCTGTTTTTTTGTTTGCAGGGACTTGACTTTTTCAGCGAACGTGGTAGAGTATATATGTGTGTTAGCACTCGTAGATGTAGAGTGCTAAATCAGAATAATCGGAGGCGAGATAATGGCAAAGAAACAGTTTAAGGCAGAATCTAAGAAACTGCTTGACCTGATGGTGAATTCCATCTATACCAACAAGGAGATCTTTATCAGAGAATTGATCAGCAACGCCAGTGACGCGCTGGACAAGCTGTATTACAAGAGCCTGGAGTCCGGAGATACCGGCATCAAGCGCTCTGACTTTGTGATCCGCATCGATGCGGACAAGGACGCGCGGACGCTGACCATCAGCGACAATGGCATCGGCATGACCAGGGAAGAGCTGGAGCAGAACCTGGGCACCATCGCCAAGAGCGGAAGTCTTGCGTTCAAGCAGGAGCATGCAGAGGATGGCAAGGATGAGAATGACATCGTTGGGGCCAAGGCACAGAAGGCAACGGATATCATCGGGCAGTTCGGTGTCGGTTTCTACTCTGCGTTCATGGTGGCTGATCAGGTGAAGGTGACTTCCAGAGCCTATGGCAGCGAGGAATGCTTTGTGTGGGAATCCACCGGCTCTGACGGATACACCGTGGAAGAGAGCGAGATGGAGAGCAACGGGACCAGTGTGGTGCTGCATCTGAAGGAGGACGTGGAAGGAGAAAAGTTCAGCGACTATCTCAGCGAGTACACCATCCGCGACCTGGTGAAGCGCTACTCGGACTACATCCGCTACCCGATCCAGATGATGGTGGAGAAGACTCAGCCCAAGGAAGGCACCGAGGAGGATGAGAAGCCGGAGATGGAGACCATCCACGAACTGGAGACCCTCAACACCATGGAGCCTATCTGGAAACGCCAGAAGAGCAAGGTCAAGGACGAGGATTACAACGAGTATTATAAGAGCAAGTTCACCGATTACATGGATCCGGCCAGGGTCATCCGCACCAGCGTAGAGGGTGTATCCAGCTATACGGCGCTGATGTTCATTCCCGGTCACGTGCCCTATGACTACTACACCAAGGACTATGAGAAGGGGCTGCAGTTGTACTCCAGCGGCGTGCTGATCATGGAGAAATGCAAGGACCTGCTGCCGGATTACTTCAACTTTGTGAAGGGGCTGGTGGACTCTCAGGACCTGTCGCTGAACATCTCCCGTGAGACACTGCAGCAGGATCGTCAGCTGAAGAACATCGCCAAGAACCTGGAGAAGAAGATCAAGAAGGAACTGGTCAAGTGGATGAAAGACGACCGGGAAGGCTACGAGGCGTTCTTCAAGAACTTTGGCCGACAGATGAAGTTCGGTTTGTACGAGAGTTTCGGCATGCACAAAGACGTCCTGATGGATCTGATGTTGTTCTACTCTTCGTCGGAGCAGAAGATGGTCACGCTGGACGAGTACATCGAGCGCATGGGCGAGGACCAGAAGAACATCTACTATGCTCCCGGCGAGACCATCGAGAAGATCGACATGCTCCCGCAGACAGCGGCTGCCAAGGCCAAGGGGTATGAGATCCTCTATATGACGGACGAGATCGACGAGTTCGCCATCCGCATGGTGAACGAATACAAGGAGAAGCCGTTTAAATCTATTTCTGACGAGGACATGACCGAGGAGCTGTCGGAGGAAGAGAAGGAAGCCGTCAAGAAGGCAGAGGAAGAAAACAAGGATCTGCTGGACTTTGTGAAGGAGACTCTGGGAGGAAAGGTGGCCGAGGTCAGCCTGTCCGCAAAACTGGCGGACGCGGCGTGTTGCTTGATCAGCAAGGGCGGCATCTCTCTGGAGATGGAGAAGACCATCAACGCCATGCCTACCGATGAGCATATCAGCGCGGAGAAGGTGCTTCAGATCAATCCGGAGCATGCGGTGATGGCGAAACTGCAGGATGCGTTCACGCACGGCGCAGAAGGCAAGGAGCGGGCGGCAGTGATCGCCAGACTGCTTTATGACCAGGCAGCGCTGGTGAGCGGACTTGCAGTGGAGGATCCTGTGCAGCTCAGCAAGGATATCTGCAGCATGATCACACAGTAAAAAACAAGGCGGCTGTTCGAGGAACAGCCGCCTTTTGGTAAGCCAGGAAGAACTCAACCTTTTCGGACCACCGCCGCGACCAAGGCTGCCAGCGGATAGAATTCCAGGCGACCCACCAGCATGTCCAGGATCAAAACGATCTTGGAGAGTGGACTGAAAGTGGCGTAGCTGCCCTGGGCGGAGATCTCTGCGATGCCGGTGCCGGTGTTGTTGATGCAGGCGATCACTGCTGAGAAGTTCGCATCTATACTGTGGCCGTTGGGATCTGCGGAGATGATCAGAAAAGAGGCGATGACCACCATGAAATAGACCGTCAGGAAGGTGACGATGCGGCGCATCGTGCTTTCGGAGACGGTCTTTCCGTTCAGGCGGATGACCATGACCCGGTTGGGCTCCAGCCGTTCCACCATGGTGCGGTGGATATCTTTGGATAGCAGCAGGGCTCGGCCGATCTTGATCCCGCCGGAGGTGCTTCCCATACAGCCTCCACACCACAGCAGCAGATAGAGCAGGGTCAGGGCCAGGCCGGACCACTGGGCAAAATTGGTCACCGTGAAGCCGGTGGTGGTAATGATGCTGGTGACCTGGAAGGCAGCGCTTCCCAGGGCGCCCAGGGCTGTGCCTGCGTCACCCCGGCGATAGATGCTCCAGGCGACCAGAAGGGAACTCAGGAGGATCAGCAGAAGATAGGTGCGGAGCTCCTCGTCCCGTAGGAATTGCCTGTAGTTGCCCGTGCTCCCCAATAGATACAGAGCGTAGTTGATACCGAACAGGAGCATGAAAAGCAGGGTGATGACTTTGGCGGCAACCGGATAACTGGTCAGTCCTGTGTTCAGCACGGTAAATCCGCCGGTGCTTGCCGTTCCAAAGGCGATGCAGCAGGCATCGAACATGGGCATGCCGCTGAGCTTCAGAAGGAGCATGTCCAGCAGGGTCAGGCCTGCGTAGATCAACAGGATCCTCTCCGTGGTGCGGGAGACCATGGGCAGGTAGCTCCCGGCTTTGTGCCGGAGAGAGGCGCTCTGGATCAGTTCCTGCAGGTGGCCGCGACGATAGGAGTTGTTTGGCAGCAGCTGAAGGAAGAACAGAAGCACAGCAAGACCGCCGACCCACTGGCTGAAGCTGCGCCAGAATAACAGTCCGGGGCCCAGGTCACTCACGTCTGACAGCAGTGAGGCGCCTGTGGTGGTGAAACCGGAGGTGATCTCGAACAGGCTGTCTATATAGGATGGCATATGACCGGAAAACCAGAAGGGCAGAGCCCCTGTGAGGCAGACAGCCACATAGCTGAGCCCGGCGCACAGGAACATCTCCCAACCGGCGTATCGTCTGGATTCCGAACGGGTCAGGCCCAGGAGCAGCAACGCGGCCACCCCCGTGATCGCGATGGATTTCAGGAAGGCTCCCGTCACCTGGTGATCGCCGTTGTTGGCGGTGAAAAGCAAAGAGGGGAGCATGAGCGCGATCTCTATCAAAAGGACGATTCCAAGGAACCATCCGATTCTCTTGTAGTTCATGGTGTCTCCTGTCTATAGTTTATCTGAACAGATCGTTGAATCCTTTGATGTCATCCCGGGAGTAGACAGCCAGCACACGGTCGCCGCTGAGGAACATGGAGTCTGCACCCGGAAGGATATTGCTTCCGTAGCGGTTGATGGATGCCAGCAATACGTTGCTCTTGAAACGGATGTCCTTCAGCTTCTCGCCGCAGTGGCGCGCGCCGGGACCTATGATGAACTCGGCGATCTGGGTGTCTCCTGCGATGGTGCGAACGGAGACAGCCGCGTTGGACTGGCCCTCCAGCGACCGGACGAAACGGATAATGCTGTCAGCACAAAGCCTTCGGGGGTTGATGATGTTCCCGTGGGTCTTGTGCCCGAAGATCCGCTGATAGTCGTCGTCTTTCAGTTTGATGATGATCTCTGGCACGTCCAGACTGTTTCCATACACGCCCAGGATGGTGTTGGTCTCGTCGCTGCCGGATAGGCAGAGCAGCGCGTCTTGCTGGGCGAGTCCCTGCTCATCCAGGAAGGACAGGTGGCTGGCATCTCCGCAGATGACGGTGACATCGTGGAAGTTGGAGGCCAGTTGCTCGCAGAGGCTGCGGCTTCGCTCGATGACCGTCAGGCGGTAATGTCTGGACCTGAGACGGCGGATCACCTCGCGGCTGGTATCGCCGCCGCCGATGATCATCACGTCACGTGTCCTCTTGCGTTTGCCAAAGGAGGTGAGAAGGGTCTTCAGGTCCTTCTCAGAGGCAGTTACATAGACCTGATCGTGGGCCTGCAAAACAAAATCCGCCCCCGGTGTCTCCGCCTTCCCGTTGCGTACCACGGCACAGATCAGCGCCCGGAGCCCGGTGATCTTGGGCATATCGATCAGTGGGTGGCCGCACAGGGGGTGGCCCTCCGGAATGTCAAGGGTCATGACATCCGTCATATCTCTGGCGAACCGTTCCCTATGCAGAAAACCCGGATAGGCCAGCAAGGACTCGATATCCTTGGCAGCGTAGAGCTCCGGGTCGATGGTCATGGACAGCCCGAACTTGTCATAGTAGAGCCCTGTGGTCTCTGAGTAGTCCGGCGTGCGTATTCTGGCGATGGTACGGATCTCACTGTTCAGGTCGTGGGCAGTGATGCAGCTGAGGAGATTCTTCTCATCGGACTCTGTGGCGGCGATCAGAATGTTCGCCTCCATGATGCCCGCCTCCTGCAAGGCGCTGATGGCGGCGCAGTTGCCCCGGATGACACGGATGTCCTTGGTATCCAGACTGTAGCGGATCCGCGGCAGTTCCCGCTCGATGAGGATGACCTCGTGGCCTTCGTCCTGCAGCCGTGCACAAAGCTCGATGCCCAGTGTCGTAATGCCTGAGAGTATGATCTTCATAATGGTTTGCCTCCTTGGGGACAGCCCATGGCTTTGTCCCTGAGAAGATTATATCACATCTGAGGGGATTGGGATACGAGGTTTTGTGACAAGGTCACAGAACGACTCTCGCCAAAACGCTATAATAAAACCATAAACAGTGAAGAAAGCGCACGCCGCCAATGGATGGCAGGGTGCAGGAAAGGAGAATACAATGGCAGAAGTAGTATTGACAAAGGACAATTTTCAGGCAGAGGTAATGGAATCTGAGGTGCCGGTACTGGTGGATTTCTGGGCGAGCTGGTGCGGACCGTGCCAGATGCTGGGACCTGTGGTCGCGGAGATCGCGGAGGAGCACCCGGAGTTCAAGGTCGGCAAGGTGAACGTGGATGAGCAGCCGGAGCTGGCGCGGCAGTACGGGATCATGAGCATTCCTACACTGTATGTGTTCAAGGATGGAGAGGCTGTGAGCCACACCATGGGTGTGCAGCCCAAGGAGAGCATCCTGGAGATGATGAAGTAAGCTGCCGGATGTAACTATTGAAAATAGCCTTTGACAGATGGTATACTTGATGTATATCATCTGTTTTTTTTGGATAGGAGAGACTATGGACAAGAGTCAGGAGACGAGAAACCAGATCGAGAGGATGCCCTTCTGGGCGCATATGTCAGAGCGGGAACGGACCAGACTGATGGAATTTGCGGTGATCCGGGAGTATGAGGCGGGGAGTATGCTTCATGCTACCGATGGGGACTGTTTGGGGATGGTGGTAGTCCTGCAGGGCTCTGTTCGTGCGTACATGGTCTCAGAGGAGGGCAGGGAGATCACCCTCTATCATATCAACAAAGGAGAGACGGATGTGCTTACCGCCTCCTGCATTCTGTACCAGATCACCTTCGACACGGAGATGGTGGTGGAGGAGGACAGCCGGATCCTGATCCTGCCTACGGTGGTGTTGAAGGGGCTGAAGGAAGAGAACGTCTATGTCCGCAGTTACATCTACGAGGTCCTGACAGAGCGTTTCTCCGATGTGATGTGGACTATGCAGCAGATCCTGTTCTATGGTATCGATCAGCGGATCGCGGCATTTCTACTGGATCAGGTCGCTGGGAATGGGATCGGGTCCGGGCAGGTGCCGGAGATCCATATCACCCATGAGCAGATCGCTCGGGAGATCAATACCGCGCGTGAAGTGGTCGCCAGGATCATTCGCCGGTTCGTGGCCGATGGGTTGGTGGAAACCGGTCGCGGCCGTCTGCGTCTCATAGATCTGAAAGGCCTGCGGGCACTGACGGAAGGAATGGGATGACCACCGATAGCTTGCCAAAAAACAAAACAGGAACCATAGAATCGTTGAAATTCCAATGGTTCCTGTGATGGTGCGCCAGGAGGGAATCGAACCCTCGGCCTTCACATTCGGAGTGTGCTACTCTATCCCCTGAGCTACTGGCGCAAAACGTCTTTACCATTATAGCACAACCGGGTAGAAATGCCAAGAAGTATTTCAGTTATTTTTTACTCAACCAGGGGTATCATCCCTTCGATCACCGGCATCAGTGACATGACGAATCGATTGATGGTGGCGTCGCTGGATGTGCCGTGATCAGAGAGGATCAGGTAGCCACTCTCCATGCCGGGCATGCAGGCCAGATCCTCCGGAATGCCTCCTGCGTCCTGCAGCAGATTCTGGGCATCGGCAACGCTAAGCCCTTTCGCGGCGGTGATGGCAGGCACCAGGATCTCGCAGGTGTCTTCTCCGCTGGAGGCGGTGATGCTGCAGGGGAATGCCTCGGTTGGGAAGTGAATATAGTCTACGGGCTGCGGAAGGCGGGCTGCAATGTGCAGACCGTCTTTCTTTACCTGGCACCGCTGCACAAAGCTTTGTCCGGCGGGGAATCCCAGGCAGGCCATGGCTCTGTGGAAGCGAGACTTCTCGATGACCGGAAGGATGCGGTAAAGCTGCATGATATCGTCATGGTTGTGCAGGAGGATGGTCTTCTCCAGAGCGGTGTTAGGCGACTCCAGGTACCGGTTGTAGAGACGGACGCTTTCGCCGCCATCGATCTCGTCATCTCTGGTGGTGGCCAGATCCATGAACTTTTCGATGGACTTTTGGCGGAGACTGCCCAGCATATCCTTCAGGTCAGAGTGATAGCGCAGGACAGTGTAGAGATCCAGGTCACAGAAGGAAGCAGGGGCTAGGAGCCGATATCGTTTGGCCCGGGCCTGCAGAAAGGGTAGGTCGAAGGAGCGCCCGTTGTAGGTGATAATGACGTCGGATAGGGCTAGTTGCTTCAGTGTAGCGTCCACAACGGCCTTCTCCTGAGAGGGATCCTCTGCGAAATATTGGGTTACCGTTGCCAGGTTATTGTCGATCGAAATCAACCCGCTCAGGATCAGCTGATCGCGGCGCGGGTAGAGGCCGGTGGTCTCGATATCGAAGATGCAAAGTGACCGACCACCGAAGTACATATCAAACGTCCGGCTACTGTAGGGTGTCAGGCGATAGCGTTCTGTGATGGTTTTCATGTTGGCTCCTCGGTTAAAACACTTGGTTTACTATCCTTATACCCGTGTTGTGACAAAAATAACAAAATAGACCGCAGGGGAGCAGTCTACTTTGTTCAAAAGGGGTATTGGGATTAGAGATTAATGAGGTTATCAGGGGGATAACCACATCTTGATTATACTGGATGATAAAGTAAAATGCAATACCAAAAAACAAAATTTATAGGATTTTTTCTGAATATTACTTAAAAACTTTGTTGACAAGTGCTATAATATTGTAAAACAAGGAAAATGGAGTATACCATCATGATATTTGAAGAGAAGACACTCAGTTCGGAGTATGCGTTCAGAGGGAAACTAATCAATGTACGAGTAGATCGGGTCACCACGGTGGACGGTGAGTCTATTCGGGAAATAGCTGAGCACTGTGCCGGGGCCGCAATGGTGGCACTGCTGCCGGACGGAAGAATTCCTATGGTAAGGCAGTATCGCAAGGCCTTTGAGCAGGTGGTGTTTGAGCTTCCTGCCGGGAAGGCGGATCCTGGAGAGGATCCACTGGTGACTGCAGGCAGAGAACTGAAGGAAGAGACTGGATACTCTGCTGAGAACATCCGGCTGCTGGCGCCGATGATGCCTTCTCCTGGGTTTACGGATGAGGTGGTCTACATCTATCTTTGTACCGGACTGAACAGCGGGGAGCAGTCGCTGGATGCCAATGAGGCGTTGGATGTGGAATACCATGACATATGGGAACTGTCTGACATGTGTATGCGAGGTGAGATCCCGGATGCCAAGACGCAGATCGGGATCCTCATGACCAGGGCCCTTGTAGACAGCGGTGAGTTGGATGAATATATCGGATAGAGAGGAAGATCATGACAACTGCATTTCTGGAATATATAGAAAAGAAAAAGAAAGCCTCCAGGAACACCCTGGCGGCATACAGGCAGGATCTGAACGGGTTCGGCCATTATCTGGAGGAGAAGGGCATGACGCTGGAGAAGGCGACCAATACCCAGGTGGTCGCATACATCATGCTCCTTAAGAAGGAAGGAAAGTCCCGCGCCACAGTGAACCGGAAACTGGCTTCCCTACGGGCATTTTACCGGTATCTTATCGGACAGGGAGTGATCCAGGAGGATCCCACAGAGGGGATCAAGTCGCCTCGCATCGAGCGGAAAGAGATCTCCTATCTTTCTGTAGAGGAGGTGGAACATCTGCTGGAGCTCCCGGACGAGTCCATCAAGGGGAAACGTGACAAAGCCATGCTGGAACTGCTTTACGCCACTGGGATCCGGGTCAGCGAGATCATCGAACTGACCATGGCGGATATCAACCTGACGATGGGCTTTGTGAAATGCAACGGCAACCACGGGAGAGCCAGGATCGTGCCTATGGGTAAGCCGTGCCGAAGAGCGCTGAAGACTTATCTGGAGGAGAGCAGGATGGCGCTGCTTCGGGAGGAAGAGGATACCGAGGACAGTCCGCTGTTCCTGAACTATGTGGGAAAGGCCTTCACCAGGCAGGGGTTCTGGAAGGTACTGAAGCAGTACGGGGACGCGGCGGATCTTTCTGAGAAGCTGACTCCGCAGACTTTGCGGAATTCTTTTGCCATGCACATGGTGGAGAACGGGATCGACATGAAGTCTCTTCAGGAGATGATGGGGCACGAGGATATACTGGCTACCCAGGCGTATTTTGAGAACACCAGGACCAGAATCAAGGATGTCTACGACCGCACGCACCCTCGTGCATAGCGTGTGTCAAAGGGGACGGTTCTTTTTGACACACTGACACACCATACAGCAAAAAAGTCCTTGCATTGTGATGGAAAATGTGATATTATGGCTGATGTATTACGGGCGTTCCTCTGGAGGAGGCAGAGCCAAGGATTTCACGAACGTCTACGAGAGGAAGGAGGATACACAGAATGAACGTTTTAGATGCTGTTGCTCAGGATTATATGAAGAACGATATTCCTGAATTCAGTGTAGGTGATACAGTCAGAGTACACATCAAGATCAAGGAAGGAAACAGAGAGAGAATCCAGATCTTTGAGGGATATGTACTGAAGCGCCAGAACGGAGGGATCGCAGAGACTTTCACAGTCAGAAGGATCGCGTCCGGAATCGGCGTTGAGAAGACTTTCCCACTGCATTCTCCCTGGGTCGAGAAGATCGAGGTTGTTCGCAAGGGCAGAGTCAGAAGAGCCAGACTGCACTACATGCGTAGCAGAACCGGTAAGGCTGCTAAGATCAGACAGAAGAAAGTCGTTAAATAGACTCTTAAGGGGAACCTCGCGGTTCCCCTTATTTTATGTAACTAAAGCGTTGTATACAAGGTAAGAAACATGATCGAGAACATCAACTGGTATCCCGGCCACATGAAGAAAACACGGGAGTTGATCCGGAACAACCTTAAGATGGTAGACATCGTTATCGAGGTGATCGATGCCAGGATCCCGCAGTCCAGTCGTAATCCAATCATCGACGAGTTGGTGGGGGACAAGCCCCGCATCATCGTTCTGAACAAGAAAGATCTGGCGGATCCGGCAGAAAACAGACGGTGGATGGATGCACTCTCTACAGAGAGTACCAGCGTTCTGGAACTGAACTGTATGAGCGGTGACGGGATCAAGAAACTGCTGCGCATGTTGGAGGAAGCGCAGCGCAAGCGGGTGGAGGCACTGAATAAAGCCGCAGAGAGCACT